>LNEO01000206.1 GCA_001465015.1 Deltaproteobacteria bacterium Ga0077539 | reverse complement strand
CCGTCACGGCGTAGCAGCGGCGGCGGGTCGCGCGAGCCGCACGCTCGCGGTTCCGTCGGCGTGAAAGAGCACTTCGTACGCGGGCAGGTGTCGCGCGAGTCGACCCAGGGTCTGCCGCACCTGCACAGCGCCCACGGCTTGAATCTCGCGAGCCAGGTGCCCGGTGTCCACGGACGTTCCGACGATGCTCGGCGCGTGTTCGGCGAGAAAGTCCGCGCTCTCCTCGCGGATCCACGCCTCGACTTGCGGGTGCAGCACGAACGCCCCTCCGCCCACGGCCGTCGGCGAGACCATCGGCACCCTCGTGTGCGCGTGCACCGCGCGCTCGACCCTCACCTCGAGCACGGCGCGCTCGTGGTGCTCTCCCTCGAGCACCTCGAGGTCGACCGCCTCGGGCCGGCGCCAGCCGAGCCTGTACACCGCGCCCAGCACCGCGCGAACGAGGGGCGCCCGCGTCTGGTACGCCTCGGGTCGCTCGAGCATCGCGCGGAGGTGACCGCAGCCCACGTTTTCAACGCGCGTCCCGTGGTCGAGCGCGACCTCCTCGAGTCCGGGCGGCGGGCGGCGCACGAACGCGAGCGCGCCGCGCGCGTCGGCGGGCCGTCGATCGGGCGGAACCCTGGGATCGGCAGCGATCGAGCGGGCCATTCTCGAAAACGTGTGCTCGTCGCCGTGCAGGTACAGCCGACCAAAAGAGTCCGCGTACTCGAGCAGCATCGCGTCGAGCGACGCTTCCCGCGCGGGCGCGCGAGAGACTCGCTCGAGCGCGCTCAACGCGAGGACGAGCTCGCCGACGTCTCCGCCCGGCGCCCCGAGCACGTGCTCGGACGCGCGGCCATCGATGCACGACTCGGTTCCCGCGCTCAGCACGGAGGCCGCCGTCGTCCATCGAACCGCGCCCGGGCGCGCGATGCGCTCTTCGAGCTCTGCTCGAGTCAAGGGAGCCCGTGACTCCGGCTGCTGGGCGCTCGCGGCCAACGCCTCTGGCGCGTTCTGCGTCGCAACAGCCGTCGCAACATCCGTCGCAACGTCCGATGCAACGTGGATCGCGGCGGACGTCGAGTGTTGCAACGCGATGTTTCGACCGCTGCGCGACAGGTCCGCGAGCGGCCCGCGCGCGATGGGCAGCGAGCGTGCGCGCCACGCGAGCATTCCTCCGGTGAGCGACGCGACGTTGCGAAACCCGAGGGATTCGAGCTGCTCTGCGGCCCGCGCGGACCGTCGCCCCGATCGGCACACCAACACGATCGGCGCGCCTCGGTCCCATCGCTCAGCCATCGCGGAGATATCCAAGAGCGGCACCGCTTCGGATCCGGGCACCCGCTCTTCTTCGATCTCGTCGATCTCGCGCACATCGACGACGCGAACTCCGCAGCGGTTCGCCGCGAGCCACGCGACCGACACCTCGTGCGCCCCGCTCGGAGCGCGATCGAAGCGAACGTGCACGGACGGCGCGCGACCGTCGCAAGCGCTCCACCCGGCAGCGTTGGGGTTCGCCGGAGAAGTCGCGTCTCGGGGAGCGTCCCTCCCGCACCCCACAGACAGAGAGAGAAGCAGCGAAGCGGTCGATCGAGTGATGTTCTTCACAGCACATCCCTCTCTTGCGAGCGCCGCGCCAACGGTGCCAACGGCGCCAACGGCGTCGGCTACAGCGAAGGACGCGCTTGCGCGTCGCGCTTGGACGCGAGCTCCTGCACGAGGGTCATCCCGCCTCGCATGGAAACAACGCGGCGAAAGCCCATCTTGAGCATCTGCATCGCGGCCTTGCCCGAGCGACCACCGGAGCGGCAGATGAGCGCGACGGGAGCGTCTCGATCCCAGCCGCGCACGACGTCGGGGACGGTCGCCAGCGGGACGAGCTCGCTGCGGGCGACGTGTCCGAGCGGACCGTCGAACTCGTTGGGTTCACGCACGTCCACGAGTCGGATCGCGGCGGGCGCCGAGAGCACCCACTCGGGCGCGACCTCGGGGATGCCCGACAAGCTCACCTCGATGGGCGCCCAGGGGTCGCTCACAGGCAGCTCGGGATCCGCGTGTCCGCCCGTCGCGCCGCCGTACAAATTCGCGGGAACAGCGACGGCGATCTTCTTCGGGTGCGCGAGGTGGAGGTTGTTCATGATCTCGACGAACTGCTCTTGCGTCTTGCCGCCGCCGAGTCGGGGGTTGAAGCGCTTCTCTTCGCCCACGCTCGAGACGAGCCGGCCCTTGTAGTCGTGGCCGGGATAGACCTCGCACGCGTCGGGCAGCGCGAAGATCTGCTCGTGAATCGACTGAAAGAGCTGACTGGCGTCACCCTGTTGAAAATCGGTGCGTCCGCAGCCTCGGATCAAGAGCGCGTCTCCCGTGAACACCTTGCTCTGGTCGTCGAGCACGAACGAGATGCACCCGCTCGTGTGCCCCGGCGTCTCGCGCACCTCGAGGTAGCGCCCGCCGAACTCGACGCGCTGGCCGTGACGAAGCAGGACGTCGGGCCAGCCCGTTCCTGCCCGTTCAGAGAGGGCGGTCTTGCAGCCTGTGCGCTCGCGCAAGACGCCCATCGCCGTGACGTGATCGGCGTGCACGTGCGTGTCGAGCGCCCATTCGAGCTTCAGACCGAGGTCCTCGAGCAGCCCGATGTCTCGCTGAGCCTGCTCGAGCACGGGGTCGATCAGCACCGCAGCGCCGCTCGCTCGGTCGGCGAGGAGGTAGGTGTACGTCGAGCTCTCGGGGTCGAAGAGCGGGCGAAACAACAGCGATTGCGTCATGGGTTCAACACTCCTGCGTGGGACGATGGGGGATCTCGAGGTCGCTCGCGAGGGTCGCCGCCGTGAGCTACGGACGAAACCCTCGGCAACACGGCGAGCTCGAGTGCACAAACAGAGCCAGCCTCGACGCCGACGGGTTCGACGCGAGAGGTTTGGGGGGTGCGCTCGGGGCAATGAAACACCACTGAAACATCGTTTCATCGCGGTCGAAGTGCGCGTTACGTCTCGAGGCCGAGCGCCTTCATCTTTCGCCACAGCGTGACCCGCGAGATCCCGAGGACCTGCGCGGCGCGCTCGCGGTTGCCCCCGACGCGCTCGAGCGCGCGCTCGATGCGCCGGGCCTCGTGGGACTTCTCGGGGTCGGTCGTGGTCGGGTCCGATGGCGCCGGGGGCGCGCTCACGACGGGGGAGCTCGCATCGCCCGATGCGCTGGGGTCTGTGAGCTCGAACGGCAGCTCGCCTTCGGTGAGCACAGGCCCGTCGCCGACGACGTACGCGTACTCGAGCGCGTTGCGCAGCTCTCGCACGTTGCCGGGCCACGGGTACCGCTGCATCACCGCGAGCGCGCCGGGAGCGATCCGGGCCACCCGTCGGTCGCCCGCCTCGTTGAGCTCTTCGATGAGCCGCTGGGCGATCAGCCCGATGTCGTTGATCCGCTGCCTGAGCGGCGGCAAAAAGATCGGAACGACGCGGAGCCGATACATCAAATCCGCGCGAAACGTGTTTCGCTCGACCGCGGCGCGCAGCGACTGGTGCGTCGCGGCGACCACGCGCACGTCCACGGCGATCGCCTCGCGACCGCCCACCGGCAACACCGTGCGCGTCTCGAGCACGCGAAGCAGCTTGGCCTGCAGCTCGACGGGGATCTCCGCGATCTCGTCGAGGAAGATCGTCCCATGGTGGGCAGCGCGAAAGAAGCCGACGTGGTCGCGGACCGCGCCGGTGAACGCTCCCTTGCTGTGCCCGAAGAGCTCGCTCTCGAGCAAGGACGCCGGCAACGCGCTGCAGTTGATGGCCACGAAGGGGCCCTTGGCGCGGGGCGAGAGCGTGTGAATGGCCCGCGCGACGAGCTCTTTTCCTGCGCCGGTCTCGCCGCGCACGAGGACGCTGGCGTCCCTTCGGGCCGCGCGCTCGATCACGTGAAACATGCGTTTCATCGCGGGGTCCATCGTCCACATCCCGTGAAACAACACGGGAGCGCTGGCCTCGCTCGGGTCCGAGCGCTCTTCGTCGATCAGCAGGATCCAGCCGACTCGACGGGCGCCGAACCCTTCGCCCTCGAGCAGCGGGTTGGCTCGCACGCGAAGGACGCGCTCACCGCCGCCGGGCGCGGGGCGATGGACGAGCCCAGTGACCGCTCGGCCCGCAGCGAGCGCCTCGGCGATCGGGCGATCGACGGCCGCGCCGCACAGCACGCGAGGCGCGATCTGGCCGATCGCGACGGTCGCCCCGAGCAGCCGCTCGACAGCGGGAGTCTTGTGGACGATGCGCAGCTCGGCGTCGAGGACGAGCGCGGGGCCGGCGGCGTCTTCGAGCGCGAGTCCGAGGAGGCGCGAGCCAGCGTCGAGCAGGTCTTCTCGTTGCGCGCGCTCGTTCATTCAGGTGGGCGGCACGGTAGCAGGAGTGGCGGCTCCGCTGCTCGTCGGTTGCGCGGCGGGCGCGGGGTCGACGATCCTGAACTCGACGCGGCGATTGCGGGCCTGTGCAGCGCGGCGCGCGCGGCGGGGCATCGACGAGGTCACGGGGTCGAGCGGACGCGACTCGCCGAAGCCGTGCGCCTCGAGGCGACTCGCTTCGAGGCCGTGCTCCGAGAGCCAGCGCAGCACGCTCTGCGCGCGGCGATTGGAGAGATCCATATTCTCCTGGTCACCGCCGACGTCGTCGGTGTGGCCTTCGATCGACACGCGGCGAATGTCGGGACTCGCGCGGAGCGCGTCGCCGACCGCCTGCAAGATCGGAAACGACCGCGGCAAGATCGTGTCGCGATTGTGCGCGAAATACACTGGCGTGTTGATCTCGATGGTCGTCCCTGTCACGCGCACCTGGCCGGGGCAGCCGTTGCGGTTGGGGTCGGTGCTCGGTGCTCCAGCTTGATCAGGACAATGATCGACAGCGTCGGGGACGGTGTCGTTGTCGCGATCGGACGTCGGGCAACCAGGGCGGCTCGGGTCCGGGTGTCGTCCCGCGGGAACGTCCCTGCACTGATCGGCAGAGTTGCGCACGCCGTCGCTGTCTCGATCGCCGTCGGGGCAGCCGCGGCGGGCGGGGTCTGGCGTGTCGCCTTGCGGCTCGTTGACGCACTGATCTTCGTTGTCGAAGACGCCGTCGCGATCGGTGTCCGCGATGGGGCAGCCCGCGCGGCTCGGATCGGGATGCGCTCCTGCGGCGACGTCCCTGCACTGATCGACAGAGTTGCGCACGCCGTCGCTGTCCTGATCGCCGTCGGGGCAACCTGGGCGGGCGGGGTCCGGCGTGTCGCCTTGCGGCTCGTTGACGCACTGATCGTCGCGGTCGAGCACGCCGTCGCGGTCGGTGTCGGCGGGGGCTGCTTCTGCCGCTGCGCGCGGCGTTGCGAGGGTCATCGAGATGCCGCCCATGACCCACATCGCGTCCGCGGGCGCGGGATCCTCGTCGGGCTGCATGAGGTAGCCGAAGCGCGCAGAAGGTCCGATCGCGAACAGGCGGTGCACCTGAAACTCGAAGCCGAGGCCCGCGTCGAGGTTGAAGCGCGTCAACGGCGCGGGGCCGGTGAAGCCCACGCCCGCGTTGGCGTCGACGAAGAGTCGCCCGACGCGCCCGAGCATCGGCTCGAAGCGAAGTCCGCCGGTGACCCCGAGCACGTGTCCCATCGGGCGATCTTGCGCGCCGTTGAGAAACAGCCAGTTGGAGACGGACACCTGGATCGACAACAGGTCGATCGGAGCGATGAACAGCCGGCCTGTCCCTTGAAAACCCACGGAGTCCATTCGCAGCGTGGTTCGCTGCCAGTCGGACAACATCGCTCCCGCGCCCCCCTCGGCGCGCACTCCGAAGCGGACCTGCGCAGACGCGTCGGTCGTTGTGGTGGTTGCGACCGCGGCCACAGCAGCGGCCAAGAGGCTTGCGCGCACGATCGCGCGTCCGGAATGTGCGGCTGTCATTACTCCGCAGTTGTCTCGCAGTGAAACCCCTGCTCGCAAGGAACTGCTGAAGAAAGACGAAAAATCATCGCCCGGATGGTGGACCGACAAGGACCTGCTCGATCGCAAAGGCCCGCTCGAGCAACGTTTTTTCGCCGAGCGTCGAGCCGACGAGCTGCAATCCCACGGGGAGCGCCACGCCGTTCTCCTGCACGACTCCGCACGGAAGGCTCAGCGCAGGCAGCGCGGCGAGCGACGCTGGCAGGGTGAACAGATCCGACTCGTACATCGCGAGGGGGTCATCGACACGCGCGCCGAGCGACCAGGCGACGGTGGGAGTCGTCGGGGTCGCGAGCACATCGACCACCTCGAACGCTGCAGCAAAGTCTCTCGCGACGAGCGTCCGAGCGCGCTGCGCCCGCTCGTAGTGCGCCTCTCGCTGCCCTGCGGACAGCACGAACGTCCCCAGGAGGATGCGGCGCTTCACTTCGGGGCCGAAGCCAGCGGCCCGCCAACGTCGCACGCGCTCGTCGAGCGGAGCATCTTCGTCGAGCGCGTCGGTGCTGGGCCTGGCGTAGCGAACGCCGTCGAAGCGAGCGAGGTTCGCGCTGCACTCTGCGGCGGCGATCACGCAGTACGCAGGGAGCGCGAAGCGCGTGTGGGGCATCGAGACCTCGACGAGCGTCGCGCCGGCGCGCTCGCAGCGCGCGAGGGCCGCGAGCATCGCGGCTCTCACCGAAGGGCTCGCGGCGTCGAGATACTCGCGCGCGACGCCGACGCGCGTTTGGCTGAGCGCGCGCTCGGGCGCGGTGAAGTCCGCCCGATCGACCGGGCGATCGAGGCTCGTGGCGTCCCGCGCGTCGCGCCCGGCGAGCGACGCATACACGAGCTCGACGTCGCGCACGTCTCGAGCGATGGGGCCGACGACGTCCAGCGAGCTGGCGAAGGCGACCAGTCCGTAGCGAGAGATCCTTCCGTACGTCGGCTTGAGCCCGACGACGCCCGTGAGCGCTGCGGGTTGCCGAACGGATCCGCCAGTGTCCGAGCCGATCGCGACGTGGGTCATCGCCGCGGCGACGGCAACAGCGCTGCCTCCCGAGGAGCCGCCGGGCACGCGCGTCGGATCCCATGGATTTCTCGCGGCGAAGAACGCGCTGTTCTCCGTGGACGAGCCCATCGCGAACTCGTCCATGTTGCACTTTCCGACGATGGTGGCCCCGGCGGCGCGCAGGAGCGTGACCGCGCGCGCGTCGTAGGGAGGCACGTAGCGCTCGAGCATCCTCGAGCCGCACGTCGTACGAAGCCCCCGCGTACAGAAGGCGTCCTTGACGCCCACCACGACGCCCGCGAGCGGAAAGAACTCTTCGATCTCTCGCTCGGACATTCTGTCGCCCCGAGCTCGAGCGAGCGCGCGATCGACGGTGCTCGCCGCCGCAAGGGCCCCTTCGGCGTCGACGGTGACGAACGCCCCGAGCCCTGATTCACGGGCATTTGGCGCGTGATCGAGCGCTTCGATGCGCGCGAGCGCCGCCCGAGCGACGGCGACCGCCGTCGTTTCACCGCGCCGCACGAGGCGCGCGACGTCCCGTGCTCGCGCGCGATCGATCAGCGTCCTGCTCCGAAGGCAGCGACGGCGACGAAATCACCGAACCGTTCGGGCGATGCTGCGAGCACCTCTCGCTTCGCCAGCGAATCAGCGGCGATGTCGTCCTCGAGACGAAGGTGTGCGACACTCCCGTGGGTCGTCGGAGCCGCGCCCGAGAGGTCGAGTTCAGCGAGGGTGGCGATGCAAGCCAGCACTCGATCGATCTGCAAATCGAGCGCTGCCGCCTCGTCGGGGAGCAACTCGATCGCCGCGAGCGCGGCGATTCGCTGAGCTTTCGCGGCATCGATCCCGCGCAGATCGTCGCGGCTCATCGTCGGCGACCATACCACGCGGAGGGTTGCGTCCGTTGTTTCGCGACGCCTGCATTGACCGAGTGCCACCGGATCGACGACACTTACGACAAGATGCGTCGAGCGCTCGACACGCACGGCGAAAACGGCCCTCCGCCCGAGGATCACACGTCCGTGTCATCTCATCAGCAGCGGGCCATCAGCAGCGGAGACGAGGTCGCGATCGTCGTGCACGAGGTGCAAAACGCGCTGTCGAGCGCGCTGTTCTCGGTCGACGTGGCGCGGCGAACGACGGATATCGCCGAGCGGACACGGGCCCTCGCGACGATCGAGCGCACGATCGAGCGCGCTCGTTCGATGATGACCGCGCTCGCGGATCCCGCGCTGCGGTTCTCGGTGCAGTGCTCCACGTTGCGCATGAGCGCCATCGTCGAAGAGCTCGCGGCGCTGCTGCGGCCGCGCTGCGAGTCGAGCGGCGTGAAGCTCATCGTGCAGTCCAGCGGAGATCCCAAGGCCTTCGGCGACGCCGACCGGGTGGTGCAGGTGCTCACCAACCTCGTGCTCAACGCGCTCGACGCCATTCAGGCGTTGCCGCGACGAACGCCGGACCGCGGAGTGATCACGCTCGTCGCGAGGGCCACCGACGACGCGAGCGAGTTCGTTGTCAGCGACGACGGCGTCGGGATGAGCGACGCGACGTTGGCGCGCCTCTGGGAGACAGGCTTCACGACCCACCCGCGCGCCGAGGGTGCGCGCAAGGCGGGCAGCGGCTTCGGCATGAGCGTCTCGCGCACGCTCGCGCACGCGATGAGCGGCGACCTTCGGGTCCGCTCGACAGAGGGCCGAGGATCGGAGATCTCGCTCGTCTTGCCCCGCGGCGAGGTGGTGAGCGCCCCGGCGCCGAGTCGCAGCCGAACGGATGATCTCCCCGCGGGGCTGCGCGTGCTCGTGGTCGACGACGAGCCGTCGATCCGCGAGCTGCTCGTGACCGCGCTCTCGCTGCGAGGAGCGTCGGTGAGCGCCGCGGCCAGCTCCGACGCCGCGCGACTGATCCTCGCGCGCGAACCGTTCGACGTCGCGCTGGTCGACGAGACCCTTGGCGCGACGGACCGCGGCGCTCCGCTCGTCGAAGAACTGCTCGACCGGTATCCCTCGACGACGGTGCTGCTCATGACCGGCGCGCCCACGGTCGAGCACCTGCCGCCGCGCGTCGTTCGATGCCTGCTTCGCAAGCCGTTTTCGCTCGACGAGGCGGTGCGGACGATCCTGCGCGCGCGCGACGGCGAGAGCACCTGACAGCGAAGCGCGCGACTCTTCGCCGAGCGCAGCGCAGAACGCTCTCGCAGCGCGAAGACCGAGCGAAGACCGCGCCCTGACACCGCTGCCATCGCTGACATCGCTGTCATCGATGGCGCGTTCGTCGGGGTACGAGGCGTTGTGCCAGCGAGTGGCACACGGTTCGAGGCGCTGACGTCAGCGAGATCGGCCCGTTGATTTGCAGGACTTTCGTCGCTTATCAGCGCGATGGCACTCCGCGTGAAGAGCGCTCATCGAGCCTTA
The DNA here is from genome assembly GCA_001465015.1 of Deltaproteobacteria bacterium Ga0077539. GTDB lineage: Bacteria > Myxococcota_A > Polyangia > Polyangiales. The sequence goes on along the minus strand of LNEO01000206.1, from coordinate 87,768 downwards.
CGGAGGACCTGCCATGAAGAACCACAGTCGATCGACGCGCGCGCTCACGACCCTTTTGACAGTGATCGCACTCTCGGCGTGCGCGCCCGAGCCGGATCCCGTCGCGCCCGGCGAGCGCATCGCGACCGCGGTGAGCCGGGAGTCGGCGGCGAACGTTCCCGTGGCGGATCAGCGCGAGCTCACGCGCGCGCAGCTCTCGCTGGGGTTTTCGCTGGGGGCCGCGGCTTTGCCGGCCGAGCGAAACGCGATGATCTCGCCCTGGAGCATTCACACAGCGCTGACGATGGCGCACCTCGGAGCGCGGGGCGCGACCGCGGAGGGCCTGGGCTCGGTGCTTCGAACGACGGCGATGGGCGAGCGAGCGCTCGACGCGTACAACGCCGTGGATCAGGCGCTGAGGGCGCGCAGGACCCACGGCGTGATCTTGCGCAGCGCCAACGCGGTGTTCGCGCCGCGAGGACTGACGTTCGAGCAGCCGTTCGTCGATGGGCTGGCGGCGCACTTTCCCGTGGGGTTGAGCGTGCTCGACTTCGCGGCGCGCCCAGAGGAGTCGCGGCTCGCGATCAACGCATGGGTCTCGGCGGTCACAGAAGAGAAGATCCCAGAGCTCTTCGGGGCTGGAGTCATCCACCGCGACACGAGGCTCGTACTCGTCAACGCGACGTACTTCTACGGCCCGTGGAAGAACGCGTTCGAGGCCGCGAACACGCGGCCCAGCTCCTTTGTGCTGCGCGACGGCACCACGGTGCAGCTGCCCAAGATGAACCGCGTGCTCAGCGCCCGCGCGGCGATGGCTGACGGATGGCGAGCGATCGAGATCCCGTACGCCAACGAGTCGCTCTCGATGGTGGTGATCGTCCCGTCGAGCGGTGACGTGGCGAGCTTCGAACGAGCGCTCGAAGAGGGGCGATGGACCGACGTGACGCGTGGGCTCGAGGGGCTCTCGCCCTCGCAGCTGCAGCTGTCGCTTCCGAAGTTTCGCTTCACGCATCAGGCGCAGCTGGCCTCGCGCCTCGCGGAGATGGGCGCGGGCGCGGCGTTCTCGAGCGACGCAGACTTCTCGGGCATCTCGACGAGCTCGCCGATGCGCATCGAGCGCGTCGTGCACAGCACGTTCGTCGCCGTCGACGAGAAGGGAACAGAGGCCGCAGCCGCCACCGGCATCACCTTCGGCCCGACCTCGATCGCGCCGCTTCGCCAGTTCGACGTCGATCGTCCGTTCGTGTTCGTGATCCGCGACGTGCCCACGGGCGCGCCGCTGTTCATCGGTCACGTCGTCGATCCGCGTGTAGGCTGATCGCGCAGCGCCGCGCGTCGCGGTTCACTACGGCTCGAGACCAAGGGACCCAAAGAGATGACCTCGAATTCGCTCGCGACCCTCGCCGCGTTCGCCCTTACGCTTTGCGCGCAAAGCGCCATTGCACAGTCGCTCGACAGCGAGGTGCCTCGGGCGAATGCCGCCGTGGATTCGCCCGCGCCTGGCCCTGCCTCCAACGCCGCGCCGAGCGCCCCCGCAGCGCTGCCGCCGCTCGACGCGCGGACCTACCACGAGCGCGCCATCGTCTTGTTCGCGACCGCGGCGCTCGGCTACGGCGTGACGCCGGGGATCAATCCGTACTTCAACCCCGGAATCAATCTGTCGTTCACGGTGCGCAACGTGTGGGGCGGGTTCGTGCTCGACACGAGCCTGGATCTGATCATGAACACGCCTTGCCCCCGCTGGAGTTGCCTGGAGATCCAGGTGCAGCCCTCGGTCCGCGCAGGCTACAGCGGCTCGGTCTCTTCGACCGTCGCGCTCGGCGTGAGGGGGGGCTACTCGCCGGCGTTCGTGGCGTCTGATCGCGGCGCGGGGTTTCTTCATCAGGTCGACGGCGACCTGCACACCACGATCGTCACTCGACGTGGAGCGATCATCGAGCCCTTCCTCGCTGGCGGAGTGCTGATCGGAGGCGACCAGTCCGGCAGGGTCGCGCCCTTTCCTGTCGCGAACCTCGGCCTGCGCATCGGCGCGGCCCTGTAGCGCAGCGGTGCTCGGGCTGCTTCGATCGCCGCGCGCTCAGCGATCGAGGTGCCGCAGGATCATCTCGCCGAGCCACGCGCGAAAGCGCTTCTGCGCGCGCTCGTCCGCGCCGACGCCGACGCGCTCGAGCAGCCTCGGCCCGAGGATCCCCTGCGCGGTGATCGCGAGGACCGTGAGCACCACGGTGAAGCGCGTGTCTTCGAGGAGCGGATGGGCCCCTTCGCAGCCGCGCTCGCGCGCGCGCTGCAGCCGCTGGTCGTGCGCGGCCGCCACGATCTGCTGCAGGGGAATGCTGTCATCGGGCACCGCGATCCCCTCGAGCGCGAGCCAATAGAAGAGCCTTCCTCGCCCCGAGTCGCTCAGCCACGAGGCAACCTTGTCGAAGAGCGTCGCGAACCCACCGTCGTCCGTCGAGCTCTCGGCGATCGCCGACAGCACCTGCCCATGAACGCTGTCGAGCGCGCGCTGAACCACCGCGTCGACGAGCGCCTCGCGACTGCCGAAGTGATGAAGCACCGTCGGGTGCCCGACGCCCACGTCCGCAGCGACCTCTTGCAGGCGTATGCTCGCGGGCCCCGAGTCGATCAACCGCTGCTCGGCCGCGTCGAGGATCGCGTTGCGCGCGTCCTCGGCGGTCCTTCCGCGGCTCGTGGCGGTCATCCCGAAGACATGTACCCCGGCCGCGAGCCGCAGAGAAACAACAGGGAGATCGTCCCGCTCCCACGGTATTGACAAAGATGTCGATAGCCTCTATCAACAACGCTGTCGGTTGCAAGAGCACCGGATCGGAGGCGCCAGCGCCATGAGTATCGACTCGACCCTGAAGAAGCACGGCTACGACATCCCACGAGCCCGCACCGCGATCCTCGCGTTGCTCGACGACCCTGATGATCTTCCGAAGGTGTTCACGGTGATCGAGGCGCTCTCGGGCAAGACGACCGAGCGCATCTACAAGCGCGTCGCGAAGTCGGCCGACGGGGCGAAGCTCATCGCCGACGCGCCGAACATCCTGCCGATCCTGCGAGATCGCGCGGCGCTTCGCGCGATGCCCGAAGGCTCTCTGGGGCGGGAGTACCTGCGCTTTCTCGAGAGCGAAGGCATCACCGCCGAAGGGATCGTCGACGCTTCGGACAAAGGGCAGCTCCGCGAAGGCCTCGAGCAAGCGCCGCCCGAGCACTTGTGGGTCGGCGATCGGATGCGAGACACGCACGACTTGTGGCACGCGGTGACGGGCTACAAGGGAGACGTCGCGGGAGAGATCGCGCTATTGGCGTTCTCGTTTGCGCAGGTGAGCAACCCGGGCGTCGCGCTCATCATCGCAGCGGCCATCAGCAAGGGTCTCGCGCGAAGCCACGGCAAGCTCGTCCTCGAGGGCTTTCTGCGCGGGCTGAAGGCTTCGTACCTCCCGGCGCAACGCTGGGAAGAGATGCTCGCCCTTCCCGTCGGCGAGGTGCGCGCGCGGCTCGGGGTCGGCGATCCGCCTGTGTACGAACCGGTGCGCACCGAGCAGCTCCGCGCCGAAGGCGTGATCCCCGCCAGAGCGTAATCGCAGCGTCGCGTCGCGCTCAGCGCTCGGCGTGCCCCTTGGCGAGCGCGACGAAGCGCTCCAACGAGCGCGCCGCGCCGTCAACGCCGTAACGGCCGCCCTCGGATCCCGCGGTATTCGCGGAAAAACAGGGACAACCAGGCGGCATGCTCGTTGCTGCCTCCGCGCGTCCATGGAGTCGACGACACGACGCGAGCCGCGATCACCTGCGTCTCTGGGACTCATCGCAGCGCTCGGCGCAGCCGCGTGCGGACCCATGAATTCGAGTGCGACCGACGCGGGCGCGGACGCAGCGCAGTGCTCCGTCGAGCTCACTGCGCCCGCTTCGCTGACGGTCGGACAGGGCGCGCCGCTTCGCTTCGGTCTCTCGGGAGCAACAGCGCGCAGCGCGGTCAGAGTGCGCTCTGCGCCCGAGGGCGCGTGGGGATCGAGCGACGCGCCGTTCGAGTCGGTGCTCGTCCGCGCGCCGTACACAGCGAGCGGTCGCGTCGAAGTGACCATCGACGTGACGTGCGCCAACGGAGGAAGGGCAGAACGCACAGCGACGCTCGACGTTCGCCCGTTGCAGTGGCGCTCGCTCGCGACGTGGACGGGGCTCATGGATGGGCCGCCTGGTCGCGAGTACGGATCGCAGTGGATCGACCCGAGCGAGCCCGACCGCATGCTCGTGTACGGCGGGTTCGTCTATGTACCGCAGCAGTTTACGCCCAGCTTCGATTGGTGGGAGTTTTCGCTAACGAACAACCGATGGACGCCGCTGACTCCGATGGACACGCCGCCCGGGCTTCCAGGGGGACGGCTCGCGCTCGGACCGGACGCCGGGCAAGGCTTGTACTTCGGCGGACTGATGGGCATGCGCGCGACGCCGCAAGGGACGTATCGCGTGCACTATGCCGCTGGAGCCGCCCCGCGCTTCGAGACCATCGACGTGATGAACTCGCGCAGGACCGGGGACTATCAGCCCGGCCTCGTCTTCGACGCGCCACGCAATCGCTACGTGAGCTTCTGCGGCACCAACACGGCGACGGGAAATCACTGCAACGTGTGGCTCTTCGACCCGAGCACGGGACGGTGGACCGCGAGCGATGACTCGGTGAGCGAGAGCGTTCCCGAGGGGCGGGCGGGGATGTCTTTCGTGCACGACGCAGTCGAACAACGAGCGGTGATCTTCTCGGGCGACACAGGCGGAGGCTTCGCCGAGGGGGTGTGGCAGCTGGATCTCACGCAGACGCCTCCGCGCTGGTCCGCGGTGCCGACGAGCGGCGTGGCGTGTCCGCCCCGACGAAACAGCGGGTTCGCGCTCGATCCCGACGCGCGACGCATGATCGTGTGGGGCGGAACCAACGACGGCAGGACGTCTGTTGCTGGGCTGTGGTTTCTGTCGCTGGATCGCGGGCACGAGCGATGGGACCGCGTGGATGTGCCGAACGGACCGCGCATTCGCAGCTCTTCGATGGTCGTCTACGACGCGGCGAGAAAGCGCTTCGTCATGGGCTTCGGCAACGGACCGCAGCCCTTCACGGACCTGTGGGCGCTGGCGCTTTGAGCGGGGCGTCTGGCATCAGTCGCGCTCAGCGCTCGGCGTGACCCTTGGCGAGCCCCGCCCATCGCGAGAAGCGCCACACGAACACGGCCACGCCGACGCCGACGAGCGCGCCGCCCAACATGTCGCCCGGGTAGTGCACGCCGACGTACACGCGAGAGAACGAGACGATGACCGCCGCGATCATCGCCGCGATGCCCGCGCGTCTTCCCCACGCGAGCCACACGATCGTGGCCCCGGCGAACACGACCGCGCTCGTGCCCGACGGAAACGAGTAGCTCGCGCGGCGAGGGACGTCGCCGAGCACGTGAACCATCCGTTGAATTTGTGGGTTGTGCGGAGGTCGCGCGCGCTTGACGATGCCCTTGATCCACTCCTCGGCGACCATGAGCGAGAGAAACCAGGCGAGCATCCCGTCGCGCAGGACAGGGGCCGCGGCGCGGCGCTTCCAGAGCAGCATCCCGAGCCACAAGAGGGGCGGCCACCACACGCCGTGCTTGGACAGAAACCCCATCAGGCCGTCGAGCCTGCTCGGACGAAGGCCGTTGATGAGCAGAAACAGCGAGGCGTCCACCGGGCGGCTACCTCGTGACCTTTCGTCCGATGAACAGGTAGTTGAACCCGCGGAGAAAGAAGTTCTGCTCCTCGGCGGCCTTGTGAAAATTGCCCTTCTCGAGGGACTTGTTGTGACGGACGACCGAGACCACGTCGACGATCTCGAGGTAGCTCGCGAGCGAAGAGAAGAGCCCGAAGCCCACCGGCGCGAAGCCCTTCTTCTTCTCGTAGTAGTCGCAGACGTAGAGCCCCAGGTGTCCGCCGGGCGCGAGGACACGCGCGCACTCGCGCAGGGCCTTGTCCATCTCGCGAAAGTACGCGGGGTCGTAGGCCGAGAGTTTACCGATGCAGCGCGGGTCGTCGGAGTAGTCGATGTGATCGCCGTACGGCGGGTCGAGAAAGACGAGCTGCGCGCTGCTCGAGTCGACGGGGAGCTTTCGCGCGTCGGCCCGCTCGATGTCCGCGCGAAACGGCGCGAGGTCGAAGCCGCGCCCGCGTCGAGCGGTGTCCTTGGCGACGTCGAGCGTCGTGCCCGAGCCGCAGAAGGGATCGACGACGAGATCGCCGGGGCGGGTGTAGCGCTGGATCAAGTTCCAGATCACGTACGAGGGCGTGGCGCCGACGTACCGTTGATCGCCTTGCATCCCTTCGCCGTAGTGCTGCGACGGATACTCCCAGAGCGTGGTGGTCTGCACGCGGAGGGGTGGCTTCTTCACGCGGTCGAAGCGCGCGGGGCCCGCAGGGTTGGGCCTGGCTGGAGGTCTCGCGGGACGGTTGTTGTTCACAGTGAGTGGCGGTTCAGCTTCGGGGTGGCGCCATGAACGGGTAGCGAAAATCTCCCGTCGGCGGCGCGAGGTTCTCTTTGATCGCCCGCGGAGAGACCCAGCGCAAGAGGTTCAAGCCGCTTCCGGCCTTGTCGTTGGTCCCCGAGCCGCGCGAGCCGCCGAAGGGCTGCTGGCCCACGACGGCGCCCGTGGGCTTGTCGTTGATATAAAAGTTGCCCGCTGCGAAGCGAAGCGCGCTCGACGCCTGCTCGATCGCGCGACGATCGTTGGCGAAGACAGCCCCCGTGAGCGCGTACGGAGAGGTCGAATCGACGAGCGCGAGCGCGTCTTCCCACGCGCCGGGCGCGGCGTCGTCGTAGGCGAAGAGCGTCGCGATCGGGCCGAAGATCTCTTCGGACATCAGCCGTCCCGTGGGATTGGTGGTCTCGAAGAGCGTGGGCGAGACGAAGTAGCCGCTCGAGTCGTCGACGGTGCCTCCGGCCACGAGCGAGTACTCGCCCGAGTAGCTCTTGGCGTAGTCGATGTAGCTCTTGTGCTTGGCGAACGCGCGGGCGTCGATCACCGCGCCCATGAAGTTCGAGAAGTCCCGCACGTCGCCGACGGTGATCTCGCGGATCATCGCGCTCACCCGCTCGCGGAGCTTCGGCCACAGCGACTTGGGAACGTACACGCGCGAAGCAGCCGAGCACTTCTGCCCCTGAAACTCGAACGCGCCGCGGACGATCGCGACCGCGAGCGCGTCGAGGTCAGCGCTGGGGTGCGCGAGGATGAAGTCCTTGCCGCCCGTCTCGCCGACAATCCTAGGGTAGGTTCGGTAGCGATCGATGTTCGCGCCCACCGTGGACCAGATGCGGTTGAACACCGCGGTGCTCCCGGTGAAGTGAACGCCGGCGAGGTCCGGGTGCGCGAGCGCTTGCGCGCCGATCGCCGCGCCGTCGCCGTACACGAGGTTGATCACGCCGGGCGGGAGGCCCGCTTCGAGAAAGAGCTCCATCAAGAAATGCGCGGAGAAAGCCTGGGTCTCCGCGGGCTTCCAGAGCACGGTGTTGCCCATGAGCGCGGGGGCCGAGGGCAGGTTGCCCGCGATGGCCGTGAAGTTGAACGGCGTAATCGCGAAGACGAAGCCCTCGAGCGGCCTGTGATCGAGGAGGTTCCACTGGCCCGCGGGAGAGAGCGGCTGCTCGGTGTAGAGCTTCGTCGCGTAGTGCGCGTTGAAGCGCAGAAAATCGATGAGCTCGCAGGCCGCGTCGATCTCTGCCTGGTGCGCGGTCTTGCTTTGACCGAGCATGGTCGCCGCGTTGATCGTGGCTCTGTGCCTGGTCGCGAGCAGCTCGGCCGCGCGAAGAAACACCGCCGCCCTCGCCTGCCACGGCGTGCGCGACCAGGGGCCGTGCGCGCGCTTCGCAGCGTCGATCGCCCTGGAGATATCCTCGGATCCAGCGCTGTGCGCGCGAGCGAGCACCCGCTTGTGCATGTGCGGAGAGCGCACCTCGATCGACGCGGTCGTGTGCGTGCGCGCTCCGTCGATCACGAGAGGGAGCTCGATGCTCTCGCCCGCGAGGCGGTCGTGCGCGCGCTCGAGCTCTGCTCGCTCGGGCGTGTGGGGCGCATACGAGCGGATCGGTTCGTTGGTGGGAACAGGCAGCGGATGGATGGCTTCGATCATCGGCGTGATCAGAGAGTGTGCGACGACGCAGGACCGCGGGTCCATGGCGCGCGGTGACGGCTGACACATTCTCCCGATTCGCTTGATTTCACGGCGATCAGCTGAGTTAGGATCCGCGCTCGATGCGTCGTTTCGGACTGTTGTTGGGGTTCTCTGCGTTGCTCGTCGTCGCGGAGGCCGGGGCGCAAACAGGACCCACGCAGCCAGCCACGCCTGTTGCGACGAGCACCGCGCCCTCGCCCGTCGCGCCTGCCGATGCAGACGCGCTCATCGCGCAGGGCGTCGCGCTTCGAACACAGCAACGAGACGCCGAGGCGCTCGCGCTCTTCGAGCGGGCGCACGCGATGACGCCGAGCCCGAGGGCGCTCGCGCAGATCGCGCTCGCAGAGCAGGCGTTGAATCGGTGGGTCGCCGCCGAGCGTCACCTTCGCGAGGCGCTCGCGAGCGCGACGGACCCGTGGATCTCGCGCAATCAGGGCCCGCTGCGCTCTGCGCTGTCGGTGATCGACTCGCACCTCGGCAGGCTCGAGGTGCGCACCAACGTCCCGGGCGCAGAGCTCTGGGTGGCGGCGGTGCGCGAGGGGACGCTGCCGATCGCGGCGCCGCTGCGCGTTCCTGTCGGCGCGCTGCCGATCGAGGTGCGAGCGCCCGGCTACGTGACGCAGACGCGCACGGTGAACATCGCGACGGGGCAGCTCACGAGCGAGACCGTGACGCTCGCGCAAGACCCGCAAGTCGTGGGCCCGATGGGGCCTTCGACCCCTGGCGCGCCCGCGGACCTCAACGAGCAGTCGGGTGCGCGCTTCGTGCTCATCGCAGGACTCGGGCTCGGAACGCCGACGATGCTCCCGGTGGTCGGCGTCGGGGTTCGCGTCGGGTTCTTTCAGAACCGCTTCGAGATCCAGGGCCGCGCCGACCTCGCGCTCAACTGGGATCCGTTTTCGAGCACCCAGTACTCGTTCATGAACGCGATGGGTCAGCAGCAGCAGGGCATTTACTCTCCGCACCGATTGGGTCCGAGCCTCGGCGTCGATGGGACCTTTCGCGTGAGGCCGATCTCGAATCGATCGATCTGGTACGCGGGCCTCGGGATCATGGGGCGGCTCGGGTTCGTGTTTCCGGCGGCCGCGCCGCCGGGCGGAGGGCCCGCGCCACCCGGACAATTCACGTACGCCGTGGGTCTCGCGATCGAAACGGGATTCTTGTTGGGCGCGCGAAGCCAGTGGGACCTGAGCTTCCGATTCTTGTTCGGACTCGGCGCGCTGAGCGGCGTCGTCACGCTCGGCTACGCGTTCTGAAGCGCGACGCGCAACGGGGGGGCAACGGGTGGTCTCGGGGTTGCAACATCCGACGGTGGGTCGCGCTGGCCCGCTGGAAATCTCCGAAGAAACCATCGGGCGACTCGCGATTGTGCGACACACGGTGGCACAATCCACGGCGGAGACGCCCTACAAAACCCATGACCGACATCGGACCCCGACCACGTTCGCTCCCCATCGCGCCGAAGGCTCCACCTGCGCGGAAGAACCTTCCGTTGGCAGACGAGTCGCGCCCGATCGACCAGTACTGGCGGCCCATCTACGCGGTCTGGGAGATCACGCTCGCGTGTGACCTCGCCTGTCGTCACTGCGGCTCTCGCGCAGGAAAAGAGCGCCCCGACGAGCTCACCACCGCCGAGTGCCTGGACATGGTGGACCAGATGGCCGCGCTCGGCGTGAAGGAGGTCACGCTGATCGGCGGCGAGGCGTACCTGCGCGAGGACTGGACGGACATCATCCGCAGAATCCGTTCTCACAAGATGATCTGCTCGACGACGACGGGCGGCCGAGGGCTGACGCTCGAGCGAGCGTTGGCGGCGAAAGAAGCAGGGATCCAGGGCGCGAGCGTGTCGGTCGACGGGCTCGCTTCGATCCACGACCAGCTGCGCGGGGTCAAAGGGTCGTGGGCCGCGGCGATGCAGGCGTTCGACAACTTGAAGGCCGCGAAGATTCCCTACAGCGCCAACACGCAGATCTCGCGCCCTGCGCTGAAAGAGATCGAAGCGACGTTCGACGTCCTGGCGGACAAGGGAATCCACTCGTGGCAGGTCCAGCTCACGGTCGCGATGGGGCGCGCGGCGGACGAGCCCGACCTGCTCATCGAGCCCTGGCAGATGCTCGAAGTGATGCCGATGCTCGCGCGCATTCAAGCGAAGGCGAAGCCGCGCAACATTCGGATGTGGCCGGGCAACAACATCGGGTACTTCGGGCCGTACGAGAGCGTGCTGCGCGGGACGCTCCCGAGAGGGCACATGGCCTCGTGCGGCGCAGGGCGCTCGACGCTCGGCATCGAAGCAGACGGGACCATCAAGGGATGCCCCTCGCTTCCCACCAGCGATTGGGCTGGCGGAAACATCCGAGAGAACACGCTCAAGGACGTGTGGGAGAAAGCGACGCCCCTTCGCTACACGCGCGATCGCACGGTCGACGACCTCTCGGGCTACTGCCGCGACTGCTACTACAACGACACGTGCCGCGCGGGCTGCTCGTGGACGACGCACGTGCTGTTCGGAAAACCGGGCAACAACCCCTTTTGCCACCACCGCGCGCTCGAGCTGCTCCGCGAAGGAAAGCGCGAGCGGATCGTGCGCACACAGCCCGCGCCCGGAACGCCCTTCGACTTCGGCAAGTTCGAGATCGTCCTCGAGGATTGGCCCGCCGACGAGCTCGAGCGGGCGAAGGAAGTCGTCCGCACCGGCGAGGGCTGGATCTCGAAGGACTGAGCGTTGCTCGCGAGCAACTGAGCCAGTGACGTAGAGCAGTACAGGAGCAGAGACCGATGGTACCCACGATGAGGCCGTGCCCTGCGTGCGAGCGGCACGTAAAGACGACGGACGCGAGCTGCCCGTTTTGCGCGCAAGCGCTGCCCGAGGGATTCAGCGCGTTCGTGTACCCCACGACCAACAAGCGCCTCAGCCGCGCCGCGATCGCCGCGTTCGGCGCCATCAGCGCGTCGCTCGCGCTGACCGCGTGCGGCGCCAGCACCAGCCCCGCCGACAGCGGGGTCGGCAACGACGCGCAGGGCCCGCAGGACGCGCAGAGCACCCCGGACGTCTCGGTCGCCGCGTACGGGATCGCGCCTCCGTACGGCCTGCCGCCGCGCGACGAGTGATCGCAGCGCAGAGAGCGGCCCGCGGCGCTGGAATAGCTCACACATCATCAACTTCGAATCTGTACACACCTTCCTGAAGAGAGCGTAGACGATGGCGAATTCACTGGTTCCTTGCGGCGGCTGCGGGCGACACGTGCGCGCGAGCGAGAGCGCGTGTCCCTTCTGCGGCGCGACGGTCAACGAAGAGGCGCGCGCCAGGGCGGTGCCCGCGGCGAGCTCGCGCATGGGGCGCAACGCGATGTTCGTCTTCGCGACCACGCTCGCCCTCTCGGGCTGCGCGGCGAGCACCAGCCCGACGGACTCGGGCGTCGGCAGCGACGCGCAGCCGACGGACAGCGGACTCGCGCAAGACGGCGGCGGACCGATGCCGCTCTACGGCGGCCCTGTTCCCTTCGATGGCGGGCCCGACGTGCAAGACACAGGGAGCATCCAGGCGATGTACGGAACGCCAGCGCCCGTCGACGCCGCCACAGACAGCGCGATGAACCTCGAGGGCGGCGGCATCGGCCCGCTCTACGGCGGACCGATCCCCGTGGACGCTGGCGTCGACAACGACTCGGGCGAAGGCGGCCCCGGCCTCCGATACGGAGCGCCCCCGCCGAGCTACGACGTGTGACCTCGCTCGAGCTCGACAGACCAAACAACAACCCCTTCGTGAGAGAATAGAAAAACGATGAAGACCCTCGTCCCCTGCGTCGGCTGCGGCCGTCACGTTCGCACCACTGAAGAAGCCTGCCCGTTCTGCAACGCAGCGATCCCGGTCGACGCCGCGAGCCAGGCTGTTCCCTCGGCGAAGGCTCGGCTCGGACGCGCGGCGCTGTTCGCCTTTGGCGCGACGATCGCCGCGACCGCGGCCGCGTGCGGCCAGCCGTCGGGACCCGCGGACACCGGCGTCGCCAACGACGTCCAGATGGCCGACTCGTCGAACATGGCGCTGTATGGAGCGCCCGTGGTCGACGTCGTGGACCCGGACGCCGGCGACGGCAACCCGGGCCTCCGTTACGGCGCGCCGCCGTCCAACGAAGCCTGAGCCAAGAGGATCGCGATGGCTCGCAGCACTCTCGTTCCGTGCCCTTCATGCGCGCGACACGTTCGAACGACGGACGAGCGCTGCCCGTTCTGCGCGACCGCGCTGACCGACGCGATGCGCGCGCATGTCTCGGTCGAGCCCTCGGCGCGCGTAAGCCGCTCGGTGATGCTCGCGATCGGGGCGTCGCTCGCGCTCGCGGCGTGCGGCGACTCGGTCTCGCCCAACGGGTCCGACGCCCGCGCCGACGGGGCGCAGCCCGATCGCCCATCGATTCAAGACACCGGAACAGACACCGGCCTGCCGTGCGAGCTCGACCCCGCGTGTAGCAGCGCCGACTACGGCGCGCCCCCGCCGCCGATGGACGGGGGCTCGGGACAGCGCTACGGCGCTCCGCCGCCGCCCTTCGACAGCGGCGCGGCCTGAGCATCGACGGCCACGCCGGTCGACGCGCGCGACGACGTCACACACAATCAAAGCGATGACCACACCCGAGCGACCGCTTCCTCCGCGCCCCAAGCACCTGCCGATCGCTCCGAAGGCCATCCCCGGCCTTCGTCGGTTGCCGCTCGCTGACGAGTCGCGCCCCGTCGATCAGTACTGGCGGCCGCTCTACGCCGTGTGGGAGGTGACCCTCCAGTGCGACCTCGCTTGTCGCCACTGCGGCTCGCGCGCGGGGCGCACGCGGCCCGACGAGCTCGACACGCGAGAGGCGCTCGACCTCGTCCAGCAGATGCACGAGATGGGCGTCAAAGAGGTCACGATGATCGGCGGCGAGGCGTACCTGCGCCCCGACTGGCTCGAGATCGCGAAGGCCATCTCGTCGCGCGGCATCGAGCTCACGATGACGACGGGCGGGCGCAACCTCACCGAGGACAAGGCGCGCGCGATGAAAGACGCCGGGTTTCGCTCGGTGTCCGTCAGCGTAGACGGCCTCGAGTCCATGCACGACGCCCTGCGCGGCGTGCGCGGCTCGTGGCGCGCGGCGCTGCAATCGATCCGCAACCTGAAGGCGGCCGGGATCCCGGTGTCGGCCAACACTCAGATCACGCGGCCGGGGCTCACGCAGATCGAAGAGACGTTCGAGCTGCTGGTGTCGTCGGGCATTCACGCGTGGCAGGTCTCGCAAACGGTGCCCATGGGCCGCGCCGCGGACGAGCCCGAGCTCTTACTCGAGCCCTATCAAGTGCTCGAGACGATGGCGGTGCTCTATCGCATCAAGAAGAAGGCCGACGCCGCGAAGGTGCGCATCTGGCCCGGCAACGACATCGGCTACTTCGGTCCGTACGAGACCATGCTCCGCGGGACCATGCCTCGCGGACACATGTCCTCGTGCGGCGCCGGTCGAATGACGCTCGGCATCGAAGCCAACGGCGCGATCAAGGGATGCCCGTCGCTTCCGACCAAGGATTACACCGGCGGAAACATTCGCGACGAGTCGCTTCGAGCCGTCTGGGAGCGCTCTCCCAAGCTGCGCTTCACCCGCGATCGCACGGTCGAGGACCTCTGGGGCTTCTGCCGGACCTGCTACTACGCCGACGAGTGCCGCGCGGGTTGCTCGTGGACGGCGCACGTGTTTCTGGGCCGCATCGGCAACAACCCCTTTTGCCACCATCGCGTGCTCGAGCTGCTCCGCGACGGAAAGCGCGAGCGCATGGTCCTGGCGACCCCGCCCGAAGGACAGCCGTTCGACTACGGCATCTTCGAGATCGTCGTCGAGGACTGGCCCGAAGACGAGCTCGCGCACGCCCGGATGCTCGCGAAGAACGCGGAGGGATTCTTGCTGCACACAGAGCGCGCCGCCGCTGAAATGCGGGCGCGCTTCGAGGCGCGCGCGAAGGACCTTCCCGAAGAGGCCGTGCACGAGTAATTGTGCCGTCCATGAGCGAGCGGCGCGACGAGGGGATCTTCTCGCCGCTCGCGCACCGAGACTTCTCCGCGATGTGGGGCGGGTTTCTGCTCTCCCACGTCGGCGACTCGATTCAGCTCCACGCGCAGGCCTGGCTCGTCACGTCGATGACGCGCTCGGGCGCAGAGACGGGGCTCGTCGTGGTCGCGCAAGCGGTCCCGCGGCTCGTGCTGGGGCTGTTCGCTGGGGTCGCCGTCGACCGCTTCGACCGCCGCAAGGTGCTCGTGGTGACGCAGCTCGCGGCGCTCGTGCAGTCGCTGGTGTTCTTCGCCCTCGTATACACACACAGAATCAACTACTCGCTGGTGTTGCTGCTGGCCTTCTCGCTGGGCGTCGTGGACACGCTCAACCTCAACGCCCGCGTCACGCTGTTGCCGACGCTCGTGCCCAAGCCGCTGATCGCGCGGGCGATCGCGCTGCAAGCGCTGGGGGTCAACCTGGTGCAGATCACCGGGCCGTCGCTGGCAGGGGTGATCATCGGCCGCTGGGACGTGGGCGTCTGCCTGTTGGTCAACGCTGGCACGTTTCTCTTCGCGCTCGGGGCGCTGGCGTTCATCCGCGCGCCGGCGACCGAGCCGCGCGCGTCGAGCACGCTCTCGGAGGAGCTTCGCGAGGGATTCGCCTTCGTCCGCGAGCGGCCGATCCTCTTCGGCGGAGTCCTGCTGGCCTGGCTTCACGGCTTCTTCGGCGTCGGCGTCGTCCGTCTCTATGCGCTCTTCGCCAGGACTGTCCTTCACGCAGACGGGCCGCGATACGGCTGGCTCGCGGCGTCCGCCGGCTTGGGAGCGATCCTGGCGAGCGTCCTCGTGACGACCCGCGCTCGGCGAGAGACGCTGCCGCGCAACATCCGCTGGGCGTCGGTGTTCTTCGCGCTCGCTGTGTCTGCGCTGGGATTCGCGACGAGCTATCCGCTCGCGCTCGTGGCGGTGATCGCCCTGGGCGCCGGGCAGATGGCCTTTCGAAGCGCCGTGAGCACCAGTATTCAAATCGAGACGCCCGACCGGCTGCGGGGGCGAGTGATGAGCCTTCTGACCCTGGACTTCTCGCTCTGGTCCTTCGGCGCGCTCGCGATCGGCGCGGCTGGCGACGGGATCGCCCGCGCCACGGGCTGGCCGGGCCCCGAGGGGCTCCGCGCGGCGTTCGTGCTCGGAGGAGTCGCCTGCGTGCTCTGCGCGGCGCTCATCGCCCCTGGGATCCGCGCCGAAGTTCGCGCCAGTTCGCCTTGAAATTCTGAGGATCGCGCACTTGCGATACCCTGCGCCAAAGCTATGGGACGCTCCCTCGCAAAGCGGTCGCCGCTCGTTGTCCTCGCGCTCACCTTGACCCTCGTTCGCGCGCAGCGAGCGCGAGCGGACAACCTCGCAGACGAGGCAGAGCTTCAGTTTCAGCTCGCGGCCGAACGCTATCAAGCCGGGGATTTTCGCGGCGCGCTCGAGCACTTTCTCGCGAGCAACCGGCTGAGCCCGAACCGCAACGTGGCGTTCAACATCGCGCGGTCGTACGCGGCGCTGCGGAGGTTTCCCGAGGCGTACCGGTACTATCTCGAGGCGCTCGACGGCGAGCGCAACGAGAACACCCGACGCTCGATCGAGCAGGCGATGGCGCGGATCACCAGCGAAGTGGCGGTCGTTCGCGTCGACACCAATCCGCCAGGGGCGACCATCTACGTCGATCGACGAGACCTCGGCCCGCGCGGAACGACGCCGCGCTCGCTCGCGTTTGCCCCGGGCAACGTCCGCGTGATCGTCGAAGCCCCTGGGTACGAGCCCGCCGAGAGCGAGCCGCTTCGACTCGAAGCGGGCCGAGAGAGCACCGTGCGCCTCACCCTTCGACGCATCGTCGGAACGATCCGCATCGAGGGCCCCGCCGGATCCGTTGCGCACCTGGACGACGAGCAGTCCGCGGTCTCTTGCGCGGTGCCGTGCTCCCTCGATTCGCCGCCGGGAACGCACGCCGTGTACGTCACGCAGTCCGGCGCGGCGACCTTCAACCGTACGATCAACGTCGTCGCCAGGCAGTCCCAGACGCTCAACGCGGACCTGCGAGCGCTCACGGGATCGATCGTCGTCAACGCGTCGGAGCGAGACGCGCTCGTCGAGGTCGACGGGCGGCCCTCTGGCTATACGCCCACGGTGGTGAGCGACGTTCCGATCGGGCGACGGAGGGTGAGGATCTCGCTCACGGGGTACGCGCCGGTCGAGCGCGAGATCGACGTTCGCACCGGGCAGCCGACGGAGATCTCCGACGTGCAGATGCGCAGCTCGGGCGAGGTCACCGCGGCCTCGCGCGTCGCCGAGCGCATCGAAGACGCGCCCGCGTCCGTGTCCGTGATCGACGGGCGCGAGCTCCGCGCGTTTGGCTACCCAACGATCATCGAAGCGCTGCGCGGCGCGCGCGGCATCGCGGTGCACGACGACGGGATCTACCCGTCCCTCGGCGTTCGAGGCCTCGGGATCCTCGGCAACTACGGAAACCGCACGCTCATCCTCGCCGACGGCCACCCGATGAACGACGACGTGATCGGAAGCTCGTACGTCGGCTTCGACAACCGCGTCGACCTCGACGACGTCGAGCGAATCGAGCTCGTCCGCGGCCCTGGCTCTGTGCTCTACGGAACGGGCGCGTTCTCGGGCGTCGTCAACCTCGTCGGCCGCGGCCGTCCGGTGCCCAACCGCGTGCACGCGCAGCTCGGCGTCGCGGGAGAGGGCGTGATGCGCGCGCGCACTGGTTTTTCACTAGGATTCGGGCGCGACGCGGGCGTGTGGGCGTCGGTGGGCGTCGCGCGCGCGGGAGGGAGTCCGCGCACGGTCGAGGTCATCGACAACACGATGACGCCCCCCGCGCTCGTGCAACGCACCGCGCAGAACAGCGGCGAGATGCTGGCGGGTACGTTCAACGCGCGCGCGTGGTGGAAGGACCTCACGCTGCAGCTCTTCTGGTCCGCCCGCGACATCAACAACAGCCTCGGCGTGTACGGGACGCGCTTCGACGACCCGCGCTCGCGCTTCATCGACAGCCGCAGCTTCGCCGAGGCGCGCTTCGAGCCCAAGCTCGGCTCGATCGGACGGCTGTTTCTCAGGGCGCACGCCAACCTCTATCAGTTTCGCAGCGCCTACTCGTACGACCCCGAGCCCACCGAAGAGGACTACGACGGCTTCTGGTACGGCGTAGAAGCGAGGGCGCAGTTCGACCTGCACCGCGCGATTCGGCTCACTGCAGGAGGAGAGTTTCAACACCACCCGTCGGTCGGCATCGATGTTCGCGCGAGGCCGTCGATGACGATGACGAGGGAGGTGAGCCGCGTTCGCGTTCCGCTCTTCGTCGGCGCGGGCTACCTCTTGGCCGAAGGCGACCCGACCTCGTGGTTTCGCTACTCGGCAGGCGCGCGCGTCGACGTCTACAACACCTTCGGAGCGAGCGTGAACCCGCGCCTCGCGTTGATCTTTCGCCCCGCTCGAGGCGGCACGCTCAAGCTCACCGGAGGTCGAGCCTTTCGCGCGCCGAGCGTCTACGAGCTCTACTACAACGACGGCGGGATGATTCAGAGCCCCGCGTGCGACCCGTCGATGCGCACTCCGTGTCCGCTCGGCCCGGAGACGATCACATCCGCCGAAGTCGAGTACTCGCAGCGGTTTCTCGGCGAGTGGGTCGCCGTCGCCGCGGCGCACGGGTCGATCACCGAGCGGGTCATCATCAACGCCACCGACGGCATGTCCATGGTCCAGCGCTACACCAACGCGACGGCGCCGATCCTCATCGTGGGCGGTGACGTCGAGCTTCGCCGCGAGTGGCTCAGCGGCTGGATGCTCTCGCTCAATTACGGCTACCAGCGAGCGAGGCTGCTCGATCCGATGGGCGAGCAGCTGGTGGTCAACACGCCCGAGCACCTCGCGAGCGCGAGGGCTGTGGCCCCGATCGTCGCGGGCCTCTTGCAGCTCGCGACGCGCGCGACGCTCGAGTCGCCGCGACCGCTGCGGCCCGGAGGACTCTCGGGACAGCAAGAGTTCAGCCCTTGGGCCGTCGTCGCGGACGTCGTCGCGAGCGGCCGCGTCGAGCGCTTCGGCATTCGCTACTCGTTCGGCGTCTACAACCTGTTCGACTGGCGCTACGGGCTGCCCGCGGACGACTCGTTTGCGCACAGGCTCGCGCCGCAGCCGGGACGAACGTTCTTGCTCAACGTCGGCGCAGGCTTCTGAGCGAGATCGCCGCGCGGCCTTCCGTTGAGGCCGTGCGCGGTTAGCGCGAGGGCCGCGCTGGGGCGGGGCGCCCGTCGCTCGTGCGCGCGAGCAGCGCGCGAGCCGCCGCGCGAGCTTCGGCGCTGCGCGTGGTGGCCTCGAGCCGCTCGAGCGCCTGCCGCGCGACGGCGACGAGCGACGCGCTCGCGCTCCGCTCCAACACGATGCTCGCCGCGCGAACGACGCGCGCTTCATCGGCCGCGAGCCACGCCCGAAGGCGCTGCTCGGACAGCGTGGGCCACTGCGCGGCGTTCGTTCCGTTGCGCTCCCAGAAGAGCAACGCGCGCTGCGCGGTCGCGCGGTCCTTCGGGCCGCGGTCGTCCTGCGCCCACGTCCACGGCGCCGACACGTTGACGGGAAACCCCGTCGTCCTCTCGAACGCCGACACCACGCGCTCGAACACCCACGGGCCCATCGGCTGCGCGTGGCTCGGCGCCGCCTGACGCTGCGCTGCCTCGGAGTACGCCACAGACGCGTGCATCCTGCGGAGCAAGAAGGGTACCGCTGCCTGCGCCTCGGTGCTCGCGAGGATCTCGACGAGCCTCGAGAGCGGCGCGTCGTTGATGGCGTGGACGTTCTCGCCGAGGTGCTGGCCGATCGCGAAGGCGCTCGCTTCTCCGCCGCGCGCGAGGGCGTCGAACCACTCGGAGCAGTCGGCCGGAGCGGCGTGGTAGATGCGCATCTCCGGGCTGGTGGTCCAGCACTCGGACGTGCGGGCGACGATCGCGCTCAACGCGCGCACCTGCGGCGCGATCGACGGCGACGGGACAGGCTCAGGAGGAGCCGCGGGCAGCGGATCGCTCGCGCTCACGCGCTCGTCCTCGTCGAGCTCGGACAGAGAGAGCAGCGACGGCGCGCGCGGCGCGACCGCAGGCGAGACCGATGGCCCGACACCAGTATTCGAGACGCTTGCAGAAGAGCCGCTCGATGTGACGGGCGCCGGAGCGTCGCCGGACCCGGACGCATCTCCGCTGCGCCCCGTGCAAGAGACAGCGCCGAGCGAGGCTGCCCCGAAGAAGAGCGAGACCCAAAGCGACGATCGACTGTGCATGGCATAGCTCCGTTTCGAATACAGACCCATTGATTCAACGAACCCCCGCGTCGACGGACTCGCTCTCGATCGGCGCGACGCCCTCGCTGATCGTGCTGCGATAGCGCGCTGGGCCGAAGCCCTGCGACGCCGCTTGCGGCGAGGGCATGAGAAGATGCTCGAACTTCCAGCGCACGACGCGGGGGCTGCTGTCGGGCGCCACAGGGAACGACACGCGGTTCACTCTCGGCTCGCCGGTGCCTGGCGGTTGAACGCGGGAGTCCGCCGCCTGCCGGCGCACGAAGCCGCTCGTCCCGTCGGGGCGTCGCTCGAATTGGTCTGCGAAGCTGCGCGAGAACGAGATCGTCCGTCGCCGGCTCGGATCGTCGTCGAGCCACACCGACAGCTCGAGGCGTCGAAACAAATCACCGGTCGGAAAGGCGTGGCCGACGTCGGTGGGCACGACCGTCGCGCGCACCGCGACGCGCCCGTCGGCAGTGCGCGTCGCGCGCACCTCGACGCGGGCCGAGCGCGAGAGCAGCGAGGGGTCTCGTCCGCCGACGAACGCGTGCGAGCGATAGCGGGTTCCATCCGCGGCGGTGCGCCAGGGCATGTGACAGTCCTGGCATTGCGTTCCCCGGCGGGCGTGGTCGCTGCGCTGCCACTCGCCGAAGGTGTCCTGCATCGGCATGTGCGTGTCGAACAGCGGACCGCCCGGCGATCGCTCAGCGGGAAAATTGAACTGGTGGCACCCCGCGCAGTATTCGCTGCGTCCGAAGCGAGCGTCCGCGCGAACGGGGTGCGGCGCGACCGTCCCCTCGGCGTCACCGCGGCCTGCGCCGCTCGAGAGCACCATCCCGTCTCGCACGTGGCACGCCGCGCACGAGACGCCCTCGCTCGCGGCGAGCCCGCGAGGCGTGTGTCCGCGCGGGCTCAGCGGCGCGTGGCAGTTTCGGCAAAACTCCATCGGCTCGATCTGGTAGGCGCGCTGAAAGACGTCGTCGGTCCATGCGCCCTTGTGCAGCGACGCCGCCCACTCGCGGGCGATCTCGCGGTGGCACGCAGCGCAATCGTTGCTCGTCCCGCGGCCGGTGTGCGGCGCGGGCTGGCCGACGCGAATGGGCGCGTCTCCGCCGCGAAAGAGAACAGCGTTCGAGAGTTGAGTCGGGCGGCGTTGGCCGATCGCGTCGTTGCGCAGCGCGCCGAGCGTCGCAGCGGCGGCCATCGCCACGAGCGCGCTCGAGACGCGAGCAGCATGAACGACACGGCCGGAGCGCAACCGAGGCACGAGCCTCAGTGTACGCGATCCCCTCCCGCGATCCCCCCTCTCGCGGTTCTTACCCGCCGATCGCGCGAGCGATCAGCCCGGGTTGCCGCAGCGCTCGGAGTTGGCCGGCGCCGCAGGAACAACGACGAACACTTCGCGGGTGTCGAGGCGGGTCACGCCGTCACCCACGACGTCGATGAACGAGTGGAACAGCGTCGACTGACGGCAGTCACCCTCGTACACGTCGTTTTGGAACGTGATCGTGAAGCGCACGCGCGTGCCGGGAACAACGCGGTAGAACGTGCTCACGTCGGTGCGAGCGACCGCGGCGCGCATCGCGACGCCGGTGGGCGGCGTCCAGCAGTTGTTGTTGCGAGGCTCGATCTGGCACGACGGCGTGCGCTGCTTGATGAAGCGCGTACCGTCGAACATCATCGGGTTGGCCGGGTCGTTGCGCAGCGACGTGGTGATGTCGAGCGGCACGCGGGTCGCGAGCGTGTTGACCGCGTTGGACACGACGTTGACGAGCTCGGCGGACGCCGCGCCCGAACCCGCGTTCAGCGGGAAGTCGTACACGAGCGGGATGCCGTCGACGTCGACAGAACCCGTACCCTCGGCGGCGACGCGCGCGTCGAAGCAGGGACCATACGTCGCGTGGTTGGTCCACACGCGGCCCTCGCAGCGCTGTCCGCTCTGCGCGTTGATGTTGATCTGGCGCGCGCTGCGGCGCTGGAAGGCCGCCACCATCTGATCCATGTTGTGCGGCGCCGGCGTGATGCCCGTGTACGGGCTGTGGAACATCGTCGACGGAGGCGCCTCGTCGCGCGCGCCGTTGTGCCAGGGCGCGTCGCCGAACTGAATCGTGATCGCGAGCGAGCCCGATCGGAAGCACGCAAAGCCCCACGTCCCTTCGGGGCACGTGGTGGGCTTCACCCAGCACGGCGAGCGGCCGATGGAGGTGGGAGTGCACGCCATGGGCGCCGCGCGGTCGAACAAACCATCGTTGGTGACGAGCTGGTAGAGCGCCTCGACGGTGCTCTCGGGACCGTCGCCGCCGCCGCCGCTCGCGGTGCCAACGGTGACGGCCTGAACCACTTGCGCGCCCGTCGAGGTGCCGATCATGGCCGCGGGGTTGGTCATGATGATGCCGTGAAACGGCCGCGTGCCGCCGGAGCCAGCGACGCACTCAGACGGGCCGAAGCCCGCGGTGCCCGGGCCCATTCCCGCGGTCGTGCAGAGCGGGTGGATCGCGCGGTCCGAGCCTCCGCCGAAGCCTCCCGCGGGGAAGTCATCGTAGTGACCGCTGCCGAACCAGGTGTCGGGGATGATTCGACGAATCGAATCGACGAGCCCCGTGCTCGGCTGCGCGATGGTCGTCGCCACCGCTTGCTGGACGGACGACATCGATCCGGTCGTGTCGAAGATGAAGAAGACGTCGGCGACTCGAATATTGGTGCCGAATTCGAGTTCGCGCTGAACCGGCGGGCCCTCGAACGGAAGGATCAGGTAGTAGTCCTGCATGCGCAGCGACGGCGTGCCGTCGGTCGCGCAGCCCATGCGGCGATTCTGCTGGCAGTAGGCGTTTTCGACGACGTCGAGCTGACCGTCGCCGTCGCTGTCGGGGCGGCAGATGTCCGAGCCGATCATGCGCTCTTCGCGATCGCCGAGCCCGTCGTTGTCGCTGTCGGCGTCGATGTAGTTCGCGCGGCCGTCGACCTGCACCATGTTGAGGTCCGCGGGGTTGACCTCCGTCGGGCACTCGAAGGGGATCTCGTTGGGATCGGTGCGCATTCCCATCGCCATCGGGGCTTGGGCCTCGACGCGATCTTCCGTTCCGTCGGCGTCGGAGTCGAGGTCGCGGAAGTTGGGAGTCCCGTCGTTGTCCGAGTCGGTCGAGGTCTCGATGCGGTCTGCGATGGTGTCGCCGTCCGAATCGACGTCACGCCAATCGGGGCGACCGTCCATGTCCGTGTCCGGCGGCATCGACGGATCCGAGCCGATCTCGAGGCGATCGGGGATGCCGTCGTTGTCATCGTCGGTGTCCGCGTAGTCGGGGATCCCGTCGGTGTCGACGTCGACGGGGCTCGCGGCCCAGCCACCTTCGGGCATATCGCCGAAGCCAGCGAACTCGACGCTGTCCAGGATGCCGTTGTCGTCCGAGTCGAGGTCGCGAAAATCCGGGGTACCGTCGCGATCGGAGTCCGCGGGAGGCAACCGACAGTCGTACGGCATACGGTTGGACGAAGCCTCCAGACGATCGGGTCGGTTGTCGCCGTCCGAGTCCTCGTCGAGATGGTTCGGCGTGCCGTCGCGATCATCGTCGGCCATCGTCTCGAACTGATCGACGATCCCGTCGCGATCGCTGTCCGCGCCACAGCCCCCGACCGGTGGAACTCCAACATCTGCGGGACTGCCGTCGCCCGTGGAAATTACGTCGGGCATCGAATTGCCGGGTCCGCACTGCACTGCGCCCAACAGAAGCCCGCTCGCTGCCAACAGTCGCCATCGTCGGTTCATCACACGTAAGCCTTTCGGGTCTTTGCTACGGCTGCGTTCCGCGCGGTCCGCTTTCGGCCTTCCGCAAGCTCCGCACGCGAAGGTTAGATTTTGCCCGATATTCTTGCGGACGGCCAGAACGGGTCACGTTGATTTTATCGACGGGTCGACCCGCGATGGCCTCGTCCGTTCGTGCTGTAAGACCCGGGCTTGTCGAGCGATTGCGGAGACTCCCTTTCCCGTGCACCCTCCGCGTCGCCGATGGATCTGTTGTTTGTCTCTCCCGAGGTAGCGCCCTTCGTGCGCGCCACGAGCGTCGCGGATGTGGCCGCGGCGCTGCCCAAGGCCCTCAAGGCGCTCGGTCACAAGGCGCATGTCTTCACGCTGTTGCACGGCAAGCCGGACAACCGCGGGCTCACGCTCGCGCGAAGGCTGAACAAGCTGTCCGTCCCGATGGGTCCGTCCGTCGTCCAGGCGGAAATCTACGAGACGCGCCTCGTCTCGGGCGTGAACGTCACGATGATCTCCGCCCCAGGGATCACGGATCGCCCCGAAGTCTATTCGAATTCGGCCGACGACGCGCGCAAGTTCGCGCTGCTCGCGCGGGCTTCGATCGAGTGGCTCGAGCAACAGCAGACGTTGCCGTCCGTCATTCACGCGCACGACTGGGCTGCCGCGCTCGTCCCGCTGTTTCTCTCGCTGGCCAAGGCGAAGAACCCGGCCCTCGCGGGGATCAAGACCGTGCTGACCGTGCACGACCCCGAGCAGCGCGGGCTCTTCGAGCGCTCGACGCTCGCGAGCTCGGGCATTCCCGAGCGATTCTTCTCGCCAGACGAGCTCGAGTTCTACGGCAAGGCTTGCTGGCTGAAGCACGGGATGCTCCGCGCGGACAAGGTCGTGTTGCCCTCGCCCACGTATGCGCGCGAGCTCGCGCAGCCCGAGGCGGGACGCGGGCTCGAGGGCGTCGTTCGCCACCGCGGCTTCGACATCGCGGGGATCATTCACGGCGTCGATTACAGCGTCTTCAACCCTTCGACCGACCCGCACCTCGCCTCGCGCTTCGACGCAGAAGGAACCGCCGGTCGCGAGGCGTGCCGCGTGGACCTCGCCGAGCGCGCAGGGCTCTCGGGCCGCCCCGAGTCGCCGATCTTCGCCTACGCGGGGCCCATCGACGCCGCGCGCGGCCTCGACCTGCTCGCCGCGTGCGCGACGCGCATCGTGCGCAACGACGCGCGCTGGGTGCTCGCGGGCGACGGCGACGCCGGACTCGTGAGCGCGTTTCAAGAGCTCGCGAAGCGCTTTCCTGATCGCGTGTCGTTTCGTCGCGAGTTCGACGAGGCGTTTCTTCACAAGGCCTTCGCGGGGGCGGACTTCTGGGTCGCGCCCTCGCGCAGAGAGCCCGGCGCGGTCTCGCACTTGTACGCGATGCGCTACGGCGCGCTCCCTGTCGCTCGCGCTGCGGGAGCGGTGCGCGACGTGGTGGTCGACTGCGACGCGCGCTTCGAGTCGGGCACCGGGTTTCTCTTCGAGAGCGCCGATCCCGACGAGCTCTTCGGCGCGATCGGCCGCGCGCTCACTGTCTTTCGCCGCAAGGACGCCCTCGCCCGCCTGCGCCACCGCGTGATGCGCAAGGACGTCTCGTGGGACCGCGCCGCACGCCAGTACGAAGCCCTCTACCAGGGGCTCCTGGCCAAACCGCGCGCGGCGTAAGCGCGCCGCGGGGGACATCGTCGAGGCGGCTCGCTAGCCTCGCATGCTCGAGACGGTGTCGAGGAAGTTCGCCCCCAGCGTGCGTCGGATGCGCGTGTGAGACCACTGGCGGTCGAGCATGATCTGCACGAGCCGCGGGAGCTCCAAGCACGTGGGCATGTCCCTCGGCGGCGTGATCGCGCCGTCCCAGTCGCTTCCGAGCGCAGCGACGCTGTCTCCTGCGATATTCGCGACGTGCTCGAGGTGGCGGACGACCGACTCGGCGCGACCGCCCCACATCGAGTCGCCGAGAAACGAGCTCTGGTACATCACGCCGACGACGCCGCCGCGCTCGCCGATGGCGCGGACCTGCTTGTCATCGAGGTTGCGCCAGTGCTCGTGCACGCCGCACACGCCGGTGTGCGTGACGATCACGGGGAGGGTCTTGTCGTGCACGCTGAGGGCGTCCCAGAAGCCCTTTCGCGAGATGTGCGCGAGGTCGACGAAGACCTTTCGGTGGTTGAGCTGGTGGATGTACTCGAAGCCGAACTCCGCGAGCCCCTCGTCGTCGCCAGCGAGCGACGCGGCCGGCGAGCTCGTCACGCCGAGCTTCGAAGACGAGAGGTGAACGAGCGTGATGCGAAGGACCAGGTTGTCTTTCAATCGATCGAGGGCGTCGATGCTCTCGTCGAGGGCGTTGCCGCCCTGAACGCCGATGAACGCCGCGTGCAGCCCCTTTGCGCGGGCGGCTTTGTACTCGGCGACGTTGCGCACGACGGCGACGTCTTCTGAAGCGCGAGACAGCTCGCTCACGAGTCGATCGAGGTTCTTCGAAAACGCCTCGGGCCGAAGCGACTGAGGACGAAAGGGGTTGGTGGTGATGACCCACGTCGCGCCCGTCACCTGCGCCTCGCGGATGCGCGGGAGGTCGACCTGCGAGTAGCAGCGCGCGCCGAAGAGCCCGTGCCTGTGCCGCTCGTGGAGGTCGTAGCCGAAGAGCCGGTGCCAGATAAACGTGTCGACGTGCAGGTCGATCACGTCGCAGTCGAGGTAGAGGTCGATCGCATCGCGGGTTACCCCGAGGGACTGCGCCCAGCCGTCACGGTCTTCGCGCCAATCGCGAAACGAGAGCTTCATCGCTGTGTTGGCGGCGAAGATACCTCGCTACGAGCGAGATGCGACGGGGTGCTTTCGTTCGGGCGACTCCGAGGGCGCGGCGAGCGCGCGAAACTGGCAGTACGCGATGGTGAGAAACGCGCTGAGCGAGACGGTGACGAGCCAGGCGGTTCGATGGGTGGTCGGGGACGCGAGGATGGCGAGCGAGTCGGCGAGCACGGCGAGGGGACGGGTGGCGAGGTCCCAGCTGTTCCATCGGTGAAAACGCCCGAGAAAGATGCCGAACGCGCCCGCGCTGATGGCGAGCCCCGGAACGAGCACCGCGAGCCAGCGGCGCTTCGGGGCAAACGCCAGGAGCGAGCGCTCGGCGTCGTAGAGCGAGCCGAGCCCGAGCATGAGCCCGTTGTGCGCGCACGAGAGTAATAGAAGAAGGTCGAACCACTGGGGCACGTCACGCCTGGGGACGAAGTGCACGAAGTCCGTCACGAGGTACGGCGCGTTGGGCCAGAAGACGAACCAGAGAGCCCAGAGAGGGAGCAGGGTGATGGCTGTTGCGCGCGAAGGACGGCGCTCGCTCGCCGCGCGGAGCACCACCGTCGCCCCGAAGGGGAGGACGGCGAGAAAGAGGTTCCACAACAGGAAGCGAAACGACTGGTGACCGGTGTGGCGGATGCGCGCGAACACGAGCGCCACGGTGAACGCGAGCGACGCGCTCACCCAGGCGAGCCATCGCGTGCGTGGAGCGCGAACGAGCGCTGCGAGTGCAGAACCAAAGGGCGCGTCGGACATCGTCGTGCGCACTCGCTACACGAACGACGTCCCCTTGTGGACCTACACAATCCCCCAACGGACCAAACGCGCCCCCGAGCGGTTCAGAGCCGTGCTTCGAGCGATCAGCCGCCGGGCTCGAGCGTGACCGGAAACATCACCGGCGTCGCCTCTTCGAGCTGCGGAAACACGTAGGTGCGCACGCGGCCTGCGACACACGTATTCAGCTCGTCGGCGTTGGCGATGCCCGAGACGCTCGGCGAGCCGACGACGCGCCCCGTCGTGCCGATGGAGAACGAGATCTCGATGCGCCCGCGAAGGCCAGGGTTGTTGCGCATCGCCCGCGTGTAGCAGCTCTGGACGCCGCCGATGTTGCGGCGAAACACGCGGACGATCTCGTCCGTGGGCGTGCCCGGAAGGGGGTCGGAGACCAGCGTGCCGGTGGACACACGGGTGCGAATCACCCGCTCTTCGACCGGCGTGGTGCTCGTCGCGATGGGGCCGGGGCCGTCGATGCGCCCGGTCCTGCCGAGGGTGTTTCCGTTGGGAGCGTTGGACGCGAGCAGCCCCGTTCGGTTGAGGCCCGCGTTGTTGTTCGTCGCCGTACGAATTCCAGTGCTGTTCGCGAGCGCCTCGACGGAGTCGTCCATCAGGCCCTGGCCGTTGCGGATCATCGCGACCGCCGAGCGATCACCGCCGAGCGCGTTGGCGATCGCGCGAAACTCGTTGCTGTTGTCGAGCGCCCTCATGACTGCGTCCGACGCGGTCTGGGCGCTGCGCATCGCCGCGTTGGCCCGGTCCTCGGCGCTCGGACGCGCGGGCGAGGGATTCGTGTTTCGCGCGACGTCTCGATTACGTGTGCTGTCGTTGCGGCTCGGCGCCGGGGTCTGCGGGTTCGCGTCCGGAGCGTTCGCTGCCTGCTCGGGCGCGGGCTCGGGCTCGCTCGGCGCGGTCGCGAGGCGAACCAGCCGAACCTCCTCGCGGATGTCCATCGCCTCGACCTCGGGGTCGTAGCCGTACTCGACGTAGCCCATGCCCACGAAGGCCATCGCCATGAAGCTCGCGAGGCACGCGTTGTAGCGCCAGTCCTGCTCGGCGAGCGGCTTGTGCAAAATCGCCTGCGGCAGCTGCGGCTTGGGCGCGACCGGCGGCGGAGCGACGAACTGAAAGAGCACCGAGACGCCGGCGAGCGTGACCTTTCCGCGCGCGGTGTCGTCGAGCGCGAGCTCGGCCTCGGCGCCGAACAGCTCGGAGATCGCGCGGATCTTTCCGTCGATGAGCGCGCGGCCGTCGAGCTTCGGCGCAAACGCGAGCGACCAGCGGCCGTCGCGCTTCGCGAAGAGCACGTGCTTCTCGGGCGCGTCGGGGCCCGTGATCACGATCGTGCACGACGGGTGCGAGCCGATCGTCACGACCTCGCCCTCGCGCACCACGCGCTCTTCCGAAATGCGCGCGTCCGTCAGCACGCCAATGCGCAGAACCTTGGGGCCACGCGTGTCCGTACGGACCGCGTTCATCGCCTTCGTCATCGAGCCAACAGGAGTGCGGGAGTGCTGCATCGTTCGACCTCGTTCGGCCCGGTATGACAACGAGGGGGCAGCGGAAGTTCCGCGAAATCAAAAAGAATTTTGTTTCACTTTGCCTGTCACACTCTCTCGCGCTCGGCGATCGGACCGCGTCTGGTGGCCCTGCGAGCCGGGCGTCGGGGATGACAGCTCGGCCTATCGTGCCGCCGCTTGCTGCGCGCGCATGCTCGAAGACGGCATGTCACCGTCGGTCTCTTCGATGGGCGCTGGAGCGCCTGCGTCGAAGCGCTCGCCCGTGATGATCCGCGCCCCGCGCGCGTACACGAGGTACGAGTACGCCCAGTTGAAGAACACGACGAACCGATTGCGAAAGCCCACCAAGAACCACAGGTGCACGAAGATCCACGCGAGCCACGCGATGAAGCCCGTGAGCTCCATGGGGCCGCTCTTGGCGACGGCGCGCGATCGGCCGATGGTCGCCATCATCCCTTTGTCGCGATAGCGAAGCCGCTTGCCCGGGAGCTTGTCGATCCCGCGCTCGATGTTCTCGGCCACGCAGCGGGCCATCTGCATCGCGACCGGAGAGAGCCCCGGCAGGGCTTCGCCGTCGTGCGCCCAGTTCGCGCAGTCGCCGATCACATATGCGTTGGAGAAGCCCGGCACCGAACAGTCGGGATCGACGATCACGCGTCCGCCCTTGTCGAGCGCGACGCCCAGCGTCTTGGTGATGGGAGCGGCCTTGACGCCAGCGGCCCACACGATCGTGCGAGAGGGGATCCGCTTCTCTTCGCCTCCCGCAGACGGGCGCAGCACGATCCCTTCGTTGTCGATCCGCGCGACGCGCTGACCGAGCACGAGCTCGACGCCGAGCTCCTTCAATTGCTCCTGCGCGCTCTCGCTCAAGTTCGCAGGAAATCCGCCGAGAACGCGCTCGCCCCCCTCCACGAGCAGCACCCTGGCCTTGCTCGGATCGATGTTGCGAAAGTCCCTCGCGAGCACGGTGCGCGAGAGGTCCGCGAGCGCTCCGGCCATCTCGACGCCAGTGGCTCCGCCGCCGATGATCACCATCGTCAACAGGGCCTCACGCATGGACTCGTCCGCCTCGCGCTCGGCCTCTTCGAAGGCCACGAGCACGCGACGACGAAGCTCGACGGCCTCGTCGAGCGATTTCATTCCCGGCGCAAACTCGGCCCAGTTGTCCTTGCCGAAGTAGTTGTTGACCGCGCCCACCGCGACGACGAGAAAATCGTATTCGAGCGTGCGCTCGCGCAGGTGCAGGCGATTGCGCGCCAGCTCGACGGACGAGACCTCCTCGAGCAGCACGGTCACGTTCTTCTGCGCAGAGAGCACGGCGCGGATCGGCGCGGCGATCTCTGCCGGAGAAAGCCCGGCGGTCGCCACCTGATAGAGCAGCGGTTGAAAGAGATGGTGGTTGGTCCGATCGACCAGCGTGATCCTGACGTCCGCGCGGGCGAGAGACTGGGCGCAGGTGAGCCCGCCGAAGCCTCCGCCCACGATGACGACGTGCGGTCTGCGGTCTTGCACCGCGGTCGCGTCGCTCATGGCGCTCACGAGGATAGGGGCGTTCTCGTCCTGCGAAAAGGCCCCGAGCGTGGTACACCGCGCTCGCTCGAAGATGTCCGACGGGTTGCTCATGCGCGACAAGGTCGCGGTCGTCACCGGCGCCGGCCGAGGAATCGGCCGCGCGATCGCCCTCGCCTTCGCGCGCCACGGCGCGCGCGTCGTGGTCAACGACCTCGGGTGCGCCAAGGACGGCGGCGGGAGCGACCCTGGCCCCGCCAACGACGTCGCACACGAAATCATCTTGAACGGCGGTTCAGCGGTCGCTCACGTCGGTGACGTCTCGGACGCCGCGACGGCGCAGGCGCTGATCGACCTGGCGAGCAGCACCTACGGCGGGCTCGACGTGCTCGTGTGCATGGCGGGGATCGCCCGCGACAAGACCGCGCTCAAGATGGACGAGGCCTCGTTCGACGAGGTCTATCGCAACAACGTCAAGGGCGCCCTCTTGCCAGCGCAGGCGGCGGCCAGGGTGTTCGCGCAGCAGCGGCGCGGCGGGCACATCGTGCTGTGCACGTCGATCGCGGGGCTCTTCGGCAACTACGGGCAGCTCAACGCGTCGGCGGCGAGCGGGGCGGTCTATGGCCTCACGCGCACCTTGGCGATCGAGCTGAAGAAGCAAGCGGTGCGCGTCAACGCGATCGCTCCGGTGGCGCGCACGAGGATGACCGAAGAGCTGCCGATGTTTCAGGGCATGCCCGAAGAGAGCTACGGCGCGCAGTTCGTCGCGCCGGTCGCGGTGTTCTTGAGCTCGAAGCTGTGCGGCGAGCTGACGGGCGAAGTGCTCTCGGTGGCAGGCGCGAAGGTCAGCGTCTACCGTGTGATAGAGAGCGAGGGCGCGGTGCTCGACGATCCGCGCTCGCTCTGGGACCCGCGCGAGATCGCGCGGAGATTCGATGATCTCTCGAGGCTGTGACGCCTTCAGTGTTCGAAAGGAAGACGATCCGCGATGGCTGACGAAGTTCGCATGGTCCAATGCAAGAAGCTCGGCGAGAAGCTGCCAGGGATGAAGCGCCCTCCGTATCGCAACGAGTTCGGGCAGCAGCTCTACAACGAGGTCTCTCAGCAGGGGTGGGAGCAGTGGCTGAAGGACTCGGTGAAGTTCATCAACACCTACCGCGTCGACCTCGCGACGGCCGCTGGGCAGAAGTTCATGATGGACCAGTGCGCGATCTACTTCGGCTACAAAGAGGGCAACCTCGCGGACACCGCCTGGACGCCGCCGGCAGAGAAGAAGGAGTAGCGCTCGACCGAAGCGAGTGCGCGGGCTGTGGGCAACGCGATCAATCGCGTATCGTGAGCCATGGCACGAGGCGACGCATGGGCGCTCGCGAAGCTCCAGTTCGACGGTGATCGCGCGCTGATCGAGGGGCTCGATTGCATTCGCACGAGAGAAGGCGACGACGCGCGGCCGTGGCTGCTCTCGAAGAAGCGCGCGAAGATGTGCGAGAGCGCGTTCGGGTTCTTTCGGGGGTCGCTCGGGTTCTTCGAGCGGGCGTTGCGCCAGGTGCGCCCGATCGTCGGCGAGCTGTCGGCCAGCGGGTGGATCGTCGGCGACGCGCACGCGGAGAATTTTGGCGCCCTTCGCGCAGACCGAGAGCCCCCGTGGAAGCGCGGCGAGGCGCGGTTCTGGATCAACGACTTCGACGCCGTGCGCGAAGGACCGCTCGTCGACGACGTGCTTCGGCTCGCGACGAGCGCGCTGCTCGCGGGAGCCTCTCGCGGCGGCCATCCCGTGCAGAACCTCGTCTGGATCGACGCGGTGCTCGACGGCTACCTCACCGACGAGCGGGTCGATGCGCCCAAGCCCGTACGCGCGCTGCTCTCGAAGGTCGAAGCGCGCAAGTACGACGACTTTCTGCGGGCGCGCACCGCGGCGAGGACGGACGTCGAGTACGAGGCACACGAATTCATCCGAGGCGACCGGTACCTCTCGCTCACGAAGGATCGCGCGAAGAAGGTCGATCAGCTCGCGCGCGAAATCGCCGCGTGCTACCCGGCGATCGCCGAGCGACCGCACGGCTCCTACCGCGTCGACGACGTGGCGTTTCGCGTCGCAGGAAACGGCAGCCTCGGGCACTTTCGCGCGGCGGTCGTCGTCGCGCCGATCGAGCCCGACGAGCCGCCGTGGCTGTTCGACATGAAAGAGGGCGCCCTGAAGCACAAGGCGTTGATCGCGGCGCGCGCGGCGCTCTCGGCGATCGACGCCCACCCCGCGGTGGTGAAGGCCGACGGCTTGTCGTTGATGATTCGTCCGCTCGCGCCCCAAGAAGACAAGCTCTCGATGGCGAAGATCGACGCTGAGCAATTCGAGCCGCTGTTTCGCTACCTCGGCTCGGTGCTCGGGCGGGCCCACGGCCGCGTGCGAGCCTCGTGGGGTCCCGATGATCGCGGCTCGATCGTCGAGGCCACGGTCGCGCTGTTCGGCGCACACCAGAGCGGGCACCTCGCGTACACGGCGATGTCGCGAAGGGAGAGCGAATGAGCGCTCAGCGAAACCCAGCTCGGCTGTCGCGCTTCGGTCGCGCCTTCACTCGGGCCAGGCGCGCTCGCGGAGCAGCGCCTCGAAGAGCGCCTTGAGTTCGCTCACCGACGAGGCAGCGAGCCGCGCCTCCTTCGGGGCGTCCAGCGGGACGCCGAACGCAGCGGAGACCGTCGCGATCGACTCTCTCAGCGCGAGCGCCTGCCCCTCGACGCGACCCTCGACGCGACCCTCGACGCGACCCTCAACGCGACCCTCGACGTGGCCCTCGACGCGACCCTTCTCCAAACCCGCTTCGTGGCTGTTCGCGAGCGCCTGATCGAGAGCGGGGAGCCCTCCACGCTGCAGGAGGTTGCGAACAGAAGCCTCGAGCGACTCGCCCTCGCGGCGGGTGCTCGGCGTCTGGTCCTTCTGGTAGACGTCCACGCGTCGTGCCCCCGTGAGCCTCACGACCCACACCCAGCGCGTGCCCGCGTCGAGCAACGAGCGGATCTTGTCGGCGAGCTCGGACTCGTCGGTGCCTCGGTCGGCATACTCCAAAGCCAACGGAGGAGCGCCCTTCACCCAGCCTGGCTCGTTGGGGACGTTTCCCACGGAGACGTCGGGCGCGCGGAGCTCGTCGGTCTTCGAGCTGTAGCCCACGTCGATCCCGACTTCGGTCACCTTCGGGTCGGTTCCGAGCACCAGCGCGCCGACGGCGTTGGCTCCCCCGTGCCGCCCGCCCGATGGAGCGCAATAGATCGCGTGGCCCGATGACAGCTCGTACCGATCCCCTTCGCTCAGCTGCTCTGCGCGAAAAGGGCCTTGCTGTGGTGATCGCTTTGCGTCTCCCATGCGTCCTCGACTGCGCCGTCCGCTTCCAAAGGTAGCACGATCTTCGTCGCGTCGAAGCCCCGCGAGCGCTTCGATGTCAGCGCGGTGATAGCCTTCACGCGATGGTGAGCACTCGCATCGTGTCGCGCGGCGTCGCGAGCGCATGGGCGGCGAAGGGCCTTCGATGAGACGTAGCGCGCGGCACGGTGTCCTCGCGACCGCGCTCTTCGTCGCGGCGTGCAGGTCGCCTGCGACGGTGGTCGAGGTCATCGTCGAGACCGACGCAGACCCAGCGCGGCGCTTCGAGCTTCGCGTGTGCGTCGCTCGTCAGGGAGACGCGATCGACCCTGCTCGATGCGCGACGAGCTGGACGCACGGAGGTCCCGGCACAACCGAGAGCTTCTATGCGTCCTTCGGCGTCCGACCCCCGTCTGGATGGAACGGCACAGACCTCGTCGACGTGCTCTTGCTCGCGCGCCTCGAAGCGACCACGTCGGCGCCCGCGGTGTCGTTTTCGCGGAGGCTGCGCTTCGGGTTCGTGCGCGGCGCGAGCAACGTTCAGCGCGTGTTTCTCCCCGTGCGCTGCGGGGCGCCGAGCGACTCGTGCACGCGAACGCCGCTCGCGTCGTGCACGATCTCGACGTTTTGCGAAGAGCGCAGCCAGACGTGCAGCGACGACGCGATGTGCGTCGATCCCTTGGTGGCGCCTGTTCCGCGGGACGGCGGAGCGAACATGGATGTGCTACCACCGCGGCGCGACGTGGTCACCGAGGACCGTAGCGCCGCGATGGACGTCGCGTCCGACGTGATTGCGACGGACGTCGCGACGGATCAACCAACCGCGGATGCGCCGGACGTCGTGCTCGCTCCTCCGCCGGTGTTGCTCTCACCGCGCGCGGGCGAGGTCGTTCGCGGGCGGCGACCGTTGTTTCGGTGGCGCTTCGGGCCGGGCGAACCCGCGCACATTCGCGTTTGCACCAGTCGAACGTGCGCCGCAGGAACGATCGAAGCGTCTGCGCAGATCGATCGATGGACGCCGGCGCTGGATCTACAAACGCGCCCGCAGCGGCTGTACTGGCAGGTGATGCCGTTCGTCGATGGAGCGCCCGACCCGAGCCGCGCGAGCGTGATGCGACCGCTATGGGTGAGCGGGACGGGCTGCGCAGAGGCACCAGCGCTCGACCTCGACGACAACGGCGCCGTCGACCTCGCAGTGGGAATGGGGACGGCGTCCACGGCGCCGGTGGGTCGTTCGATCGGCGCGGTCGCAGCGTTCAACCATCGAGCGACCATGCCGAACACATGGCCCGCGAACGAGGACAGCGCGTGGCTCGCGGGCGCGGCAGACTCGGGATTCGGAAGCTCACAAACAGTCGCAGACTTCGACGGCGACGGAAACGTGGACCTCGTCGTGGGCGAGGCCGGCGCACCGGGCACCACGGGACAATTGATCATCGTTCACGGCGGCAACAGCCTCATGAACGCGCTGTCTCTCGCGCGTGTCGGCGCGACGGTCGCGGCCAACCATGGACGCTCGCTCGCAGCGCTCGGCGACCTCGATGCAGACGGCGACGAAGAGATCCTCGTAGGCGGGACACAGTCCGCGCTCGTCGTACGGGGGCGGCCGCTGTTGGGCAGCGCTCCACCCGCGGCGGTGATCCCTGCTCCTGCGAGCGCGAGAGACTTCGGTCGCGCCGTCTCAGCGTGCGACCTCGACGGCGACGGAATCAAAGAGATCGTGATCGGCGCGCCAGACACAGGCACGTTGAGCCCGGCCGAGGGTCGCGTGTTGATCTATCGATGGGTGGCCGACTCGGCCGCGTCGGTCGAGTCGATCAACGGCGCGCTCGCGAACGGGCGCTTCGGCGCTGCGCTCGCGTGCGGTGATCTCAACAGCGACGGGAGGGACGACTTGATTGTTGGTGCGCCCGGCGCGACGAGCGGCGCTGGCGAGTACCTCGTGTACCTCGGGAGCGCGACGCCGCCGCTCGCGCGGTTCACGATTCGCGTCAGCGCGGGGGGCGCGGACGCGCTCGGAACCTCGCTCGCGGCCGGGCGCGACATCGACGGAGGCGGCGTGTGCGACCTCGTCGTGGGCGCGCCGCGAGCCGTGGTGTCGAGCATCGCTTCGGGCCGTGTGACCGTCGTGTTCGGCACGCCGACGCTGTCGGGCACGACGATGCTCCGCACAGGCTTCGTCGCGGGAACGCAGGCCAACGAAGGCTTCGGCGGCGCGGTCGCGTTGGTCCCGGACGGGACTGGAGACGGACGGGCCGAGCTGATCGTGGGTTCGGCGTCGTTCGCGAGCACGCTCGCGGCTGTCGGCCGAGCGGTCGTATATCGCGGGCGCATCTCGTTTACTCCGCAGCCCAGCGCGGACTTCGTGTGGGTGGGCGACCGGGTTGACCAGAGGTTCGGACTGTCGTTCGCGCCGTGATCAGGGGGTGCGCGGCTGTTGTCCGAGCACTCGAGAATCGCGCCTGCTGCGGTGCACGATTGCTGCCCGACGTCTCGACTTCGACCTCTCGAGCGACGGCTTCGAAGACAGACTGCGAAAGCGCATTGAAATCACAGTGCTTTGGGTCATCGAGTAGCTCCACCAATAGGATTAAGCAAAAAAACGTGCCATTCGTCTTGACGGGCGTTCTTCCTCGCGCTGCAATCCACGTCCAGAACACGATCGAGCAGAGGGCGGGCAAGCTGCGACGAGCGCCGCTGCGATCCCTCGCCAACACACGGAGACGGATCATGGCGGACGTCATCATTGTCACCCCACAACCGATCATTTGTTCGACGAGCCCGAACCCGACGCTGCAAGACATTCGAACGGCGATCGACATCAGCGCGTGGGACCGGATCGACCTTCAGGTCGGCATGCTCTCGTCCGCGGGAACGTTTGGCAGCGTCCTCGTCGAGATCTTCACCTCGATGCAGAACCTCGTGGACGACGCGAGCTGGTACAGCGGCGGCGTGATGTGCGGATCGGTATCGTTCACCGCAGCGGGACCAGCCAACTCGTGGAAGGCGCTGCCGCTGCCAGCCGCCGGCTCGGCGCTGCTCCGCTACATGCGCTATCGCATCACGCTAACGACCGTGACGAACGCGACGATCATGATCTCTGGCATGGGACGAAGGCTGTAGCCCATGACGGCGCTGAACCACGCGAACGCCACACGATCCGGAGGGCTTCATGGCTGACGAGATCGTGTTCAGCGACCTTCCGATCACTGCGGCGAGCACGGGAGAGATGACGCTCGAAGAAGCGATCGACGTCTCGGGCTACGACGAGCTCGACCTGATGTTGGGCGTTCAGCAGCTCGCCGCTGGCGCGACGGTGGCGGTCTCGATCATCACAGCGATGCAGAAGGAGCAGAGCGCGGGTTGGGTCACGGCCGCGACGTTCGACACGGTGAGCGTCGCCGGAACGTACCAGAAGGTCACGGTTCGAAATTTCCTTCGCTATGTTCGGTACTCCGCCAGCGTGACCAGCGGAGGAGGATCGTTTACGCTCACGGGGCTAGCGCGCTCGTGGCGATGACGTGAAGGCAGGACGAGGTCGACATGCCGTTCGAGATCGTGTTCACGCCGACACCCGTCACGCTCGACTCCACCATGAGCGAGCTCGTGCAGGAGATCGACGCGGCCATCGACGTGTCGTGCTTCGATCAGCTCGACCTCGTCCTCGAATTGGCCGCGACGGACGCAAACGGGCTGCTCGTCGAGGTGCTGACGGGCATGTCGAATCGAACTTCGGAAGGCTGGATTCCCGCGGCGACGTTTCGTGTGCCGAGCGGAGTTTCCAGCGCCGTGCTCGCACGGACGGTGAGCAATCCGCTTCGGTACGTGCGCTTTCGTTGCACCGCCATCAATCAGAGCACCGCGAGCGTGTGGCTCGAAGGGATGGCGCGTCGTCGTCGATACTCGCGGTTCACGCCCGCTTCGCTCGCGGACCTGCGTTGGTGGCTGAAGGCCGACGCGATCGTGGACGCAGAGAACAACACGCCGCTGAGCCTCTGGGTCGACAGTGGTCCGCTCGGCAACGACTTCACGCAGAGCACATCCACGAGTCGACCGCTGTTTCAACGAGGAGCGCTCAACGGACTTCCGTCGGTGAAGTTCGACGGCGTCGACGACTTCATGGAGTCTCGATACGGCGACGAGCTCGGGGACTTCACGGTCGCGGTCGTGTATCGCCGCTACGGCGGAGGAACCGTGTCGTACGAACGCGTGATCGACAAGAACTACGTCGATGGCTTCTGGATCGGGCGCGATGACGTAACCGCCAGCCAGTGGGGCGGCGGAGTGAGAGAGGCGAGCCCTCCGTACGGAGGCTTCGGGACCTTCACCGACGGCGTGGCCAACCTGATGATCTTTCGCCGATCGGGCACGACGCTCGAGATCTACAACGGGCGCAATCTGGTGAAGACCGTCGCGGCGGGCGCCGGGACGACCGACAACGCGCTGTATCGACTCGCAGTCGCGTTCTACTTCGGGTTGTATGCGTATTCGCCCATCGAGATCTTCGAAGCGGCGACGTACGGCGCGGCGTTGAGCAGCGATGCCATGGGGCGACTGTGTGAGTATGTTCGAGAGAAGTGGAGGGTGGGGTGATGCAGTCGCATTCCGAGGTTCTGTTTACCGAAAGGCGACTTCGATGATGCGCGTCTTCGCGGCAACGCTGTTGATCTCGGCGTCTGCTTGTAGTTCGAGTGGAGATCGGCTGGTTCACTGCCGTCAGACAAGCCCGCTCCCAGCGGCTGTCTGCATCGAATACCGAGGGTTGACTTCGGATCAAGAGCGGCTGTACGCAGCAAGCTGTCGCCCGTTGATCATCGACGGAGGAGCACCGACCAGCTCGTTTCAGTGGACCGAAGGAGGCTGCTCGAGAGAGAACTCGGTCGGCGGGTGTCGACAGGCCTCTGGTGGCTTCTCCGTCACTGGCTGGTATTCGCGCAGTGCTATCGCAGATCCGCAACCCCTGCGAATGGCGTGCACGACTAACGGAGGAATGTGGGTCGATCCGTAGCCAACGAGAACGAGCAGCACTCATGAGCAACGAACGCGTAGTCGATCTCTTCGAACTCGGTGAATTCAGCGTCCCGACGCGGTTTCTGGATCGAAGCATCATTGTGCTCACGGACTGGGTTCCCGGCGGAGCGAAGGCGAAGTCAACCGTTACGGTGAGCCGGCACGCCATCCCGGTCGGAGTGCCAGTGGCAACCGTGGTCGCCGCGTTGTTTGTTCAGAGCATCCCAGCGCAGTCGTCCATCAAGCTGACCACCCTCGAGACGATCACGGAGATGTTGGTCGCCGGACGACCAGCGTTTCAACGAAGCGTACGAGTCGAGAATTCGAACACCGACCCACTGGAGCAAACTCAGATTGCACTTTCAGTTGGTCACGAATTGATCGTCATCGTGTACTCGACGTCGGCTCCGAGATCCGCCGACCAAGTCGAGGAATTCAACCGTATCGTCGCTTCAATTCGGCTAGAAACGCCGTCTCAACCGAAGGCGGAGAGAAACGCATGACGCCCCAACACCGCATCCGATGCGTGGGCATTTCTTGCCCTCCGCCTCACGAATCGCACGACAAGCGCGTTCGCGCCGTGTACGGCCCCGAAGAGACGCGCATTCGGACCATTCGCCCGACTTGGAATCCAAGAGTTCGCGCCGTGCGACAAGTCGACCATTGCGGCTGTGTGAGCGAATGCGGAGGCGAGACGAATCCGTTGAGCAGCCCGGAAGCTCCGCAGTCGGTAGGCGAAGCTTGGTCGAAGACGTCGCAGCTCGTTTACTGGGCTCGGCTCTACCATCAATCTCTCAGCACGAACTCCACCCTCGAACTAGAAATGGAGAGATGGAAGGGAACCGGCCTCGAGCCGATTCTCGCCCTATGGATCGGGGACAACTTCCGCTACGAAGCGGAGTGGGAAGAAGCGATTCCGAAGTATCGAGTCGTCGTGGATCGCTTTCAGGACGTCGCAGTATTCGGCCGAAGCATCGCTCCTCGTGCGCTCGAGTCGATCGCGACCTGTCACGTTCGCCTCGGCCAGTTTGAAAAGGCAGTGGAGGCATTGGTCGAACTGACCCGGATGCGAGAACCAGATACGTCACTCGTCTGGGTATGGCTCGAGATCGCGAATCTCTACGAGTTACTGGGCAAGAGATCCGAGGTGATCCGCTCGCTCATATCTGCCACGCAAGCGCCCGACGGAATCGGAGTCCCGAGCCTCGACTGGCGCTACATCGCGAAGCAGCGACTGGCGGCGATGACGACCTCATCACAGACCGCTGGAACAAAACCGGGCGAGCTGATTGCTGCGTTGAAGAACGCGCTGAAACAGCGCGACGGCAAACAACTGCGAGCGCTCGCTTCGAAGTTTCGATTTTCTTTGGGTGTGGCCGCCTGCGACGGGTGGTTCTGTGACGGAGCAGAGGCGATTGATGTGTTGTCGATCGACCTCGAGAAATCCCGTGTCACGCTCGACGATTCTGAGTTTATTGCCAACAATGGTCGAGCTGTGCTGTGGACCTACGGCTGGATGGGAGATACGTTCATGGGACCCGTCGCGTTCATCGTTGAATCGACGGTCAACGGATGGGAGTGGACTGGCGTGAGCAACGGATGGCCGAACGCTCGGTTGCAGGCGCTGTACGAACATCACCACGGCCACACTCCGCACGAAACCAATCAAGACCTCGAACTGCCAATCAAGGCCCCATGGCCAGCAGGCCAGTCGTTCACGGCCGGTGGACTAAACGAGGCCATCGATGTGTTAACAGGTGTCGCAACGCTAGGATTGCCATTTTTCCTCCTGGGGGCCTTGGTTGCCTTGGGTCCCGCCGCCGTCCAAGCTTCGGTGAATGCTGCAGAGCAATGGAATCAGGACGCGAATGCGTACTTCATTCCAGCGGCGTTCGTACTGTGGATTCCGCTCGCGTACCATTCTTCCCGTGACGCGTGCGGATTTGGCATTCGGGGGTTCTACTACGGCGGAGGTGGCCACGTTGCGACCCGGGACTTTGTAGATGCGTTCTTTGCGATCGACTTCGTTCGCTTTCAGCGAGGTCTTCCGTTTCTGAATCTCTCGAATCAGTCTCCAGCGTGCGCCGTAGCCGATGGGATTGTTGTCAGACTTAACCTGCTGAACCAGAGAAATCTCGCCTACCGCCCTGAAGTACGTGCCACGGCAACCACTCCCTTTCAACCTGCCGTCGACACGACGAACTACGTCGAGATGATTCATCTAGACATCAATGACTTCCACTTGCTTGCGCGGTTGATTTCTCAAGCAGGCGCCGTTCCCTCATCGAGTGCACGCGGTGACACTGTGTTCTCCGGATTCGTTCCCGGAGCTGCCACGCAGTTCCGCAACAACCTCGATAGTACCCGACGGAACGCCATCGCGGGCGCTCGCGGAGTCGCAGCCGTTGCCGCTCTCACAACGGTTTCGCCGCCCCGCGGGCGAGTTCGCGTAGCCGCGGGTGAGGCGGGATCGCAGCTTGCGAGCGGAGCGGTTGATCGTCCGATCGGTGGCGATGGAGGAGCGGGTCGGCGACGCCAGGAGCAAGCAGGCCAGGCTCCATACGACCCGTTCAACGAGGCTTTGTACGAAGACCGCCAGAACGAAGCGCGTCGACTTCGGCTCTTCGGCCGCTACGCCAGCCGATACCTGCATCTCGACCCTCGACCTTCAGGCATGTCGTTGTTTCAACTCGTTCCACAAGGAGCAATGCTAGCGATCATGGATTCAACTGGGATCTCAGCCACTCCCCACTTGCACTTCGAGATGCACGATCGCGATCTAGTAATCCCTT
The DNA here is from genome assembly GCA_001465015.1 of Deltaproteobacteria bacterium Ga0077539. GTDB lineage: Bacteria > Myxococcota_A > Polyangia > Polyangiales. The sequence continues at coordinate 46,744 of LNEO01000206.1, read as the reverse complement.
GGCGACCGAGCAGCGACTGGCTGGGACCCTCAGTTCGCCCGACGCCGATGGACGTCGACCCTCAAGGAAGGCCACAACAACTGGAGGATCTCGACGACGGAAAGTGTGTGCATTCTACCAACGTGGTTCCTACCGACTACACGCCTATTTTTCCTTGGTCGCGACGATGATCCGAGTCGTAGTCATCATCGTCGCGTTCGGACTGTATGCATGTAGCGATTGTTATATTGGTGAGGTCTGGACCAATCGCACTCCCCCTCCGGAAATGGTATCTACGTTTCGGGATGCGGGTGTGCAACCCGACGCATTGGCAACCGATCGAGATGCTTGTCTGCTTCTCTGCGGGAGTCGGGGTGTCACAAAGTGTTACTATGACTTGAACTGCGTTCCTCGTTGGGACAGTTCTGTCAATTGTGGCGAAATTCATGACGGTGCAGTTGTCGGAGTGGCGACCGTCCACGTGTTTTGCGCAGCGACTATCTGCAGGCGTCTGGGCCTGTAACCAAGTTGGTGCTGTCTGGGTGTGATTGCGGTTAGCCATGCGGCGGCGAGGCCCACCAATAACTGGGTATGGACGCGGAGAAGCGTGTCGATGACGAATTGCCAGCGACTGCATCGGGCCGCGGCGCGAAGCTGACCCATCCCCTCACGCAGCCCGCTGCCATTCTGCGGCGGGCGTGATTTCGAGGGCTTCGTAGAGGACATCGATCGAGGCGTTGGCGAGGAGAAGTCCGAGGTGAAACGTAGAGCGCGCTTCTGGCCGACCACTCGTCGAGAGGTGCTTCGCGAGACCACGGTCTCGCGCGAGGCGCCGGCAACGATGCACGACCAGGGACGACGCCAGCGTGACCGCCAGGTTGACCAGAGGTTCGGACCGTCGTTCGCCCTCAGAGATCGAAGACGACGGGACAGTGATCAGAAATCAACTCTCGCTCGGCCGGGCACAGCGCGCCAGGCGAGCATCCGACGCGTTCGCACGCGCCGCGAACGGCGATCGACGACGGCGCCGTCGAAGCGAGGACGTGATCGAGCGCCTGACCGAGACACCCGTCGCGCCGAGCCCAATACGAAGTGCAAGAGAGCGGCTCCGAGGCCCAGCGCAGGTTCGTGCGACCGGAGAGGGCGCGCAGCTCTGCTCGGTCCTCGGGGCCGGTCGCGTTGAAGTCGCCGAGCACGACGACGCGCTCTCCCGAGCCGACCGCTTCGCGCACGACAGGGAGCATCGCCGCATATTGGCGCTGCCGCTCCCGAGCGCCGTCGCCGCCCGCCTCGAGGTGAACGACGAGCATCCGAAGCACCGTTGCTCCATCACGAAGGCGCGCCTCGAACATCGGCTTCGCGCCGGGATACGTCACGACCTCACGGTGCTGTCTCGACGAGAGCAGCTCGAGCCGATCGCTGTCGTACAGCACTCCGACGCGCTGGCTCCCTTCGCCGACCGAATGGACGAAGCGCCAATGCGCTCCGAGCCTGGATCGCGCGGCGCTCGCGAACGCGACGGGATCGACGATTTCTTGCACGCCGACGGCGGCTGCGTTCAGCGTTCGCAACAGCTCGAAGGTCGGCGCCTCTTGTCGGCCATTCTTGGGATCGTTCTCGATGTTGAAGGTCGCGAGGGGCGTCGGGCTTCGCTCGACTCGTCGGTGCTCAAAGGATCGCGCGCTCACCAGTGCGGCGACGGACGCGACGACCAAGAGCGCGAGGCGCGAGGGGCCGAGCGCGCGCTCGTAGCGCAACGCCAGCAGACGGGCCGTCAACCCGAGCATCGTTCGCGGACGCTGGACGCTCATCGGACGTGATCCTGTGCCAGCGAGCTGCGAAATCCTCGGGCGAAGAAGTGCTCGAGCTGCACCTTGGCGTCGTCGACCGCGAGGTGCGAGAGCTTCGGATCGAAGCGCAGCCCCTTGGCGTCGAACCACGACGACGCGCACACGGCCTTGAATCCAAACGGGTTGGCTCCGAGGTACGTCCACGCGTAGTACACGACCCACGGCCAGTCGAACGCCGCTGGTCGCGCGACGAATCGATGGCGATCCCCGGTGTAGCGCTCGCACCATGACTGAAATCGACGCATTCCTTCGGCGGGGCTCGCCCCCTCGCGGCTCGCTCTCTCGAACGAGCGTCGCGAGCGCTCGACCGCGGGTCCGATCGGCGCCATCAGCACCTCGATCGTGTCGATCACCCCGCGACTCCTGCTGCCTACCGCTGCGCCGAGCTCGGTGAGCGAGTGTGTTGCATACAACGGTCCGCTGGTCTCGACGTCGACCATGATCCACAGCTCTTCGTGATTCATCGTTGCCTCCTCTTCGCTGCGAATATGCAGCGCGATTCGGCCCGACGCGCGGACACGATCCCGGACACGAGTCGTCCTCGGCGCAGCGCAGCCCCCGCGAGTGCGCTCGCTTACCTCACCCCGCGTCCTTCACCATGAGCTCCAAGCGGTCGAGCGCTCTCGAGAGCACGTCTTCGCTCGGCCCGAAGCTGAAGCGCACATAGTCCCGAAAGCGCGAGGCGCGACCGGCGCGACGCTTGCCCGGGTTCACGTCGAAGAACTCCCCCGGAACGCAGATCACCTTGTGCTCCAGCGCCGCGCGAAAGAACGCCATCCCAGTGTTCACCGACGGCGCCAGGTTGGCCACGGATCCCCACGCGTAGAAGCTCCCGTCTGGGTAGCGATCGAACTTCACGCCCAGGTTCTTCAAGCGCCGCAGCACGAGCTCGCGCTTGCTCGAGAATACTTTGTGGATCGCTGCCGTCTCGCGGCGACGGTAGTCCACGTCCATCAACGGGATCGCCGCGCGCTGGACGGGCTTGTTTCCTCCGCCGTCGAGAAAGCTCCCCGCGCTCGCGACGGACTCGATCACGGACTTGGGTCCCACCGTCCAGGTCAGGCGCCAGCCTGGATAGCGCCAGTTCTTCGTGAGCCCGTCGAAGATCACCACCGGGTCGCGATCGACGTCTTCGACGTAGCGCGCCGCAGACTCCATCGTGCCCGAGAACCGCGCGTCGTCCCGCCAGATGTAGTGCGAGTAGAACTCGTCGAGCAGCAGCGTGCAGTCGAGCTCGCGCGCGGTCTGAACCCAGCCGCGGAGCTCGTCTCCGGCGACGAGCTTTCCCGATGGATTGCTGGGGTTCGAGAGGAGTATCGCGCCGAGGCCGCGGCCCATGATCTCGCGACGGAGCTTGTCGATGCTGAACTCGTAGCCCTGCTCGGGCTCGAGCAAGATCGGGATCGCCGTGAAGAGCTTGAACACGTCGAGCAGCTCTTCGTACGCCGTGTAGTCCGGCAGAAAGTGACCGAGGTTGACCGAGCCGAGCGCCGCCGCAGCGCGGGTGAGCGCGACGCGTCCGCCGCCAGAAATACTGACGTTTTCTGCGGTGTACTTCGACGGCATCCCCTTGCGGTACAGCTCGTTGTACAGCGCCGCGACGCTCTCGCGAAGCTCCCACAGCCCCGCGACCGGCGCGTACTCTTGATCGTTGGGATCGATCTCGATGTGCAACACGCGCTCGGGCGCGCCTTCGAGCGGGCCGGTCTCGGGCTGCCCCTGACCGAGGTTGCACCAATCGGGATCGGTCGGAGAATACCCGCGGCGTGACGCCTCGGTGGTCACGTAGATCACGCCGGTCCGCGGGACTTGCCGAAACGCCATCGGACGAAGAGACTCGTTGTCAGTCATCGAATTCGGCCGCGGAAGATACTCGAAACGCGGGCGGGCGTGCGGCGCGCACTGCCCCCGAATGCATTCGGGGGCACCCCGCGCTCACGCTCAGGGCTCGATGAGCTCTTCGAACGTGACCGCTTCGTTGATCACGAAGCGGAGCGTTCCCCGACCGACGCGCGCCGGCCAGCGCACGGTCGCGTTGTACGTGCCTCGCTCGGAGCCCTCGACGACGCGCTCGACCGTCGCGCCCTGCGGCGCCTCCACGCGCACGTTCGCGTAGGGAACGCCGTACCCTCGCGCGTCCGTCAGCCTCAGCGCGAGCGTACGCTGGTCGGTCTGCACATCGCTGGTGATCCGCACGCTGTGCTGCAGCGGCCCAGCGTCTTGCGCGCTGATGGCCATCTCGAAGACCTCCGTGCTGCCCTCGTCGCGCAGACAACGGAGCGTGTGATTGCGCCCGGGCGTGAGCTCCATCGCGCCCGGCTGCAGCGCAGGGGGAGAGGTGTCGAGGCCGCACCGCATTCCCGCGGGAACCTCCACGCGCGCCGCGCGGCCGATTCTGCCCGGGATCACGCGCGGTCCTGCCACTTCGATGCTCTGCACGGCGCTGGCGCGGCCGTCGAGGTCGTCCGCGTCGACCCCCACGACACGTACGAAATAGCGCCCCGCCGGGAGCGCCGCGCGCTCTTCGGTGCTCGTTCCGCTCACGGCCCGATCGTGAACGAGCGCAGAGAAATCCTGCTCGCGCGAGAGCTGCACGCGCCATCGAGCCGCCGGCGTCCCTCGCGGCAACCCCCAGCGAATCGGGACCTCGACGGTGCCGCCAAACGTGTACGCCGGCGCTGCCTGCGGCCGAAGCTGCGCAGCGGCGACGAGCGGCCGCGGGAGCGCAGGTTGATTGAGCTCGACCTTGCCGCCCTGCCCTTCGCGAAACAGCGCCTCGCGACCCATGGCGCGAACGCGCGCGCGGCCGCGAAGCACCACGAGCCGCGTCCGTCGCGCGTCCGTGCGAAGGAGCACCTCGCTGTTGGGTTGCACGACGACCGTGCAGCTCGCGGTCGCGACGGTGAGCGCCGAGGTCGTCGTCGTCACCGAGGCGCTGCCGCGGCGAGCGATCGTGTCTCGCGGCGGAGGCTGCCCGTTTTGCGCCGGCGCCGATGGGTCACCGAAGAGCAAGAGCTCGGCTCGGTCGCGAGCGACGAGCGTCGCGGCGCCGTGCATCGCGAAGGTCGCCGACGCGCCCTCCGCGAGCCTCAGGTGCTGACCCTCGGTCAGCGTGTCGCCGACCGCGGCTTGTCGGCGATTGGGGCCGAGCAGCTCGACCGCCCCTGACGCGGCCGAGAGCCTCGCCTCGCGCGGCTGATGATGAGCTCCGTGCGGTTGCGGCGCGGCTTGCGCGTGCGCAGCACCCCCCGTCGTCACGACGGCGCACAGCGCGATGGTCGAAGAAAACCACGGTCCAATGACAGACCGCGCACGAGCGCTCGCCGGGGAGTCACCTCGCGCGAACGCTCTTTTGATCACAGCGACGAACACAGCGCGAGAGTTTACCAAATTCACCCTCGCGAGGGCGTCGAAGAATCACTCACTCGCGCGTGAGCTCGAACGTCACGCGCGAGAGCGCTCCGGCCCGTTGCACGCCGGCGCCCGCGACGTTGCGGCCCATATCCGCGAGGCCGAACACACGCTCGGGCATCTCGTAGGAGTTGGGCGCGCTCTCGGTGAACCACCACTCGCGCTGCGCGGCCTGTTCGCTGAGCTGCCACTGTCCCCACACCGCCCACGTGTAGCGAAAGCGCCCCGCAGGAAGGCCCGTGCAGTCCACGTCGAACACGCCCTCGAACGGGCCAGGCGCCGCGCGAATCGCCGACGGAGCGAGGGTCACGCCGCGCGCCGCGGGCGGCTCTCTGCGCCACTCGAAGCGCACGTCCGCGAAGGACGGCGGAGGAAGAGACCCTTGCGCGATGGAGCCCACGACGCGCACCCGCGCCCTGCCCCGAAGCGAGCAGGTCACAGGGACGGTCAACGATGTTCCCTGCGCGCGGGCGCGATCGACGCGCACTTCATCGGCGGCGCCGCCAGAGTCCATGCGCGAGGCGTTGGTGACGCGAGCATCATACCCCTCGAAGGGAGCCCACTCGCTCGAGGCGACGTCCTCGGTGGTCCCGGCGCCGATGCGCTCGGTGCGCACGCGACGGAGCATCTCGTTGACGAGCAGACGCCCCGTCGGGATGTCGCGCGTGAGCACGAAGAGCAACAACGGACGGGCGCCAGAGAACTCGAAGGACCCCGAATCGCCCGTGAGATTGGGCCTCCGCGCGGCGAGCGTCACGCCGCTCCACGAGCGCTCGTTGCGGTTGACCTCGGAGACGTGCGCGGTCGTGCGAGCGAACATCTCGCGGTCGATCCTGCGCTCGGAGAAGTACCTTCCGTTGAAGGGCAGCCGCAGGCGAAGGGCCCAGACGCCGTAGCCTTCATCGATGCGCTGGCGCAACAGCGCCGCGATGCACGAGGGATCCGCGCCGCCGGTGCAGGCGACGTCCCCAGTGGCCGCGGCGTTGAACGGCGTGTTCGAGCTCTGCGCGCCGTCGGTCACGATGATCGTGACGCGAAACGGGTCGAGCGGGTCGGGCAGCTGTTGATCGGGTCTTGGTGAGCGGGGAGGCTTGCGCAGCGCGACGTCGAGCGCGCCGCTTCGTCCGCGGTAGGTGTTGGGATCGCGAAGCTGCTGGATGGTCAGCGCTGACTCGCAGTGAAGCTGCTCGTCGAGCGCGCATCGCTCGAACGGGACGTTGAGCCCCTGCGACGCGAGCGAAGCTTCGATCACCTGCCCGTGCAGCCCTTCGAGCGCGAGCGCGCGGCCGCGGGCGAAGCCCTGGTGACTCTCGCTCACGTCGACGACGACGCGCGTTCCCGAGCCCGCGGGGATGGCGGGTCGCGCGACCTGCACGGTGTTGTTGGGGCGCTGCGTTCCGGTGTTGGCGTTGGGGCGCCGACCAGCGTCGCTCCCACCCTTCGAGCCGCACGCGGCGCTCGCCGCGCAGAGCGCGAGGATCACTGCACGACCGCGGATCATCGCTGGTTGTCCACCAGTTCAGCGCGCACGATCTCGCGACCGTCGCTCGCGGCGTAGACGAACTCGCTGGCCTCGATGAGCACCTCGGCCCCGTCTCGCTTCGCGCGAAGGCGGTAGACCACCCTCGCGCCCTCGGTCGACGGGACCACCGGGCCCTCTCCTTCGAGCTCGAGCGGAACCTCGATGGCCCCCTGCCTGAGCACCGCGAGGTACGAGTGCCAGCCCTTCGCGCGGCCGCCGACCACGTGCCAGAAGAGCTGTCCCTCTTTGAGCATGAGCTGCCCGACGGGGTCTGCGTTTTCTTCGCAGAGGCAATGGCGCACGCCCGGAGGGAGCGCGCACGGATCGTCCTCGCGCGCGCGAGGACAACGGACGAACGGACGAATGCGTCGTGCCATGGGATTCGCTGCCTACTCCAGTCTCCAGAGGTTCTTCGCGAGCACGTGCTCCATGAAGAGCTCGAACGGCGAGAACCGAAACCACCGCGTCGGACCGCTCTGCGAGTACGGAAGCTCCGCGAGCTTGTCCTCGAGCTGCCGCTCGAAAAGGTGCTTGAGCCCGCGCAGCTCCGGGTCGAACTTCGCCGGCTCCCACACGCAGAGCCCCTCGCTCACCGTCGGCTCCGCCAAGAGCGAGAGCTGCGCGCTCTGTGGGATCGACGCCTCGGCAAAGAGGTATTGATCGCGTGACGCCAAGCCCATCACAGCGCCCGCGGGCGCTGCGGGGGATCCATAAGCGCCCTGCATGGGTTGCGCGGGAGCCATCATTCCTGGTGATGCCATCATGGGCATCATCGGCGCGGGCGATGGCATCGCCGATGGCATCGAGGGAAGCGCGTTGGCCATCGACGGCATCAACGGCATTCCAGGCATCGACGGCGCCATGGGTTGCGTCGGAAGCGAAGGCTGCCCAGGCATCATGGGCATTCCGGGCATCCCGGGCATCCCGGGCATTGCGGCTCCGGGATTCACGCCTGGCATTGGTGGCATTCCGGGCATCGCAGCGCCTGGACTCATGCCTGGCATCTGGGGCATCCCGGGCATTGCGGGCATCGCGGCACCGGGCATCATGGGCATGCCCGGCATCGCAGGGTTCATCCCGGGCATTGCAGGCATTCCCGGCATTGCAGGCATCCCGGGCATCCCGGGCATCCCGGGCATCGCAGCGACGCCGGGCATCGCGGGCGTTGCTGGCATCGGCGTTGTCGGCGCGGGCTGCGCGGGCTGCGCGGGCGGCGCGAAGGGGTTGCCTTCTGCGCTCGGGTCGCTGGGGTTCTTCGGATCGTTTGCCATGTGCGTGCTCGCTTTCGACCGATACGACCGTCGCTCAACCGTTGGGCAGCGCGTAGCTGCCGGCGCCAAACATCGACGCGAGCAGGCCGTCCCAGCGCACCTGCGCCAGCGCTCGCTCTGCGCTCTCGCCGCGCTGCTGCGCGGTCGCGACCACCATCTGCCACTGCTGCGCGAGCATCCATTGCTGCTGCTCGGGAGCCAGTCCGCTCATCGCCAGCGCCTGCGCGACCTTCTGCCACTGTTCGTGGGCGAGGTAGCCGACGCCGTTCTTTCCGACGCTCGTGCCGAGCTGCTGCGCGCACTGAAAGAGATAGCGCTCGCAGTAGGTCTTTGGATCGACCCCCGACGCCTGCGCCATCGCCGCGATGTTGGGCCACGATTGACGCAAGGACATCACCGCGCCTTCGAGCGGCGAGTACTGCGCCATCATCCCCATCATCGGGTTCATCCCGCCCATCATCGGGTTCATGGCGCCGGGCATCATCGCGCCGGGCATCGCGCCAGGCATCGCGCCCATCATTGGCGCCATTCCGGGCTGCGCCTGCGGAGCCATCGCCATGGGCGCCATGGGCTGCGCTGCCATCGGCGCCATCGCGCCCGCCATCGGCGCGCCCTGCGTCGGCGCGCTCGACGACTGCTGCGCGTTGCGCTCCTTGGACGCCTCGGAGCGCAGCCGCTCGCGGTCGTCCTCGCCGCCGAGACCGAAGGGGCGATACCACGGGATCCTTCGCCCCGAATCGTTGAGCCACACGTCCCAGCCGAGCACGCCGTGTCGCTCGGGCGTCCTGCGCGCGACGCCGGATTTGCCCGAGTGAGACTCGAGCAGACCGCGAGCGACCCTTGATTTTCTGTGCGTGCCCTCTTCGGGCATCACGTAGGACATCTCGATCGAGAGCGCCGGCTGCATCATCGTGCGCCCCTGCGACTCGATCACGAGCGCCATCTCGCCGTCGGAGATCTCTTTGGCGACAGGCGTCTCGCAGAGCAGGTCCATCAAGCGCTTTCGAACACGCTCGGCCATCATCTGCTCGACCGTGGCCATTCCGTCGAGGACGATCTCGCCGAAGCCCCAGCCGTTGCCGAGGAGCACCAGCTCGAACTCGACCCGACGCTCGCTCGCCGGTCCCTTGAGCGTCCCGAGGATCCACCGGCGCGTGGGCGTCTCGACCCTGGTAAACAAGCGGTTCTTCGTGAGGTCGATGCGCCCGTCGTGCGTCCGGCCGTGCTCGAGGCACATGCCCGCGAGCACCCTCGCGATGAGCTCGACGATGTAGCCGAAGTACGCCCGCGCGCGACGAACGGCCTTCTGCTCGCGGGCCTCTTGGATCACGTTGCGCGAGGTGACGAGCTGCCTGCCCGACGCCATCGTGCGCACCAGGGCGGCGAGCTGCGCGTAGCTCGCGACGTCGGGCATGAGGCACGTGCCCTGTCGCTCGGTCTCGTTGTTGCCGACGAGCGAGCGGAGGTACGTGCTTCCGCCAAAGAAGATGCTCGTCGAGAACACGTGCGGGTTCATGCCCGTGTGACCGAACTCGTTGCGCCGCGCCCAGGTGTCCTCGATGAGGATCTCGAACGAGCCGCCGCCGAGGTCGAGGTACACGCGAAACATCTTGTCCGCGGCCTCTTGGGCGACCGCGGCCTGCGCCTCGTCGAGCTCGGACCGGTTGAAGATCACCTGCGCGCCGGTGAGCGCTTCCAATTTGTGCGACGCCTGCTCGGTCGCGTGTCGCAGCGACTCGAAGTCCTCGGTGTCGAACGCGAGGGGGTAGCTGTACTGCACGTTGACCGTGCGCGGCGCGATGTCCTCTTCGGCGAGGCGCGCGGCGAGGGTCATGAGCACCGCGCCCTCGAGGAAGCGTGACTGCAGCGCGACGACCTTGTCCGTGTCTCCGACGGCGGGCTTGTCGCGGGCGACCGAGCGCTTCCACTTGAACTCGTTGACGACGTTTTCGCTCGAGACCTTCGAGTGCCCGCCGCGCAGCGGGATCCCCAGCTCTTCGCCGAACTTGAGGTTGGAGATCTCTTGCGCGCCCCGCGCGCCGATGTCGACCCAGCGACGCGTGGCCGCGAGCTCGCTCGGCAAGAGGTCGTTGTAGGGGCCGCTCCATGTTCCGCCCGGCCACAAATCAATGCCGCGGAAGATCGTGTGCGCGCCGCCGTCGATCACTTGAAAAGTGGTGCTCGCGCGGGCGCGGCCCTTCTCGGGCTGCACCGTGCGCCGCGTCCCGTCGGGAAACCGCATGGCCACGACGGTGTTGCTGGTCCCGAAATCGAGGCCGAGCTGCCACGAGTCGCCCGGCACCGCCGTCGGGTCGCCGGGCGGGATGGCGAAGAGCCCGCCGCCCAGGGGATCGCCCGAGCTCGAGCTGCCTTGCGGCGGATAGAACGCGAGCGACACCCACGCGGGCCGCCCCGTGTCGTTGGCGAGCACCCGCTGCGTCGCGGCGCTGCTGCCCTCGGCGCCGTGCTCGGTCGCGATCGAGACCCACCCGTAGCTGACCTCGCGCATGCGCAAGACACCGTCGCCTTGCGGCCTCGGGACGAGCGCGTGCGCGCGAAAATCTCTGCCCTTGGCGAAGAGCTCGAGCCCCTTCTCGTTGGCCGCTCCGACGCTGAGCACGTAGAACTTCCACGCCGAGTGGGGGCGCTTGAGGTGAGGCCACAGTCGCACCGATACGCCGCGAAACGCCTCGGATTCGCCGGCGCCCGAGGGGTCCGCCGGGAGCACGTCGCACGTGACCGTGGGCCACTCTTTTTCGCCGAGGCCGCGGAGCGGCAAGAGGTACTGATAGCGAGAGCGCCCTCCCTCTTGCACCTGCTTGCCGAAGCGCGACGGGTCGCGCTGCGCCTCTTCGAGCGCGACGGGGTCGAGCACGTCGATAAACTCTGGGCGCACGGGCATCGTCGGCCACAGCCGCGCGCCGCCCGACACGAAGGTCGGAACCGCGCGAAAGCACACCATCTCCTTGGTGAGCGTCTTGACCTCGCCCTGGACTCTGAGCCGGAATTTTCCGACCGAAATCACCCCAGGCTGCCCCGCGTTGGCGTCGCCCCAGCGGGCCCACGTGAGCGCTCCCGGTCTGAAGAAGATCCGCTCGAGCGCGCGGATCGAGAGCCTCGTGCTGCCGCAAATGGGACAGCGCAGCTTGCGCCCTGCGGCCCCCTGCTTCGCATAGAGCACGCTCATGTCGAGCCGGCTCAAATCGAAGCCACACGCCTGGCAGTGATGTTCGCTCGCCTGTGTCGTCGTCGCCGCGGCCACCATCGTCGCCCGCGAGCGTACTGCATTTGCCCACCGACGCATCGACCGAACGCGCAAGGGCCCTCGCGACTGGGCTCTCGACCGCGCGCCAGAAGTTGCCTCGGGCGATCATTCGAGAGACCTTCGTCCGATGCGAATTCAGTCATTTCTTGTCCTCACCCTCGCGGGGCTTGCGGCGTGCGGAGCGCCCGTGGTCTCCGCAGACACTGGCGTCGGCGCAGACGCCCGCGCCGACAGCGCCAACACCATCGACTCGAGCGCCAAGCGCCATCGACTCGAGCGTAGGCGAGGACGCCGCGGTCGACTCGAGCACCGTCGACAGCGGCTCGCCCGCGGACGTGTCGGCGACCGACGCGCCCCAGCGGGACGTCGTGAACGTGCCCGACGTCGCCAACATGCCAGACGGATCCGTGCTGGATTGCCCAGGTCGCCCATCGGGCTGCGTCTCCGGAACGCCCGGCGGCATCTGCGGCGACGCGATCCTCGCCCCGATGTGCGTCGCAGGATCATGGACGTGCCCGCGCGGCACGATTCCCATCACCGAGTGTGGCTGCGTCGGTCGCCCGCCGGGGCCCGACTGCACCTGCGTCGCGCGCATGTGGATGTGCCCCATGCCCGACGCGGGCGCGCGCACGTTCGCCTGTGGAACGACCGCATGCTCGAGCGGGGCGCAGTATTGCCTGGTGACGCTCCCGGGCGTTCCTGGCGCGATGCCCAGCTACTCGTGCCAGACCCTCCCGCGCGGATGCGCGCCGACGCCGAGCTGCCGCTGCATCCCCGACACGGGCGGCGGCCGCTGCATGCAATCGAGCGCCGGAGACATCACCGTCACCATCGCGACGCCCTGAGCGCGCAGAGCCGCGGTTGTGGCTCAGCCCCGTGCGGCGAGCGCGCTCGGGACACCGTTCGTGAGCGCCGTCGCCAACGTCCGCGCCTCTTCGACGAGCGCGTTGCCGCTGGACGCCGTGATGCCCAGGTGCGCGAACGCCTTGGACACATCGCTCGGCGCAAAGACCTTGATCCTCGGGTTGAACCAAGAGATCGCCGTCGCCACGCCCTTCACGAGCGCGTTGGTCGAGATCATCGCGATCGGCGGAGTCTGTCCCGCGAAGTGATCGACGAGCTCTCCTCGCTGTCTCACGTTGGGCGTCCCACCATCGGTGAACACGAGCACCCGCAGGTGCTCCAGCTTCACTTGTTTCGTCACACTCATGAACCGCGCCCACTCGTCATCGGTCGGTGCTTGCGTGTTGTGCACAGCCAGCACGACCCCGAAAGACTGAGCACACACCAGACTGCCCATGCGTCCACTCCCGCGTTGATACGCAAACCGAGCCTAGCGCGACCGAAGGGTCAGGATCCAGCTCGTCTGCGATTCGAGAGACGATCGCGCGCCGATTCGCCCACCTGTACCTCTACAGAACATCAACGTGTGGAGAGAGCGACGTCGAGCTGCATCACGAGCGATCGCAGCGCTGCGGGCAGCGCGTCAGGGTCCACGGAGCGAGCGTCGCCAGAGAGGTCCTCGACGACTCGCGCGGACGCCGAGAGCTCGTGCATGCCGAGAGAGCCCGACGTTCCCGCGATGCGGTGCGCGGTGCGACCGAGCGCCTCCCGATCGACGCTCGCGCCTGCCTCGACGCCCTCGAGCGACGCGACGCACAGCGCCTTGGCGTCAGAGAGCGTCCCGAGAAACACCGCGCGCGCCTCGGCCACCACCTCGTCGCGCCATCGCGCCGCCAGCACCTCGCGCGCCGGCGTCTCGCCGTCCAGCTCGATCCAGAACGTCGAGCCAGCGCCCGCTTCGCTCTCGACCCCGATGCGTCCTCCGTGCTTCGCCACGATTTCTCGCGCGATCGCGAGGCCGAGACCGGTCCCTCCCTTGGAGCGATCGAGCCTCTCGAAGCGCCGAAAGAGCCGCGCGTGCTGGTCTCGCGCGATGCCGGGACCTCGGTCGCGCACAGCGATGCGCACGACTCGCTCGCCCACGGCGTCGACGCGCAGCGTGACGAGCTCGTCGCGCGGCGAGAAGCGCACCGCGTTGCCGAGCAGATTGACGATCGCCTGCAACAGCTGATCTCGATCCGCTTGCGCCGCGAAGCCTGCGATCGTCTCGAGCTCGAGGCGCACCCCCGCCTCGCGCGCGAGCGATCCGAGCTCGCGGATCGCGTCGGCGCAGAGCTCGCTGAGATCGACGCGAGCGCGCACGACCCCAGCGCCTCCGATCGAGAGCTTCTCGAGGTCGAGGACGTCGTTGACGAGCCGCCCCAAACGCTCGGAGCTCTGCAAGCTCACCGAGACCATCTCGCGCTGCTCCGTCGAAAGTGGCCCGAACACGTCGGCGCCGAGGATCTTCAGCGACGCGAGGATCGAGCTCAGGGGCGTCCGAAGCTCGTGCGCGATCATGCTGATGAACTCGTGCTTCATGCGCTCGAGCTCGCGCTCGCGCGTCACGTCGCGGAGCACCACGAGCGCCTCGCCCTCTCGGCACGGCGCGACGATGAACTCGAGCACGACGAGAACGCCATCACGGCGGATCGCCTTCTCGATCTTGCCGGATTCACCGCGGTCGATCGCGGCGACCACCACCGGCAGAAGCTCTTGCCCCGCGGACGGCACGACGTCGTCGATCATGCGCCCTTCGCCTGCGGCGTCGCCGTTCTCCGCGCTCTCCCACGGCAGTCGGATCATCGACGACAGCTCGCTGCATCGGCCCGCTCGATCCACGAGCAGCATCGTGTCCGGCGCGGCGTCGAGCATCGCGCGCGCGCGCCGAAGCGCGGTGTTCTTCTCGCGAAGTCGCTCGTTGCTCCGTTGAACCATCGTGTTGAGCACGCGCAGCTCGACGAGCCTCAACACTTGCCCCGCGAGATTCTCGAGCGCGTCGAGCTGGTCGCGCGCGAGGGTCCGCGGCGCGCGATCGATGACGCAGAGCGTTCCCACGACCTCGCGGCTCGGCATCGCGAGGGGCACGCCGGCGTAGAAGCGCACGAACGGCGGCCCCGTCACCATCGGGTTGTCTGCGAAGCGCGCGTCGAGCGTCGCGTCGGAGACGACGAGCGGCTCGCCCGTCTCGACGACGTGCGCGCAAAACGCGATGCTGCGGCTCGTCTCCGCGGCGTCGAGCCCCACCTTCGCCTTGAACCACTGACGCCCGTCATCGACGAGCGAGACCAACGCGATCGGGACGCGCAGGAGCGTCGCGACCGCGCGCACGAGCGTGTCGAACGCCTCTTCCGAGTGGGAGTCGAGCAGCTCGGTCGCGCGAAGGACCTGCAGGCGCTCGGACTCGTTCTCCGGTTTCGACGGGATCTTCACGAGTTGTTTCGACGCCCTTCGTGCGCGGCGAGCGCGGCCTCGACCGTCGCGGCGAGGGTCATCGGGTCGAAGGGCTTCTCGATGACGCCGATCGCGCCGAGCGCAATGTACTCGGCGCGCGCAGCCGGACGTACCAGCGCTGTCATGAACAAGAACGGCGCCCGCGCGAGGGATCCATTGTCGAACAGTCGGAGGATCGAGCGGCCGTCCCCCTCTCCGAGCATCACGTCCACGATGTACACGTCGGGCGCCGGCGGACCGAGCGCCGCCGCGGCGTCGAGGCTCTCTGCGCCTCGTACGCTCCACCCTCCGATGCGCCCGAGCGCCACTTCGGCCAGCCTTCGCAGGGCAGGGTCGTCTTCGATGATCATCGCGCTGCGACCCATGGACGCCTCGCTCAGCCTTCGGAGTTCTCGGCGGACATCGGGACGTCACTGATCCACCCCTGCGCCTTCGCGAGGTCGGAGAGGACCTGAACCATCATGCCGAACTCGACTGGCTTCTTCAGAAAGTCCTGAACGCCGAGGACGCCGAAGCGCCATCGCTCGCGCTCGCCCGCGCGCCCGCTCACGACCACGACGCGCATCTTGTCGCCGTTGGGACGGTTGCGAAGGCGGGTGAGCGTCTCGATCCCGTCGAGCCCAGGCAGGTCGAAGTCGAGCATCAACAGGTCCGGCGCGCGCGGAGTGCTCTCGAGCGCCTCGTCGCCGGTCGCGGTGCCGCGAGTGTTGGCCTTCTTTCCGAAGAACGCGATCTGCGCTGCGCGCATCGCGAGCTTGCGAAACGCGTCGTCGTCGTCGATCGCGAGGATCTGCAAGACGTCCGCCTGCGGCACCGAGGTCCTCTGCACGCGATCGAGCGTGATGCGAGACTGCTCGATGGTGCGAAGGGCCCCTTCGAGCGCGGCCACGAAATCGCGAATCGACGTGAAGCGATCGGACATCGCGCCGGACAGCGCCTTCGACATCACGGCGTCGAGCGGACCGAGCGTCGAGTCGATGCTGGCGAACGGAGTATACGCGCCGCGGCTCTTCATCTGGACGAGCTGCGGCAACGGCAGCTCGTCGAACGCGGGACGCCCCGAGAACAGCTCGTACACCGTCGACGCGAAGGCGTAGTGATCGGACGTCGGGCCGATGGTCTCGTCGACACCAAAGAAATCCTCGGGCGCCATGAATTGTGGTGTCCCGGCGATCTCCGTGCCGCCTTGTCGTCCGCGGACGGCGATGCCGAAATCAATCAGCACGGGACGCCCGGAGCGGTTCTCGATCATGACGTTCGACGGCTTGACGTCGCGGTGAACGACGCCGGCCTCGTGCGCCGCCTGCAGCCCTTCGCCGATGCGTTGAATGATCGTCCACGCGCGACCGAGCGGGACGCGGGAGTTGTGCGCGGAGTGCTCGTCGATGACGGACTGGAGGTTCGTGCCTTCGACCAGCTCCATCGTGATGAACGGCGCACCGTCGTGAACGCCGTATGAGTACACCGTGACCACGCTCGGATGACGAATCGACGCGACGAGGCTCGCTTCGTGGCGAAGGCTGTCGGCGTTGAGCATGGTCGTCTTGTTGGCGTTGAGCAGCTTGAGCGCCACACGACGACCGAGGTTGACGTCCTCCGCTTCGATCACGCGCCCCATCGAACCTCGGCCGATCTCGCGGATCGGGCGATAGCGCCCGTCGACGAGCGCGCTCGGCGACGAAGCGCTCGGAGCGAGTGGTGTCCCGCATTGCGAACAGAACTTCGCCCCTTCATTCAGGATGGCTTTGCAATGAGCGCACGCTTGGAGCACGGAAGGCCACAAGCTACCATGCCCACCGGGGAAAACAGGCAGTCTGTCGTCAGCCCTTCGAGACACAGATCCCCCTCGAAGACGTCCCTGAAGCGCTGGGGGGTAGGGACGCCTCGCGGCGCTCCTGAGGGGTGTTGGATGAGCCGCACGTCGCGTGCTCGAAGCGCCGTCAGCCCACAGTTAGGTTAGGATAAACAGAGCGCCCGACCCGCACTCCGCTCGATCCCAAAGGAATCCTTCATTGAAAGCCAAGACCTCTCCTCGGCCGCTGCTTGCCCCGGTCTGCGCAATGCTCGGGATCGTCGCGTGCAGCGCGCCGGTGAGCGGCCCGGATGCGAGCGACGTCCGCGTTCAGCCGTCGGACACGACGATGCCGGACGCCCCCCCGCCTGCAGACGTCCAAGAGATCGACGCTCCGAGCCTCGACGTCACGCCACCAGAGGACGCCACGGTCAGCGACGGCGCGTCGGACGCTGATCAGTGCGCGATGGGACAGACGCGCTGCGGAGCGACGTGCGTCGACACCGAGACGAGCTCGATGAATTGTGGTGCCTGCGGAATGGCGTGTCCGGCGACGCAGCGCTGCGCGATGGGTCGCTGTGGCTGCGCCCCGAGTCAAACGCTCTGCGGAGGCGTCTGCGTCGACGCGAGCTCGAGCATCATGCACTGCGGGCGCTGCGACAACGCTTGCGCGGCGGGAGACTCGTGCGTGGCCGGCGTTTGCGTCGGGTCGTTCGTCGCGACCCCGCCTTTGTCACCGGTGGTGATCCCCGCGAGCGCGGGCTGCACGCTGCTCAACGACACCAACGCAGACCAGATCGACATCGCTCCGGACAACACGGTGTGGGTCGTCATGCGCTGCGGCAGCGGGCTTCGCGTCTCGCGCTCGATCGACAGGGCGAGGACGTTTTCAGCGCCGCTCACCGTCCCGTTCGGCGGCGGCACGCAAGCCGCGACGCTGCTGGCGCGCTCGAGCAACAACCTCGTCGTGCTGGCTGCGGTGGGCTCCATCGTCGAGTCGCTCACGACGACCAACGGCGGCATGACCTGGGCGGGGCCATCTCCTCTCGGCTCGAACTTCCAGAGCACCGGTCCAGGCCCAGCGCTCTCGATCGTCGAGCAGGCCGGATCGTTGTTCGCGACCTACTCCAGCAGCTTTCCTTCGGGCACGACGAGCGTGTTTCGTGCCGTGGGCGCCGGCGCGACGTGGACGGGGTTCGGACAGGTCATGCTCGCAGGTCCAAACGATTGCCCGGACTTGTTCGCATGGGGCGCGAGCGACCTGCTCTTGACCAACGAGTCCGGTCGCCAGGTGTTTCGCAGCGGAGCAGCGGTGGCTGGCTGGGGAAACCTCGGCACGCTCGGCACTCCCGGGGGATATACGGACTTCGCGCACGGCGGGACCTTTCTCTACGCGAGCAGCTCGGGCGGCGCGCTCTGGCGCGGAGTCGTCACTGCAGGGAGCGTCTCGGGAGCGGTCAGCGTCCCGGTCTCGTCGAACATCCAACGCTCGATGGACGCGGACAGCGCTGGCAATCTCGCGTTCGCCGCAGATGCGATGCCCAACATCAACATCGTGTTGTGGCAAGCAGGCGCGTCGATGCCCGCTCCTGCGATCACGCGAACGATTCCCGGCGCGTCCCCTGCAATTCCCGCGATCGCGGCGATCCCTTCGGGCACCCGCGGCGCGGTGCTCGTCGCCGCAGGTGCCGCAGGCGTCTCTGCGTTCGTCGTGCTTCCCTGAGGCGCAAAGCTCTCAGAGCGGCTGCTCTTCTCCGCCTGCGCCTTCCCCGCCGTTGCTCTGCTGCGCCGCAGGATCGAACTGCAAGAGCCCCGTCTCGCCCAGGATCCACACGCGCCCCGAGGGGTCCACGGCAATGTCTCGCAGCGCGCCCGCGCCAGCGCGGTCGATGTCTTCGAGCCGCCGGCCGCCGCTGTCGTCGAACACCCACGCTCCGCGCGGACCCACGCCGTACACCGCTCCCGAGTCCCCAGCCATCGCTACGGCGGGCGTGAGGGAGCTCGCTCCCGTGACGGCGAAGTCCCACGCGCGTCCGTCCCATCGTCCGAAGCCCTCGGGCGTCGAGACATAGAGATACCCCTGCGGTCCGCGCACGAGGTCGTTGACGAGGTCTCCCCGCAGCCCCTGCGGCTCTCGAAACGTGCGTACGGTCGCAGCCCGCCGCGCCTCGGACGCGGTGATCTGCACCGCGCCCTCGACGCCCGAAAACCACGCGGCGCCTGCGGTGTCGAACTCGATCGTCCCGAGGTTGTCCGGGCACGCGACGGAGGCGCTGCCCCGCCGCGGACGAGCGCCGGAGTAGAACTCTGCGACGCGCGGGAGATTGCCGTCGATGAGCACCGCGCCGCGCGCGCGGTTGCCGCCGTTTTGCTGCACGACGAGCCCCACCCAATAGCGGCTCTGCCCGTCGACCGCGAGCCAGTTGGCGTCGATGCTCGCGCCGCGCGGGACGCGAATGCGTCGCGTCGCGACGGGACGAAACGCCCCTTCGGACCAGCGAAACACCACCAGCTTGTCCGCGCCCGAGCGCGCCACGATCGCGCTCACCTGTCCGCGCGCGTAGAGCGCGAGCGGAGCGCTCTCGGTGAGCGCTTGCACGTCCCTCGGCTCTTCGTCCTCGACCGAGATCAATTCGCGAAACGCTTTGCGCGTCCACCGTCGGCCGTCGTAGCCGACCAAGACGCCTTCCGGTGCGAGAAACCACGTGCGGCCCTGACCCTCCGCCGCGAATTGAAGGCCGCGCGGAAAGTTTACGAGGTCACGGAGCCTGAAGTCCATCGCGTCGCCGCCGGTGAGGCGCACGACCCCTTTGCCCTCGCGCGCCGCGAACACCCGCGCGCCGTCGACGAAGAGCCCCACCATGTCGTCGGGCACCGCGACGTTCGCCGGCACGAGCGAGAATGTGGGACCGTTGATTCGCTCGCCATTTGAATTCGTGGGCGGCGTTGCCGGCGCCTCGACCGGCGTCATGGGGGCAGGGACGTCCACCGCGCGCACCCGTTGAATCTGTGTGCTCGCGGCGTTGGTCTCCTCCGAGCTGAAGGACATGTCCGCGCCGCCCGAGCTCGGGGCTGCCCCTGCGCTCGGCGCTCCCCCGCCGGCGCCCGCGCTGGCGCCGGGAACCGTTCCGGGCGGGACCGGGAGCGCGCGCAAAGACAGCCGCCGCTGGGTGTCGGGGTCGCTCGCGGCGAGCAGGTCGAGCGATCCCTCGTCGCGACCGTCGCGGGCCATGATGTCGAACCAGCGCCCCTGCAAGAGCAGCGACGCTCCGCGGCCGTCGCGGGACGGCGCCACCGCGAGCCACGCGTTGCGCAGCCGCTTGTGCGTGTACGAAAACCAACGGTGCCCGTCCCAGTACGCGAGGCGCGAGCCGCCGACGTCCTGCGCGAGGGCCCAGAGTTTTCCCTCTCCGACGTGCACGATCGAGCGCGCGAACGGCGCGGGAAATCCCCCGCTCGGAAGGTGCTCTTCGCCCGTGAGGTGATCGCGCTCGAGCACGAACATGCCGCTCTGCGCGGTGCTCACGATCACGCGCTCGTCGTCCGCCGCGAGGTTGGTGATCTGGTGCTGCGTGGTGAGGTACGCCCACCCGCCGTCGCGGTACTCCGCGAGGCCGTGCGTTCCTCCGAGCACGAGCATTCCGCGCGGGAGGGCGACCATCGCGGACACGCGCCCGACGTCCGGCTGCGGCCCCGACGTTCGCTCCCATCGGTCGCCGGTCAACCTCGCCACGCCCTGCGCGGTCGCGACGAACGGAACGCCGTCGGGAGACACCGCCGTCGCGTACACCCTGTCGTCCGGCAACCCGTTGGCGACGGTGTTGCGCTGCGCTTCACCGCGACCGTCCAAGGGAAATCGCAGGACGCCCCGCAGCGTCCCGACGTACAGCTCGACCGACCCCGCGGCGGCGCTCGTCACCGTGTCGCTGTCGGTAAAGAGCTTGATCGCCCGACGGCCTCGCGAGATCGCCGAGAACTGCGCGGCGTCCGGGCCGCGGCGACACGCCCCCCCGGCCCCTGCGAGGGCCACACAGAGAACGGCCGTGATCCACGTGCGTTGCTTCATCGCTGCGGCGCACGAGGGTACACAGACTCTCGGCCGTTTCCGATGGCATTTTGCCAGCGATTATCCCAGACGGCTCGCCTGCTGCTCGCGCTCAGCCTTCGGTGAAGCTCCCCACCGATGAATTCGTGTGCTCGAACTCTTCGTCACGAAGGGGCGCGCGGAGGTCGTGTACTCGCTCGTCATACGGGCGTAGACCACGAGGGGCCTGCAAGGCAGTGGTCTACGCTCGTGTTCTTCAGTGCCGGTCGTCGTCAGCCGCGACGTCGCATCGCGGTCAGAAAGCTACGCTCGCGCCGCCGCGCGCCCTTCAGCGAGATCGTACACAACTTCGACCAGGCCGAAAGCGTACCGAGCGTGGCGACCGTCAAAAATGCTCTTGGCAGAAGCGGATCCCGGACTCCGCGCAGGTCTTGCTCAGCGTCTCTCCCAAACCCTCGGGGCCGCAGAAGAACACCCTGACGTCCTGCAGGTGCTCCTCTGCGATCGCTGACAGCTCTCGCTTCCAGTCCGGCGAGCCGAGCCCCGTGCGACGAGATAGCCCCGTGAGCGGATCGCGGCCGACCTTTGCGTGCAGCGTGGCGAGCGCAGCGTCGAGCCACGGGCCCGAGCCATCGGTCACGTTGGCGCCAGTGACGAACACTTTCAGCACGAAGCGACGCGCCTCTTGGTCCTCGGCCTCGATCGCGCACAGCCGTTCGGCGAACCACTCGAACGACTCCTGCTCTCGAAGCACCCAGAAGAAATAGACTCGATCCGGCGACGCGAGGCCCTTCTTCGCGCGCAGCCGCAGGCTCTCGAGGACTGCGGCGAACGGCGTGACGCCGATGCCCGCGCCGATCAACACGGGGACCTTCGCGTCGAACAGCTCGGACGTCGGCGCGCCGAACGGGCCGTCCACCTCGAGGGAGAACTGCGCAGGCGCGGCCCCCGACGCGCGGCTTCGCGCGAGACTGTGGAGCGCCGAGGTCCAGTTTCCCGCGGTGCGCACGTGCACCGTGAAGACCCCCTTGGTCTCGGGCGCGCTCGAGATCGTAAACGGATGCCACTCGCCCTTCGCGAGCGACGCGATCTTCAAGAAGACGTAGTCGCCAGCGCGGTGCTTCCAGCCGGGCGGGGCCTCGACCTCGAGCCGCGTGACGCCCGACGGAAGCGGCTCGATCCACAGGGCGCGCGTCCGGACGACCCCGCGCGCGCGCCACAAGCGCTCGATAGCCCACAAAATCAAGACAGGAACGATGTACTTCCACACGTTGGGCGAATGGACGAGGCACAGCCCGTAGAACACGTACGCGAGCTTGTGCGCCCGCGCGAAGCGCTCGAAGTTGCCCGAGCGACGCACGCTCGCGCGGGCGAAGAACGCCATCACGAAGAACACCGCGAGCAGCGCCAGCCCCGTCGCCGCCGCGACGCTCGCGAACCACACGGTCCCGAGCGCGCCGCGCGAAGCGTAGTTCGCGCAGTGCGCCGCGGCGTGCCCGAGCGAGAACACCAGCATGGTCCACGCCACCGCGCGGTGCGCTGCGATCGCGTCGTCCACGGGGATCTTCGCGCCGAGCCACGTGCGTCGCAGCGCCGTGAGCGTGCGCCGCGCGACAAAGAGCAGCACCAGCACGAGGTGCACGTCGATGACGCGGCCGCAGCCGCGCGCGAGCTGAACCCACGTGTTCGCGCCGCGGGCGCGATACTCGAGCGCCGCGAGCGCGAAGGCAAAGGCCGTGACGAGCCCGTACGCGAGCACCGCCGCCACGCCGCCAGCGCCCTGCTCGTACGCCCACTGCGCGGCCCGCTCGCGAAGGGGACTTCGCGCGACGTCGCGCTTCTCCCGCCGCCGCGCAGAGAGCATCGAGGAGATGGGCTGCGAGAGCAGCCGCGAGAGCCCGGCGTCGGACGCGACGAAGCGCCGAAACTCCTCGAGCGAGAGCACTCGATCGTCGTTGGTGTCGGCGCTCGCGAAGACAGCCCTGGTCATCGCGTCGAGCCAGCCGCGCGCGACGACGAGGCGCGAGCCCGCGAGGGCCCCCTCGATCATCGCCGAGAACTCCTCGGGAGAAATCGTTCCGCCGCCGTCGCGGTCGAACAAAGTGAACACGAAATCGAGCCGCCCATCGCTCGTGCCGGCGTCGAGCGCGCGGATCCTCGCGCGAACCGCGGACGGACGCGCCGCGCGGGCGCCGTCCTGCGCGCACGCCCGCACGAGCGCGCGAGAGAGCGCCGGGTCCCTCAGCGCGAGCGCGTCTGCGAGCCCCGTGGCGTCGAGCGGCTTGTCGCCCGCGCGCTCGAGCCGCTCCAGCGTCGCGAGCGCGTCGGATGACTCTCTCATCGCGCTGCCCCTCGACGCCGCCTCGCGCTCGTCCACTCTGCGAGCCACTGCGACGGCCTTCGCTGCGGCGCGACCTCTCGCTTCAAGAACTGAATGAAGTCCCGAAGAGAGCCGCCAAACGCGGTAAACGCCTCGTCGATCAACGCCTGATCGCCGTAGTACGTCACGAAGTTCGAGAGCACCGCGTTGTTCATCTCGAGCCTGCCCGCGCGCACGCGATACTGCCGCGTCTCGAACGGGAGCCGCTCGAACGCCTCGCGCGCCTCGCGGAGGATCGACTCCTTCTGACGCAGCTTCTCTTCGCGGCTCGCGCCGCTCGCGTATACGCGCTGCAGCCGCGCTGCCAGCGCGCGCAGAAAGCCCTCCCACCGCTCGGCGTCCCGCTCGAGCGCGAGCGCCTCTCGGTACGTGCTCGAGCGCTCACCGTATCGCTGCGCGAGAAACAATAGAGCGCCTCGATCGCCGACGTACGTCGCGAGGCTCTCGTTGAAGCGAGCCTCCGAGGCGACGAACAGCGTTCCGTGCGTGAGCTCGTGGATCACCGTGTTGGCCACGCCGCCGCGCGACCGCTCGAGCATCGGCGAGTACACAGGGTCCGGAAACCAGCCGCCCAGGCTGTATGCGTCCACGCCGCGAAGGTACGTGTCGTATCCGCTTCTCCGAAGCCGATCGCGCTCGCGCACGGCGTCCCTGCGATCGAAGTAGCCGATGTACGGGAGGCACCCCGCGAAGGGAAAGCACCACCGATACGACTGGATCCGATCGGGCGGCGACGCGGCCACGACGTAGCTCACCGCCGGTCGCGAGAGCATCACGACGGACGTGTAGCTCTCGCTCGCCGACAGCCCGAGCTCGCGCAGCGCAAAGTCCCGCGCGTACCACACGACCCGCAGCCGATCGCGCTGCTCGGCGGTGAGCGACGGGTCGTCGACGAGCGACGAGAGCGCCCGTCGCCGCACGAACATGTCGAGCTGCCCTCCCGCTTGCCGCAGCTCGTAGCACCCAGCGCTCGCGAAGACCGCGAAGACCGCGGCGGAGAGCGTCGCGGAGGCTCGAGTCGCCTCGGAGCGCGAGCGACCCATCAAATCCGCGGCGCGGTGTTGTCCCGCGCAAACTCGAAGAGCGCCTGCGGGACCGGGTTGCCTGGCATCGTCGACTCGGGCGCCATGATCGGGTCGATGTGCGTCTGCGTTGGCAACATCAGCACACGAAATCCTCGCTCGTCCATCCGCGTCGCTCCGGCGTTGGGCCGCCCGTCCCCGACCGTCGGCGAGAGCCGCGAGACCATCGCGTCGAAGCGAGCGCGGCTCGTGACGAGGCCCGATCCGATCGCGAGCACTGGAACGTCGACCTGACCTCCGAGCGTCGCGCGAATTCCCTCGCGAAACGCGAAGGACCCCTCTGCGATCCGCATCTCGCCCAACGCCGAGACGTCGAGCGGAAGCCGCGCAGGAAAGTACCACTCCGCGAAGTTGCTCGGCGTCGCCGCCCAGCCGAGCGCTGCGGACCGAAGAGGCGTCACCTCCGCGGGCGAGCTCATCGGCGCGTCGGTCCAGCGGTAGGTCATCATCGGGTCCGACGGAACGGTGATCATCGGGCCGAGCAAGCTCATGGCGCGTCGCGTAGGACCGATCGGCGTCCCGACGTTCATCGCGGCGAACGACAGCGCGCAGGAGTCGCCGTCGAACGCGAAGCCAAACGCCGCCGCGTTGCTCATCGGAGGGAGTCGGTCGACGTTGAGCAGCGTGCGAAACAGCTCGTCACGGCGAACGTCGCTGACGACCGCGTCCGGCGCGACGAGCACGCGACGGGCGACGATTTCAGCGATCACCACCGCCTGCACGCCGAGCAGCGGCAGCGCGAAGTAGTACGGCCCGCCAGCGCGCAGCGCGGTCACGCCCTGCGACACGCCGAGGCCGCCGGGCGCCGGCGTTCCGCCCATGTAGTACTGCTGCTCGGTGAGGCTCGCGCCCCCGGCGACGCCGTCGATGATCGCGAGCCCCGCGATCGTGTCGAACCCGCGCACGTCGTCGTTGAACCGCCAGGCCGCGTACGCCTCGGCGATGCTCGCTCCGAGCGAGTGCCCCGCGAGAACGACCCGCGCTCGGCCCATGCTCGCGCGCTCGATCACGACGCGAATGTCATTGACCAGCGTCGGCAATCCCCACTCGGACATGTATGCGATCGACTCGGCGTTCGGCGCGAGATACCCGCCGAAGCGCTGCCCGTTGACCGAGATCGAACGCGAGACGTAGTACGCGCGGGCGAGCTCGGGGTCGTTCATCGCGTCAGCGGCGTCCATGCCGCGGAGGTCTTCGAGCAGGTTCGACCGTCGATCGATCGCCCACACTTCGACGCGCTGGCCTTCGCGCGCAGCGCGCTTCACCAGCGCTCGCGCGAGGCCGTCGAACGAGCCGGCGCCGCCGAGAAATCCAGGCACCGCCACGATCACCGCCCGCGCCGTCCCCGGCGCCGTGCCAGCGGAGCGATACTGCAGCACCTGTACGAAGTTGAGATCCGCGGGCGTCGGCGTCGCCGCGCGGCCCGGTGCCATGTTCGCAGCAGGAGCAGGGACGGCCACGCGAACGACCTCGCGAACGACGCCCTCTTCGATCGTCCGAGGGTTGGCGCCGGGCGCGACGTTGATGTTGGTCATCGACGGGCCCGCGTCGGTGGCGCTGTCCTCGCCCGAGCCGCCCTCGCTCGCGTCCGCCGCGGCCGGCGCGTCGGCCGTCACGTCGTTGGACCCGTCATTCGCCGCGTCACTTGATTGTGTGGGCGGGTTCGAGCATCCTCCACCCAGCGCCGCGACCGCGCCGATCAGCGCGACCAGCGCCGCTCGCCCGGTCGCCTCGCCGCGCGCTCTCGTCCCGTGTCCGTTCGCCGTCCGAGTGATCATCGCTTGCTCCTTGCGCGCTTCGATGCCGCGAGCCACAGGGCGGTCGCTTCGTTTTTCGCCGGAGGCGCAAGCGGCAGCGCCGTAAGCGGGTTTTTCTTCGCCGTCGCCTGCGCGAGCTGAGCCTCGAACGTCGTCGCGCTGGCGTGACAGATCGCGATGGCGAGCGCGTCGCTGGCGTCGAGCGGCGGCGGATCAGCGAGGCCCAACAGCACGCGAATCATCGCGTTGACCTGCGATTTGTCAGCGCGTCCAGTGCCGACGACCGCGCGCTTGACCACGGTGGGGGGGTACTCGGCGACCTCGACGCTCGCGCGGACGCACTCGACCATCACCGCGCCGCGCGCGTGACCGATGAAGAGGGCGGCCTTGGGGTCCATGTGCACAAACGCCTGCTCGATGCCACAGCTCGCCGGGGCGTGCGCTTCGAGCACAGCCTTCACGCCGTCGGCCACGGTGCGCAGCCGCGACCAGAGCGGGTCCTTCGCAACGGCGTGAATCACGCCGTGCGCGATGTGCACAAAGCGGGTCCCTCGTCGCGCGACGAGCCCATAGCCGCAGTGGTGCGTGCCAGGGTCGATCCCGAGAACCACATCGCTCTTCGCCATCTCCGAGTCGAAGGTGTAGCAAACCTTCGACGCGAGCGACGAAACCGCCTTCGACAAAGCGCCGCGAGGCGGCCCCCACCCGCGCTGCCGCCCACGTGGGACTGCGCGCTACAGCCGACCCCCGTCGCCCAGAAACGGAACGAACACCACGCCGCCCAACGTACGCCGCTCGAATTCGTCTCGCGCGTCACGATTCGCGCTGCGCGTCCACAGCTCGAGCTGCTGCACCGACTCCTGCGGGCCGACGGGAATCACGAGGCGTCCTCCCGGCGCGAGCTGTTCGAGCAACGGCTGCGGGACGTGCTCGGGCGCCGCGGTCACGACGATGACGTCGAAGGGAGCAGCTTCGGGCCACCCTCGGTAGCCGTCTCCTGCGCGCAACGAGACCGAGTATCCGAGCGAGCGCAGGTTGCGCTCTGCGAACGCCGCGAGGTCCGCGTGGTACTCGATCGTCCACACCGACGCGCAAAGCTCGGCGAGCACGGCGGCTTGATAGCCGCTGCCCGTTCCGATCTCGAGGCAGCGGTCTGCGCGCCTGGGCAGAACGGCCTGCGTCATCATCGCGACGACGTACGGCTGGCTGATCGTCTGGCCCGAGCCGATGGGCAACGGACGATCGTCGTACGCGTATTGCCGCACGAACTCCGGCACGAATCGGTGCCGAGGAACCCGTCGCATCGCCGCGAGCACCGCCTCGTCGACGATCCCGCGACGCGCGAGGTGATCGCGAACGAGGGCCTCGCGCTCCTCGCGTCGCTCGTCGATGGCTCGATCGAGCGCAGCGCGCGCCACGGCGTCGTGGACCGTCATCGTCGATGCCTCTGGGCTTGGGGGTTGGCTCTGAGCGACGAGGGCGGCGCGCAGCCAGCGGGGATCGCTGCCGGTGACTGGCATCACGAACCGAGATTGTATCCCGAGCGCGCTCTGCAGATCTCGAACGAACGTCATCGCAGCGCCGCGCGACAACGCAAGGCGACGATTCAGAGCCCGAAGACGCGTCGAGCGTTGCCCCCGACGAACCGCGCGTGCGCGTCGTCGTCGAGCCCGATCGTGGCGAGTCCGTCGAGGCACTCGCTCGGAGAAATCATCGGGAAATTACTACCAAAAAGCACCTTCTTCCTGCCGCGGCCTCGCATGTACTCGACGAGCTCGCGCGGGTAGCGGCTCGGCTTGTACGCAGACGTGTCGATGTAGACGTTGGGATACTTCGTCGCGAGCGAGATCATCTCGTTGTGCCACGGGTACCCGATGTGGCCGGCCACCACGACGAGCTCAGGAAAGTCCAACGCCACCTCGTCGAGGTACGGGATCGGCCGACCAGGCTCCGACGGGCAGAGCGGGCCGGTGTGTCCGACCTGCAAACAAAAGGGAACGCCGAGCTCGATGCACTCGGCGTAGAGCGGGTAGTAGCGACGGTCGTTGGGCGGGAGGTTCCAGAGCCACGGCAGGATGCGTAGGCCGCGCAGCCCCAGGGATTTCACTGCTCGACGCAGCTCGCGCACCGCGTCCATGGGTCGCGAGAGGTCGACCGACGCCACGCCCGTAAACCGCTCGGGGTGCGCCCGAACCAGCGCGGCGACCTCGTCGTTGGACAACAGAGGTCCTCGTGGTCCCCACCACGCGCTGACCAACGACCGCTCGACGCCCGCCGCGTCCATCGCCGCCAGCGTGAAGTCGTAGGAGATCTCTTCGGGCACCGAGCTCGCGTCGACGCCCATCCAACGCAAGAGCGACGCGAACATCGGCTCTCTCAAAAAGGCAGGCGTCGGATGCTGAATCCATGCGTCGATGATGGGGGCACGAAGCGTCGTGGACATAGCGTGAGGCCTCTCTCTACGCCGTTCTACACGCATTCAACGCGACCTCGATCGACGATTCGATCCTTACGTCCCGGCGAGCGACGACGCGACGACGCGGGGCGGCTACCCGTGCTATCGAGACGCAATCGAACCGGCCGATCACAGATCTCATGGGTAGACGATGAGCGATTGGATGCAACGACTGCGAGCGTCCCTCGCGACGCTCGGCGCCGAGGTGCGCGAGCACGACGCGACGTTGTCGCTCTCGGGCCGCAAGCTCGAGCTGCGATTTTCTTATGGAGGGCGCAGCTCGCCTGCGAGCGTCACGGTGAGCTATCGCGGGACCGGAGCGCGCCCAGGCGCGCCGAAGACGCTCAGCGCGATTCGTGTTCGCGAAGAGAGCAGCGCCGATGTCGCAGGAAAATCCCTAGGAATCAACCGAGAGGTGCAGCTCGGTGACGCGGCGTTCGACGAGGCGTACTACGTCGAGTCCGCGTCGCCCGACGACGTCGTCCGATCGGTGCTCGACGAGCGAGCTCGACCGTTGGCGCAGGCGCTTCTTCGATCGGGCCCCTGTCTCGACTTGTACGACGGTGACGTCGTCGTTCGCGCGTACGTCGATCCCAGCGACGAGAAGAACCTCACGGCGACGGCGATCGAAGCGTTTTGCCGAGCGGTGATCGCGCTGATCGACGCGCTTCCGTACGACCAGCCGGTAGCTGCTCCCCGCGCTCGATGGGGCCACTGGCCGCTCGTGGCGGCGCAGATCCTCGGGACCGTCGTGGCGTTCTTGTGGCTGTCCGCGGACGCGGCGAAAGTCACCCGATCGGAGCCTTCGATTTATGGGTTTGCCCTCGGAATCGGGATCGGACTTGCGCTGGCTACGATCGCCGCGAGGGTCGTTCGCGGGCGGGCGGACTCGCTGCGCGTGGCGTTGGAGATCGGCGTTCCGCTCGTGTTCGGACTGGGAGTCCTTGGGATCAACGCGCTCCCCGCGCTGAACGTCAGGCTCGACGCGAGCCCCGGCGAAGCGCAGGTGCTGCGCGTCGATCGCTCCACCATCCTCCGATCGAGCAAGTCTGCTCCATCGCTTCGCGTGACGCTGGTGACCGCCCAGGCTGGGGAGGCCGCGATCGACCTCACGATGCCCGCGGAGTACGCCGCGCTCTACGCAGTGGGAACGCTCTGTCGAGCCACGCGACACCCCGGTCGCTTCGGCTGGCCATGGTGGGCGGCGCTATCGCGCATCGAGCCGCAACCCACCCCCGGCATCGTCGCTCAGACCTCGTCCCAGGGCACGAACGCCGGCGCGCCGTAGCGCCTCGCGTGCGAGCCTGGGTCCGCCGGCCCGATCGGAGGCGCCGCTCCGTACGCGGGAACAGCGTTGGGCTGCTCGAGCATCTGCTGCTGCGGCGACACTTGCGTCGGGGCGATCGTCGGCCCAGCCAGAGGCATGCTCGGCTGCACCGTGGGGCTCGTCTGCGTCGGCAACAGCTGCGCGTTGTTCGCCGCGTTGTTCGGCGTGGGGTTCGGCGTGGGGTTCGGCGTGGGGTTCGGGGCGTTGGTGGGCGTGACCGTCGTGGGCAGCGAGTCCTGCTGACGCTCGCACGCCGAGACCGCGAGCGTCGCGCCGAGCCACATCGCCGCGCGGGTCACGCGCAAAACCGGTGGTGTCGCCGCGGACATCGACGGCAACGCGCTCGCGCAAAACGGGCAGCTGCGCTCTTGGTGTCGCACGTGTCGTCCGCATGTCTCGCAGGGATGAAGCGCCATCGCAGGTTCTCCTCGGATCTCGAATTTGTGGGGTGATAATCAAAACGCGATGATCACGCTTCGTTCTCGAATGCGGGCGGCGCGCCGTAGCGAGACGCGGCCGCCCCTGGCCCTTGCGGCCCCTGCAGCGCGTTCTGCAGCCCGCCCCCCGGCGGGGCGCCGTAGCCCGCACCCATGGCGGCCGGGTCTTGCGGCGCGAGGTCCGGCTGCGCCTGCGCCGCGGCGTCGGGCTGCGACGGCACAGGCGGAGCGCCGTAGATCGCTGCGACCGCGTTGGGGTCGTTGAGGTTGGGCTGCGGCAGCGGTTGGGCCTGGGGCTGGGGCTGGGGCTGGGGCTGGGGCTGCGCGACGGGCGAAGGGTTGGGAGCGTTCACCGACGGCTGAGGCTTTTCGCAGGCCGAGAGCGCGACCGCGGCGCCGAGAACCATCGCCGCGCGGGACATCCGCGGGCTCGGCGCGGTCTCACCGGACATCGATGGGAGTCCCTCGCCGCAAAACGGGCAGCGAGCTTCGCTGTGTCGAACGTGTCGGTCACAACGGGTGCAGGGATGAAGTGCCATGAGTTTGCGTCGCTCCTTAGGGGTTCGCCCGCGCGAACGGCGGCGAGTGTACCGCGTACAGCGCTCATTAACCGCAACGGCGGCGACGTCCTTGGGTCGGGTTTCACCGCGAGCGCGCTCGTCCGGTCGATCGGTGCTACGATCCGTCCGGCAAATGCAGGGTAATCGTCGGATGCCTCGTTCGAAGCGCGCTGCTGCAGCGGCGCTGGGCCTCGCGCTCGCGCTGGCTGCGCCCTCGGCGCTCGCGGACGTCACCGCGGACGAGATCGCCGCGACGCTCTCGGGCTACGAGCGCGCCGCCGACGAGAGCACGATCCGCGCGTGGAGCGAGCGGAGCATCCCCACGCTCGTCGCGCTCGCTGAGGACGCCGCGCGACCTGAGTTCGTCCGCGCTCGAGCCGCAGCCGCGCTCAGGGTGTTTGCTCCCAACACGGCAGCGCGCGCCGCGCTCCTGCGCCTCGCGAGCGCCCCGCAGGCGCACCCGCTCGTGTTGCGAGCGGCGCTCGACGGCCTTTGCATCGGCTTTCGCGACACCACCCTCGCCGCGCGCTACTTGCTCAGCGCGACCGCTGATCACCGCGAGGCCGCGGTGTGGTCGATCTCTCGGGCGAACACCGCCGAAGCCCGAACGCTGCTCGAGCGCGCGGCGCAGAGCGAGCGCGACCCCGCCGTTCGGGCGACGATCGTCTCAGCGCTTCGCTCGCTCGACGCTGTGCAAACGCCGCGCGTGAGCGCCGTTCCCCGAGCGTTGCCGACCGCTGCCGCCTCGCTCCCCCCGAGCGCAGCCCGCGTCCGCCGAGGACGTTGACCGACCGCGGAGATCAGCCGATGTCCGAATCGTCGTCGCGCACGCTGCGCGGGCCGCCCTCGTCGGGGCGCGCGCGGTGCAGGTTGCCGCTCGCGATGTCGTCTCGGGCGCGGCGCGCGACCTCGCTCCACTCGGCGGTGTGATGCCGCGCGAGCCCGTACACGTGGCCAGGGCGGTGCTCGCTGACCACGGCGGTCAGCGTGCGCAGGATCTTGGCCGCGAGGTCTTGATCCTCGGCGTCGTCGGCGCGCCCTTGAAAGGCGCGCGTCTCGGCGGTGATCGCCTCGATCAGAAGTCGCAGCTTCGCGGGATCCATGTCCGGAGCCTCGTCGGAAACGCGTCGCGCCTCTTCGCGCAGCTTCTCGAGCCCGTCGTGCACCGGCGCTGAGTCGCCGCCAGAAGCGCGGGGAGCGCGCGGGGCGTCCGAGTAGCGACCGGACGTGTAGCCGCGATCGTTGCGGTCCGAGCGCTCGCCGCGATCGCTGCGCTCTGCGTAGCCGCGGGCGCTGCCGCGATCGCTGCCGAGATACTGGTCGATACGCACCGCCACTTCGCGGCACGTGTCCCTCAAGAACCCGAGCAGCTCGCGCAGCTTCGGGTCGATGGTGCCATTTGTCTGCGGTCCGCGGTCGTCACGGGCCCCGCGGTACGGCCTCTGGTCATAGGTCATCGAAATCACCCTCTTGTTTCTGCAGTCAGTCGGCCGAAGGTCATGGGTCAATCCATTTACGGCCCATCATTTCAAGCAAGCGAGGCCCGCTCAAGGGGCCTTCGCGAACACATCCATCACATCGTTGAGCAGCTTGATCGACTCGTCGCGCGGGCGCTGAAAGGCGTTGCGGCCCATGATCGAGCCGAACGCGCCGCCCTCGGCGAGCCCGCGCACCTCGGCGAGCAGGTCCTCGGTGCTCTTGGCCTCGCCGCCCGAGAAGATCACGATGCGCTTTCCGCCGAACGCGCTGCGAATCACCTCGCGAACGCGGTCTGCCATCGTGTCGATCTTGATCCCCGCCTTCTCGAAGGCGGCCTTGGCCTCGGGCACCTCGAGGTGAGCCTTCGGCGGCTTGACCTTGATGATGTGCGAGCCGAGCTGCGCAGAGATCTGCGCGGCGTACGCGCACACGTCCACCGCGGTCTCGCCGTCCTTCGAGATCGTCGCGCCGCGCGGGTACGCCCAGGTCACCACAGCGAGTCCCACGCGCTTGGCCTGAAGCGTCAGCTCGCGGAGGTTCTCGTACTGCTCGTTGCGCGCCCCCGAACCCGGGTAGATCGTGTACCCGATCGCCACGCAGCCGAGCCGCAGCGCGTCCTCGACCGAGCCGGTGATCGCAGAGATCGGCTGCGGCGGCTTGCCGAGCACGTCCGAGTTGTTGAGCTTCAGGATCAGCGGAATCTGCCCCGCGTACTGGTCTGCCACGGCTTCGATGAACCCGAGCGGAGCGGCGTAGGCGTTGCACCCGGAGTCGAGCGCGAGCTTGACGTGGTATTCGGGGTCGTAGCCCGCAGGGTTGGGCGCAAAGGACCTGGCGGGTCCGTGCTCGAATCCCTGGTCCACTGGGAGGATCACCATCTTGCCCGTCCCTGCGAGGCGCCCAGCGTTGAGCAGGCGGGCGATGTTCGCGCGGGTTCCGGGGTTGTCCGATCCGTACCAGGACAGAATCTGCTTCACGCGGTCGGTGTGAGCCATGGTTGATGCTTCTCCGTAAGTTTGCTGCGCCGTCGTTCGACGCGCGGCAGCGACGGCAACGGCGGCAGCGACGAGCGCGGTGGTACACGGCGCTCCCGCCCTTTGCAACCCACGACCGCCCCACGGACGCAAGGACTGTGTCCTCCGCGAACGCCCGAAAATACCCATCATGCCTCCGCACCCCGTTGGGGTACCCTCTCGGTCCTGAGCAATGGTCCCTTCGAGCCTCCGCAAACCCACCGCGCTGCTCGCGCTCGTCTCGCTCGCCTCGATCGCCGCGACCCTCTCGGGTGCTCCCGGCTGCGGACCCGCCAGCGGATCGTGCGTCGTTGTCGGCACGGCCACCCCCGTCCCCGCCCAGCCGCTCAACGTCCGAAATCCGACGCAGTGCACCTCCGGCAGGACGTGGGCTTGCTTGAATACTGGGGCTGACTTCATGAACCCCGGCCAGGCCTGCCTCGACTGCCATCGCACGCGCCCCGGCGCGCCGCGCTGGACCGTCGGAGGGACCGTCTACCCGTCCGTCCACGAGCCAAACGACTGCCTCGGCGGCCCGGCGACCGGCAACGAGCCAGTGGAGATCGTCCTGCGCGACAAGGACGGCACGGAGCACACGACCCGGATGCTCCCTGGCGGCAACTTCTACTTCGCGAACAACCCGCAGGGGCCGTTCACCGGTATTCAAGTTCGCTATCAGGGCCGAACGCAGTTCATGCCCAACATCCCCAACACCTTCGGTGACTGCAACTTCTGCCACACCGAGGCGGGCCAGATGGGCGCCCCCGGCCGCATCGTCCTGCCCTAGAGCACTGCGCGCGAAGACCGCTCACGCGGGGGCGTGAAAGGGACCGGTCACTTCGAAGGTCGTCCCGCCCGCGGGGCTGCGCTGCGAGCTGAAGTACAGCCGCGTTCCGCTCGGATCGAAGGCCGGCCCGGTGACCTCGCTCGCGTCTTGCCCCGCGACCTGAACGAGCTGCTTGAGCACTCCGCTCGGCAGGATCGCCACGATGTCCATCGAGCCCTGATCCTCGGCGACGAGCAGATCTCCACAGCAGCTCACGGTGAGGTTGTCGACGCCAGTGAGGATCCTCGGCTCAGGAAAGCGCTGAAAGTCATAGAAGATCGAGATCTGCGAGGTTCGGCAGTCGTACAGCCAGATGCGATCGTCGCCCTTGGTGCTGAAGTACACCTTGTGGTCGACGTACCAGATGCCTTCGCCGCCATCGAACTCCGTGGACTCGGGCACTTGATAGCGGGTCGGCGTGCCGCGGGTGTACATCGGGTCTGGCAGCGCTCGCCAGGTGACGTTTCCCATGCGATCGACGACCGCGACCTCGAGCGTCCCGCGGCTGAGGTCGGGAAACCCGTTCGCGTTCATCCCCGCAGGAACGAAGCGGTAGAAGCGTCCGTTGTTCACGTCCTCCGTGAGATAAAGGTGGCCCCGATCGTGGTCGACGCACACCGCTTCGTGCACGAACACCCCGAGCGCAGGCCGAGCGACCGCGGGCTGCTCACCCCACGGATCGCACTCCCATACCCGGCCGCGCTCCATCTCTTCGCAAGACAGCCACGTGTGCCACGGAGTGCGTCCGCCCGCGCAGTTGAGCGTCGTGCGTCGCAAGAGCGAATACGCGCGGGTGATGGTCCCGTCGCTCCCGAACCGAATCGCGCCCACCCCGCCCTGCGCCGCGAGCTGCTCGGAGTTGGACACGTAGATCCACCCTCCGTCCTCTGTCGCGAACGTCGCGCCTCCGTCCGGCGCGATATGCCAGGAGTACATCGTGCCCGCGACGGGTCGGTCGTACTCGGCGACGACCCGCGAAGTGAAGCCCGCTGGAAGTCGAAGACCGTTGGCGTCCGGACGATCCGCGAGCGGGCCGATGTCCGCGATGCGCGATCGCAACGCCGGCGGCGGGGGCACCATTCGCCGCCGAAACACTGGAGCGGCAGCGTCGACGCCCGTGTCCGCGGGACGCACGTCGAT
This sequence comes from Deltaproteobacteria bacterium Ga0077539, assembly GCA_001465015.1. Taxonomy (GTDB): domain Bacteria; phylum Myxococcota_A; class Polyangia; order Polyangiales. Next base: position 11,817 of record LNEO01000206.1, on the reverse strand, counting down.
CCCCGCGTCGACCCCTGTATCGACGCCGCTGTCGACGCCCGAGTCCACGCCGCTGTCCGCGCCGCTGTCGAACGCTCCGCTGTCTGGCTCGCCCACGCCACTGTCGGAGCCCGGAGCTGCGCCGGGGCTACACGCCGCGAACATTCGGCCGCCGACCACTGCCGCGAAACCCGCCAGCCCAGAGCGCAACATCAGCCGCCTGGACACCATCGCCTTCAATTCACTGGAACTCTTGTTTGGCTTCATCTTCTTCTCGCGCGCGCGAGTGTCGCACGCTCGAGGGCTCCTTTCTCTTCGGTGACGCCAACGTTCACCGGGTCGCCGCGAGACCGTCACATGCCTCGCAGCTTGGGTCCGAGCGTCGCCCCGTGAGGTCGCCCGCGGCGCGCGCAGGATCACCCATTGTTCGCGCACGACCGCGCCAGCGCGAAGAGGTCCCGCTTTCCGACAGCGTGCGTCCACCCCTCGGGAAAAGCCTTCGCGCACGCCGCTCGCTCGCGCATGCGTCGCTGGTACGCATCGAGCGCTGGGCGCCCCTCGAGCGACAGGCCGCGGCGAAGCATGTACGCGAGCGTCGGGTAGAACGACACGTCTGCCATCGAGAGCGCATCGCCCGCGATGAACGTCGATTCACTCGCGCGCTTCTCCCACAGATCGAGCTCCCACTCGACCGCGGCGAGGCACCCGGCGATCGAGCGGCGCTCGTCCTCGCTCATCGCGCCGGCGTCGCGCTCGAAGAGCGCCTCGAGCCCTTCGTACGCGCAGGCGAAGGTCTCGGCCTCGTGCGAAAGCGACAGCTCTCTCGCCATCGCGCGCGGCTCCTTCGAGACGAGGGACGGCGCTGGGTACCTGCGCTCGATGAAGTCCAGGATCGCGAAGGACTCGTTGACCACGACGCCGTCGGGCTCCACGAGAACCGGCGCTTTTCCACGCGGATTGATCGCGAGAAACTCGGGCGACCGCGTCTCTCTCGGCTCGCGCATCACTCGCAGCCGCTGCGCTCGACAGTCGAGCCCCTTCTCGTAGAGGCACAAGAGCGCGCGCCAGCTCGAGATCGAGCCGTTGACGACGTACACGACGCGCTCGCTCATCGGTCGCCGCCCTCGAGCGCCGAGAGGTCCAGCACCGTGAAGCCCGGTTGGTACTTCGCCACATCGAACGCTGGGTCTACGTTCTCTTCGCGAAACGCCCGCAGCATCTCGAGCGACTCTGCGTGCAGCTCGTCTCGCAGCCGGGCAGGGGCGAGCGCCCTGCGCCGCTCGACGATCTCGAGCGCCTCGCGCGGGGTCTTCGCCGGCGAGCCCACGCCCCACACCGCGCTGGTGTCGCGATCGAAGAACGTCCCGATCCAACGAAACGTCAGCGAGATCCTGGCCCCGTCATCGACCTGCTGCCCCTCTTGCTTGATCTCGTGAAATCGCTCGCGGTTGGTCCCGAGCCCCATCAGCAACACCGACCCGTCCGGCAGCGGAACCTTCTGCGTCCCAGCCGCGCCCTTCACCTTGGCCTCGAAGAGCATCGTCCGTGTCCTACCGAAGCTCGCGTTGACCACGAACGACGGGCGCTCGAGGTCCAGCGTCTTGTCCGAGTGAGCGCTGATCCAGTCGCGGCCCGAGCGATAGAGCTGCGCCAGACAATGGTTGAGCGGGTGACCCGTGCGGGCCTCCACCACGCGACGAATCGCGTCCACGGTCGCGGTGAACGGGACCATCTTCGGCTGCTCGTCCGCGGGATGTCGATACAGCGGCTCGATCGCGCGCTCGATCGCGCCTTGGATCGCCACGCGCCGCGGAACCTCGCCGCCGCGGTGCATCATGGTGTTCCACTCGATTTCCTGTGCGAGCGCGTCGAAGAGCGAACGAGCGCCGCGCGCCCCTCCCTCGAGCGCGCTGAACACGTTGCAATAGAGCGCGCTGTCGCCGCTCCCGAGGCCGCGCAGCACGAGCTCTGTCGGGCAGTCGCTCGCGAGCTCGGCGATCGACCGCAGCGCGCACCCGAGCGACTCGAGCTCGCGCAGCGCGACCGTTTGCTTTCCGGCGGTGCCCGCCGCGGTGGCGTCCCGAAGGACCCAGACCTCGTAGCCGCGCTCGATGGCCTCTCGCGCCGTGGCGAGCACGCACACGTTCGTCGCGACGCCACACAGAATCAACCGGCGCACGCCCGCCGCGCGCAGCTCGTCGTCGAGCGTCGTCTCGCGAAACGCTGTGTAGAACCGCTTGACCACCGCGAGGTCGCCCTCGGTCGCCCGCTCCTTCGTGAGGGGCTCGATCACCGCCGCGCCCCACGTGTCGGGCACGCAGCAGGGAGCGCCCGTGTGCGTCTGCCCCGCGAGCGCTTTGTCTCCTGCGGCCGTCGAGTAGTCCGACGTGACCCAAGCGACGCGTCGCCCTTGCTGACGCGCGATCGAGACGCTGAACAACAGCGCGTCGGCGATCTGCGACGGCGCGACGTGTCGCTTCGAAAACGCCCCTCCCTCCGAGAGAAAATCGTTCTGGGGGTCGATCACCAAGAGCGCTGTCTGCGACGGGTTCACGGGGACGGTCCTCAATAACTCAACTATTTGTGAAGGCGGTTCAGCGGGTTCACAAATCGTTGAGTTATCGAGGACCGTCCCCGTTGAACCCGGTGGCGTGGTTCAGCCGATGATCATCGACTCGCTGAGCAGCTTGCCCTCGCGAAAGCGTCGGAGGTTCCATCGGGCGAACAGCTCGGTCGTCTCCTCGGTGGCCACGTGCTCGGCCAGCAGCCTCCCCATCACGGGCGCCATCATGAATCCGTGGCCCATGAAGCCGCAAGCCATCACGAGGTTGTCGCAGCCGTCGACGCGGCCCACGATCGGGTTTCCGTCCGGCGTGAGGTCGTAGCAACCGGCCCATTGCCGAAGCACCTTCACCCGCGTCAACGACGGCACCGCCCGCACCAACGAGCGCGCATAGGTCGCCAGAAACTGCGCGCTCGAGCGCTGGTTGATCCCCTCGGGCGTCGGCTCGACCGCGATGCCGCCGACGATCTCTCCCCGCATGCTCTGCGAGAAGTACAGCCCGTCCGTGAGGTCAGCGACCAGCGGCCCCAGCCAGGGCTTGAGCGGCTCGGTCGAGCATATCTCGTGGCGGTGCGGCTTGTTCGGCAGCTCGATCCCCAGCATCTTCGCGATCGACGGGCTCCACGCGCCTGCGCACAAGATCACCGTGTCGCACTCGACCTCGAGCCGCTCGGCGTCGTCCGGAATCACCCGCGTCCGCGCAGGGTCCAGGCGAGGACCCGGCCCCGCCGCGGTCGTCCGCTCGACGCGATCCTCGGCCACGATCGCGTCGTGTCGCGTCCGCACGAGACGCACGCCGGTGATCCTGCCGTTCTTCGTCGCGAAGCCCTCGACCTCGGTGAACGTCGCGATCTCGACGCCGCGGTCCTTGGCAGCCTTCGCGTAGCCCCACACGAATGGCCAGGGAAACACCACGCCGTCGCCAGGGTTGAAGCTCGCCAGCTCGACCCCCGTCGGGTCGATCTCGGGCACGATGTCTCGCAGCTCGGCCGGAGACAACAGCCTCGTCTCCAGGCCGCAGTCTCGCTGGAGCTTCGCGCTCGCCTCGAGCATCCGCGCGCGCTGCTTCGTGCGGGTCAGAAACAGGTATCCGCCCTGCCGAAACCACACGTTGATCTTCATTTCAGCCGCGAAATTGCGGCAGATTTCGATCGACTCGCGCATCAGGCGAATGTTGGTCTCGCTCGAGAACTGCGCGCGAACGCCGCCGCCGTTGCGCCCCGAAGCCCCGCCGCAGAGATACCCGCGGTCGACCACGAGCACGTCGGTGATCCCCGCCTTGGCGAGGTGCCACGCGGTCGAGAGACCCATGATCCCCGCGCCGATGATCACCACGCGGTAGCGCCCGCCGCTCATCGCTCGCCCTCGTCTTCGCTCGCTCGTTCGCTGGCGACCCGATCGACGCTCACCGCGTCGCCGAGGGACGCGAGCATGCCGAGCGGCATCGGGTGCACAGGAGGCCGCGGCGTCACCGGCGCGAGCGGCAGCTCTCCGACCCGCGCGGCCAGCACGCGCGCACACGCAATCAAGCACTGTTTGCCCTGACACCACCCGGTGCCGAAGCCCGTGAAGCGCTTGAGCGACTCGATGTCGTGCTGGCCCGACTCGATCGCGTGCTCGACCTCGGCCAGGGTCACGTCCTCGCAGCGGCAGAGAAGCACCTTCGCGCTCATCGCACTCTTCCCTTCGTGACGTAGTCGCGAACCGACCGGGCGACCGCGCTCTCGCGCACCGGCGAGCGGCCGCCGTGCGCCACGCTCCCGGCGACGAACACGTCGCTTCGCTGCGTTCGACCGAGCTCGTCCGCCCACGACGCGAAGCACTGACGATCGAGGTCCTGCGCGGCCTCGACCCCCGCCTGCCCCGCCAGCTCGAAGGCCGGCGTCCGCGAGGTGGACGCGACGATCGCGTCGCACTTGATTTTGTGAGCGCTCCGCTCGTCTCGGCCCACCAGGGCGCCGCTCACCGAGCTGGACCCCGTCGCCTCCAAGAGCCGCTCGCCTTCGGTCAACCGATGAACCTTCGCGCCCACCGCGGAGAGCGCGTCGGAGAGCGCGTCCAGCGCGGGGTCCTCGTCGCCGCACACGAGCACGCTCTCGCCCACGCGAACGCCGTATCGCAGCGCCCTCGCCGCGGCGCGCGCCGTGTAGACGCCCGGCAGATCGTTGTCGCCAAACGCGCCCACGGACTCGTGGCAGCCGTTGGTGAAGACCCTCGCCTTCGCGCGGACCCAGAGGGCGCGGTCGCTCTGGATCACGATCGTTCCGTCGTCGAAGGTGGCGCAGGCGCTGGCGGACAGTCGCACCGAAACGCCGGCGGCGCGGAGCTTCGCGAGGTCTCGGTCGCTCGCCTCGGCGCCGCACAGTCGCTCGCCGTCGCGCGAGTGCCATTGCAACGAGTCGCGCACGAGGCCGCCGGCGAAGGGCTCTTCTTCGACCGCGCACACAGAGAGCCCCTCGCCCGCGAGCGCGAGCGCGACCGAGAGCCCTACGGGCCCGAGGCCCACGACGAGCGCGTCGCAGTCGATCTCCTCGGGCAGCGGAGCCTCGGCGGGTCGCTCTGGCAACGTCCCCAGACCCGCCATTTTGCGGGCGAAGCTCTGCATCACCTCGTTGATGGTCGTGCCGTAGCGCACCATCAAGTGATGGTGATCGAACTGCTTCGGAAAGAACCAGTCCGTCACCCGCAGCACATCGAGCTGCGCGCTCGGAAAGGAGTTTTGCGACCGCACCTCGCGCCCGTCTCGCGCGGGCGCCGCGCACGCCATGCGATTGGGCTCTCCGTCGACCCGGACGAGGCAGCCCTCGCAGTTTCCGCGGAGGCACATCGGGCCTCGGGGCCGGTGAAACTTCACGCTGCGCGAGAGGGTGTCGACCCCTGCGCCGAGCAGCGAGAGAGCGATCGGCTCACCCTCGCGGGCGGCGATCGAGCGACCGTCGTGCTCGATCGTGCAGGGAGCGCCCGCGTCGGGCGACGCGTACGCGTACAAAGCGCGCAGGACCTGTCCGGTCGGGTCCTTGCTGACGGCGCGCACGTCGATGCGTCTCGATGCCATTGTGTTGAGAGCGCAGCGAGCATCGCACAGTTGCGCTCCATCGTGGGTCGGCGACGCGCGGGCGAGCGCCGAGTTGCGGGCCGTACGCGGTTTCGCGTGGGAATTCACAGACGGGCTCGGCCGACGCCTATGGCCCGTTCGCCCCCTCTACGACAGCGCGCCCGCTCACTGTCGCTCGTTCGCGACCGGGTCTCTCCATCGCAGCTCGATCGACGTAAACCCGAGCGACCCGAGCATCGCGCGCAGCGATCGCTCGGCGTTTTCACGGCCTCTCGTGAGCAATCCCCCCTGCAGGGCCGCGGCGCGCATGGCTCGCTCGGCCTCCTGACGCGCTCGGGTCTCGAGGTCCTCCGAGCGCACCGCCAGCGCGTCGGTGTCTCGTCGGTAGGTGCGCGTCCGCGCGTTGTCGAGCGAGGCGTGAAACAGCTCGACCGAAGGAAGCGTGATCCGCACGCGCTTGTGCTCCCAATCGGTCTCGATGTCGCCCGGGAGGAGCTTCGTCAGATCCACGCCAGCGGTGATGGTCGCCGCCGCGACCAGCAAGATCTTGTCGTTGGCGTCGACCAATCCGAACAAGTGCGTCTGCTCGTCGGTGAGCTCGATCACGCGCTCCATGTGAAAGCTCACGGTCTCCATCCGCGCGAGCGCGCGAATCGCCACGACCACGTCGGGCCCCGAGCGCACCACGGTCCTCGTCGTGCTCGCCTGTGAAACAGCCCCCCGAACGGACCGCACCACCCCCAGGGTCGTCGCGCACACGATCGCCGTACACGCCACGACCGCGATCCAACCCCACGGAACCTTCGCCGCGACCGCCGGCTTCGTCGTCGCGACCGCCGCGCTCGATCGCGGAGCTGCCCGCTCGACCTCGATCGTGTCGCCTGTGCTCTGTGGCTGCGCGTCGCTCACTCTCGTATGGGTGTTAGCAACAAGCGCTCACCCACGCGAGGCGCGATCGATCGCCCGCAGCGCGCCGATCATCGTCGCGACCTCGCCCACGATCTGCCGCGCGCTCTTCCACGGGGGCGCCGCCGCGCCCGTGTGCCCGTAGAGCCCGGTCACGTGCACGCCGCGAAGGTGCTCGCGCGGGAGCTGCCGCTCGAACATCCGCGCGTGCCGGTGCGGGATCACGTCGTCGTCCGCGCCGTGCAAGACGTAGGTCGGCACGCGAACCGACCGCATCTTCTCCGTTGGATCGAGCCACGCGAGCCGGTCTCGTCCCCTCGCCCACGCCGTCTCGAACACGTCCATCATCCCTGGCTCGACGCCGGCCGTGCGAAGAAAGACCGAGCGCCACACGGGGTCCAGCTTGTCCGCAAACTCGCGCGCGATCGCCTCGCCGGCGGCAGGATCGCTCTTGAGCTGGGGCCTTCCCCAGGTGCGATCGATGTACGCGCGCCACGCCTCCATGAGCGGCGATCGATCCTGGGGCAGCGCTTCGCCCAGGTGGTCGACGAGGTTCATGAACACCACCGGCCGGTTGTACGGGTCGTGCAGCCGCCCCGGCTCGCCTTCGAGCGCGAAGCGCATCGTGTCCCCGAGGTCCGCGTAGCCGCCGAAGAGCACCAGCGAAGACAACTTGAAACTGTGCTCTCGATTCGAAGCCAGGTGCAGCGCCGGCAGCGAGCCAAACGAGATGCTCATCACGCCCGGCGCGCGATCCGGCGGTCGCCTGTCGTACGCGAGCAGCGCGTCCAGCGCCCGCTCGCAGTCGCGAAACACCGTCGGCGCCAGCACCAGCCGCTCGAAATCCGGAATGAACGGCGCCCACACGAGCGCCCCCGACGCCGCGAGGATCCTCGAAAACCTGTCCATCCTCGGGTCCGACGGCCCGAGGTAATGCAGCCCGTGCAAGAGCAACAGCGACCCGTGCGGAGCGCCCTTCGCGGGGCGATAGGCCCACACCCGCATGGGGCGCTCTCCCTCGCGCGAGGGCGCGAGCACGCGCTCTTCGCGGATGACCTCGTCGTCGGTCGGAGCCTGCGTTGCGGGCGTCCACGGCCCCAGCCACCTTGCCAACCTCAGCATGACGACCGCGAACGTACCGCGGATCGCGACGGTGAAGACTGCTCTCGAAGCTATCGCCGATCCCGCTGCGCTTGTGGCATCGTTCGGCGCATGACAGGCACCGACAAGAGCATCCGCGGGCAGGTGAGCGACGCCGAGTGGAAGGTCAGGACAGACCTCGCGGCCGCGTATCGTTTGGTCAACCTCTTTGGCTGGGACGACCTGGTGTTTACGCACATCTCGGCGCGCGTGCCCGAGAGCGACCACCATTTTCTCATCAACCCGTACGGGATGCTCTTCGACGAGATCACCGCGTCGAGCCTCGTGAAGATCGACCTCGAGGCCAACGTGATCCTGGACACTGGATGGCCAGTGAATCCTGCGGGATTCACGATTCACTCGGCGGTCCACGAGAAGCGCGAAGACGCCCAGTGCGTCATGCACCTGCACACCCTCGACGGGACAGCGGTCGCCTCTTCCAAAGAGGGACTGCTACCCCTCAACCAGACCGCGCAGCTCGTGCTCGGCGACGTCAGCTACCACGACTACGAGGGCGTCGCGTTCGACCACGACGAGCGACCCAGGCTGCAAAACGACCTCGGCGAGAGCTCGGTGATGATCCTTCGCAACCACGGGACGCTCACCGTCGGAGAGACCGTCGGCGCGGCGTTTACGCGGATGTACTTTCTCGAGAGGGCGTGCTCGATGCAGGTCCGCACGCTCTCGTCGGCCAAAGAGGTCTATCCCTCGGCGCCCGAGGTGCTCATGAAGAACGCGTTCTTGGGCAAGATGGGCCTGGCCGCGACGAGCGAGAGCCTCGTGTGGCCGGCGCTCAAGCGCAAGCTCGACCGCGTCTCGCCCAGCTACAAAGAGTGACCGCTCGAGCCCGAAACACGGTCCATCTTGATTTCATGGGACTGTTACTCCTCGAGCGACCGAATGTTCCCCAGCACGCGGTAGAAGCCGCCTTGCGTGGCCTCGAGCACCTTGTCGACGACGTACTTCGCGCCGGCCTTGCGAATGTCCCTCGGAAACTGCACGAACCAATCGCGCTTGTAGCCCTCGCTCAGCACGCGGACCCTGAGCTTCGAGCCGTCCTTGACGCACTCGAGCAAGACGCCGTCGCCCACCGTGCGGGTGCTCTCGAGGTGCGTCGTGTCCGCGGCGGCAGCGCTGAGCTTGGGCGCCTTCGCGCCGGCCACTTGCGTCACCGCGCCCGCCTGAGCCTCCGCGATCGCCGCGGGTGAGACGTCGAGCGCGGCCAACGTTCCTTCGTCGGTCACGATGTAGAGGACGCCGTCGCGAAACTGCATCGAGAGCGCCGAGCCGCAGCCGGTCGCGAGCGTCCACTGGAGCTCGCCCTTCTCGTCGTAGCAGTGAACCTGTTCGTTCCAGTCGCCGCCGAAGATCCTCGATCCGTCTGGCGACACCGCGCACGAAGGAAAGCCTCTTCCGTCGCAGTGCACCAGCTTTTCACCAGTCTTCGTGAAGCCGGTCACGCCATCGCCCGCCGCGTACACAGCATCTGCCGTCTGCACGCCGAACAGGACGCCTCGGTGCTTCACCTTCCAACGACTCGCGCCGCCCCAGTCGAAGGCGCGCACCGACTTGCTTCCGCCCGCGTATACGCCAGCGCCGTCCGCGCGGACCATCCACATCGAGCTCTCGTCGGTGTCTCGAAAGGTCCAGAGCTGAACCTCGCCCGGGTCGTATACGCTGATGCCGCCAGCGTCGTCAGCGACGCAGAGATTTCCCTGGTAGATGTCCATCCAGAGAATGTCCGAGCCGGGCGCGACCTGGTACACCGCGCGCGCCACGTCGCCCGTGAGGTCGTAGACGAGCCCCTCTTGCGTCCCAGCGTAGATCCAGTGCTCGTCCGCGATGATGCAGCGCGAGCTGCTCGGGACCTTCAGTGATCGCTGCACCTCTCCGCGGAGGTTGCACACGTGAACGTCCCCCGAGTCATTGGACATCCACGCTTGCTCGGCGTTGACGAAGATTCCGAACGCGTCGTTGGACGTCTCGAGCTTCCACGTGACCTTCGCGAGCAGCGGACCTCGCCGAGCCGCGCGCTTCGCCGCCTTCTTCACCGCAGCTTTCTTCACCGCGGCTTTCTTCACGGCAGCTTTCTTCACGGCAGCTGTCTTCACCGCGGCTTTCTTCACCGCGGCTTTCTTCACGGCAGCCTTCTTCACGGCAGCTTTCTTCACTGCGGCTCTCTTCGTCACCATCGTTGAACCCTCCGAGGCTTTGTGGCCGAGCGTAGCTGGATCGTGCGACGCTTCGGCAACTCGTCATGCGATTCCGTCTCTCGATGGCGTGCGCAGCGGTCGCCCTGGGGACTACGCTGAGCGCTCGTGTGACGAGCGCAGACGCTCCCGTCACGGTGGCAGCGGTGGGCGACGTCGCCCTCGCGTGGCGCGTCGACGCTGCGATTCGAACGGCCCAATACGACCCATTTCGTGAGGTGCGCTCGATCCTCGCGGGAGCAGACCTCGCGCTCGCCAACGTCGAGTGCGTCATCACCAACGCGCCCGAGCCTCGATGGGCGGTCGCTCCTGGCCAGCCGCTCATTCGCGCGACGCCCACGGCGGCGACGGTGCTCGCGTCCGCGGGCATCGACATTGGCTCGGTGGCCAACAATCACGCCTTCGACTTCTCGGCGCGAGGCGCCCTCGACACACACCAGGCCCTGCGCTCTGCAGGGCTCGTCGCGCTCGGCGGCGGGGCCAGCAGCGAGGACGCGTGGCAGCCGTTCGTCCGCGAAATCCGCGGGGTTCGCGTGGGCGTGCTCGCGATGGCCGAGCAGCTCAATCACCCGCCGGGACCAGGCGCGCGCGTGGCGATGCTCGACCGCAGAGCGATCGAGGCGGTGCGCGCCCTCGAGAGCCGCGTCGACGTCGTGCTGCTGTCGATTCACTGGGGACACGAGTTCGTCGAGGCGCCCACGGCCGGACAGGTCGCGCTCGCGCATCGGCTCATCGACGCGGGCGCGGACGTGATCATCGGGCACCACCCGCACGTGCTGCAGTCGGTCGAGGTCTATCACGACCGACCGATTGTCTATTCGCTGGGCAATTTCGTGTTCGGTCACCAGCCGTCGCCCAGGGATTTGTCCGCCATCCTCGAGCTGTCGCTCGAGCGCGCGTCGCAGCCGGTCGCGCGCGTCGCCCTCCGCCCCATCGTGCTCCAGGGCCGGTTGGGAACGCCCACGCCCTCCTCCACCCCCGCCCGCGCTGCCCCGGTGTTCGCGCGGCTTCGCTCGGCGAGCGCGCGATTTCGTACGGTGTTCGCCGAGCGGGACGGGGCCCTCGAGGTGGTGCTCGCGAGGACTCCGCCCGCGCGGTCGTGACACAGCCTTCACGAAGCGGCCCTCGGCGTGCGATGGTCCGATGATCGAGTGACTCCGCAGAGAGCAACTTCGACCGGCTCGCCTTGGTGGCTCGGTCTCCGCGACGCGCTCGACATCGCACGCAAGGACGTGCGCACGGAGCTTCGCTCGCGAGAGATCGTCCCCACCATGACGCTGTTCGCCGCGCTGGTCGCGGTGCTCTCGTCGATGGCGCTCTACGTCGACGACGAGACCGGGCGCAAGATCGCGCCGGGCGTGCTCTGGATCGTGCTCGCGTTCGCAGGAACGCTGGGGCTCTCTCGCACCTGGTCGCGCGAGCGCGAGAACGGCGCGATCCGCGGCGTGCTCTTGAGCCCCATCGCGGCGTGGTCTGTCTTTCTCGGAAAAGCGCTCGGATCGCTGGCGTTTACGAGCATCACGCTCTCGGTCGTGGCGCCGCTGGTCGCGCTGTTGCTGCACGCGCCGCTCTTCGACCACTTGTTGGCGAGCGCGCTTCTTCTCGCGCTCGGCACGGTCGGCTTCGTCCTCGCGGGGACGCTGTTCGGCGCGATGACCGTCCGCACTCGCGCGCGCGACCTCTTGCTCGCCGTGGTGCTGTACCCGTTGACCTCGCCCGCGCTGCTCGCAGGCGCGGTCGCCACGCGCGACGTGTACGACGGAAAGACCGCGGATTTCGCGCAGTGGATCAAGCTCCTCGTGGCCTACGACCTCATCGTCCTCGCCGCCGGGATCGGCTTGATGGACTGGCTGCTCTCGGATTGAGCCCCCATAGGCGCCGAAAACTCCACGACACAAACAGCGACTTGGAGTTGCAAATCGAGCGACGAAACGACGGTTGACATCGAGCCGCGCGGCGGCCCC
>LNEO01000205.1 GCA_001465015.1 Deltaproteobacteria bacterium Ga0077539 | reverse complement strand
GTGCCTCGCAGACCCGATGGGCGAATGGGCTCGAGCTAGCTCAGCAGGCGTTCTCGCTGCCGCTCGAACTGAGGCATCTGACCAGCGGCGTGGTGTCGATCTGAACGGCGTCTGTCGAGGTGTGCGTGTCGTTCCTCGGCGGCTCTTCTCTTCAGTTCGAGCGCGAGCGAGAACGCCTGCCGAGATAGACCGAGTGACCGCGGCAACCGGCGTCTTCGAGGCACGATGCGCGGCAGCTCGCTGCCGCGCCGAGGCTGTCGTCCCTCGCTGCCGCGCCGAGGCTGTCGTCGTATGGGAGTAGATGCACCCAACAGAGTTGGCCTCGTCGAACGTCGTCATCCACAGAGCGTCTGCGGTCGACTCTGGGATCACCATCGTGAGCAAGGCTCCGAGCGACCGACGCTCGGCGAACGCGACGCGCGCCGACCACGGCCGTCGGCCCACGGTCGCAGCCATTCGATACGGCGTGATCAAGCTCACTCGAAACGGGCGCGGAGCGCGGCGCGCGCCGCCGACCAGTCGCTGATCTTCCGGCTCCGCGTACGGGTAGAAGGGCCTGTCTGTGCGAAACGACAAGCGAACCGCGCGCGCGCCGAAGTCTGCGATGCCCGTCGCTCCAACATAGCGAAACGCAGTGACGTGCCACGTGCCGCTCGTGTACGGGCGCAACCAATTGGCGAGCGCCGGCCGATTGTCGAAGCCATTGTTGCCGAGCCAACGAGCGAGCGCCTGCGCGTCCGACGCTCGAAGCACCGTCGCGTCGAGCCCCGCCACACGCGCGGTCGCGACGACCTGAACCGAGTTCGACAGCAGCGCGTCTCTCGACCCAGCGACGCCGCGCGAGCGGCGATTCGACGGACGGACGGGCGCTGTGTACAAGTTCGCGAGCTCTTCAAACACACGATCGTTCGCCTCGTGCATCTGCGGCTGCGACGGCGTCGGAACGATGAACCCGAACGGACCGCGCCCCGCCGAAATTCGCGCGACGAACGAAGTGCTCCATCTGCGTGGTCGGATCCCACACGATCAGCGCTTCTTCGCCGTCGATGAGCGGCATCGCCACGGTGCGCGCGACGGCCATCGCGCACGCGTGCGTCGGCTTGCGGTCGGACACGAGCGCGCCGCAACAGATCGCGAGCATCGCGACCGCGCGCAAAGCGCGAGACTGTTTCGTCGCAGCTCGATCGCGGTCGAATCGTGATCGCGGATCGAGAGAATCAACGCGACCATCGCGGTCACCCGGTTGCTCCAGCTGGGGCTTCATCGTTCGAGCGATGCTACGCGCCGCGTGGCTTCTTTGCTTCCATCTCCGCGACGAGGGGGCGCCCTTCGTCCCCTTCGGGGATCGGCTTTCCACTGTCGCGGCACGGGACGGCTGCCTTGAATCCGTGTTCTTGCGCGGAGCGACGAAGCCACAGGCCCTCTGGGTTGTGTTTGGTGATTCCATCGAACAACGTCGCGAAACTCTGTGTCTGCTCGAAGCCCCATCGAGCGCATGACTTGATGGACCCCCAGCTTGTGCATCGCAAGGTGACTCTTGGAAACGCCAGCGATTCGCTCAGCCAGCGCGAACGTCGTCGCTTCGAGCTCCGGCTCGGGGACAGCTTCGTTCGCGAGCCCCCGCTCCGCTGCTTTGCGCCCCGTGATCGCTGCGACCCAACACAGCATCGCCTGTGAAAACAGCGCCGAAAGCACGGTGCACGGCGCCGTGACGCTCGCGTGCCTTCAGCATCGGGCCCGCACGCGTCCGCCTCTGCGTCCGGCTCGAGCAGCGACAGTCCGCTCAGGGCCTCGAGCAACGCGCCCCGGATCCGCAGTTGGTCCGCGGTGCGCGAGGATGGGCCTCGCTCGTCGCTCACGATGCGCTCAGGTCCGCGAAGAACTCTGCCTTCATGCGCCGCGCGTACTCGACGAGGTTCTTCTTGGCCTTCGTCTCTTCGCGCAGCAGCGACTCTCCTGGGTCGTCGACCACTGAGAGCACAAACGCAAACGCTGTCGCATCGAACGTGCTCGGTCGATCAAACTCACTGCCTCGCGGACCGTCAAGCGAGAGATCACCCCGCGCGAAACACAACGAAGATGTACTCTCCCTCGCGCGGACCGCGAAATAGTGCGTTCCCGCGGGCAGATCCGCGACGAGCTGGCGATCGTCTCGCGCCGCGCACATCGAGGCGCTCGGCCCCGTGAGCCGGTGCAAGTCCACGTCCACCGTCCCTCGGTCGAGCACCAGCGCGTGAATCCGCGCCGGCGCCCGAAGATCCAAACGATACAAATACTCTCGCCCTCCCTCGTTGGCCGTCGAGCAGCTGTACCGATCGAACGCCATCGATCCCCCGCGCGACGTGTCTCGATGATCCGCGAAGGGAAGCGTCGCGATCGCGATGGGCGAGGCGAGCGTTCCGTCTCCCGTCGCGCTCGCGCCCGGTGGATCGAGCGCCGGCGCCCCTGCCGCGAGCGACCGCCGCGCACGATCGAGCGCCTCGATCGTCAGCAAATTGCGCTGATTTTGCCCGTATCTCAGCTCGCTCGCCGCGAACACGCAGCTGCCTCGAGGCGAGCGGCTCAAGTGCAGGTTGTCCCCGCTGAGCCCGAAGGACGGCGCCGCTCGCAGCACGCGCTCGAGGTCGACGAAAGGAACCTGCTTCGCCTGCGCGACCGCCCTCGCCACGTGCGCGTACCACGGGATCCATTGGTCCGCGATCATGCTGTCCCCCCGCGGCGGCGCGCTCGTCAGCACAGGGATCGCTCCGCGCGCGATCGAGCGCTCGGCGATCTCCCAGAGGTTCTCTCCGTACACGGGCAGGTTGCGCACCTGCGAGTCGTTGGAGCCGTACATCACCAGCGAAAATCGAGGTTGCGCGGCGGCGAGCTCTTGATCGAGCGGCGAGGGCGAGCCCGCGAGGGGCGCCCCCGAGCTCCATCCCACCACCGCGGACAGCGGACGACGCTCGTAGGGATTGACCCCCGCGATCCGCCCTGCGCGAAAGTGCGCGATCGTCGGCGCGAGCGCGTCGCGGCCCGCGAGGTCCACCGACGCGCCCCCGAAGCACACCATGAACCCCGACTCGTACACGGTCTGCGAGTCGCCGACCTTCGCGAAGGTGTTGTCCATCCCTCCGCGCGTCGCGATGGCGCGCATCGAGCGCTGCACAGACTCGGTGATCGGCGAGTGCGTCTGGTTGGCCGCATACAGCGTGGGCCCCGAAGGAGGCGCGGTCCGATCCGGCGCGACGTCGATGAGCGCGCCGCTGTCCGCGATCGCCGCGGTGTCCTCGACGCGCGCGACGTCGACGAGCAAGGCGCTGTCTTCGATCGATCCCCCGTCGCTCGCCGCGCTGCTGTCTTCGCTCGCGTCCGCGGGTTCCGCGCGTTCACCGCGCGCATCGCGTTCATCGCGATCGCTTGCGTCCGTGCGCCCGTCGCGCGCAGCGTCACCGCCGCCGTCGCCGTCGAGCGCGTCCATCGGCGCGCACGCTGCAAAGGCGAGCGACAAGACGATCCACGCTGCGCGGCGCTGCACTGTGATCATTCAGCGCCGATTGTAGCGCGACTCCCGCGAAGCTCACTGCCTCGCGAGCGTGCGAACGACGGCCATGCACAGGTCCACGTGCGCGCGGAGGCGCGCGGCGCGATCGGGGCTCTTCCACGAGCTCTCGAGGGTGAGCTCGGGGATGCCGCGCTCGTCGCAGTAGCCGTTGGCAGCCATCATTCCCAGGGTGTTGGCCCAGAGGCGGACGACGAGGCGAGAGGCCGCGGTCGAAGGTGAGAGGCCGGGGCTCGGCAACATCGAGCCGAAGTAGTCCTTGCGCGCGAGCGTGGTGCCCTTCGCTTCGATCTCGGACAACCAACGCTTCACCTGCTCGACGTCGCACCGAGCGTTGGCGAAGACAAACGAAGCGTCCTGCGGCCCCTCGTGCAAAGACAGCACGATGTCCGGTCGAAACGACTCGAGCGCGTCGCGAACCAGCCGCGCTTCGGCCGTATAAAACCGCCGAAAATCGCGGTTGATGTCGTAGCCCTCCCCGTTGAACCGCGACACCTCCGCCGCGCCCACGGCGTTGACCGGGGTGAGCACGCGCACCGCCACGTTCGCCAGCGACGCGCGCTCGGCGTACAGCTGTTCGAGCAGCGGAACGACAGACAAAATCCCCGCTTGCTCGTTGCCGTGAACCCCCGACAACACCAGCACCCGTCGCCGCCGCGCTTCACTCGACGGCTTGCTCTCGACTTCGAGCACCGGCCACGACGCGCCGCGATAGCTCCCGCGCAAGGCCTCGCGCACGGCGAAGCGCCCCTCGAACGAACGCACCTCTGCCTCGAACGCCTTCGGGTCGTAGCCGAGCGTCACGACCTCGAGCTCGGGATCGCGCGCCGGGTGGTCGTACACGCGACGAACGAGGTGATAACGAGCAAATTGTTGCAGCTCGGCGAGCGTCGGCACGAACGGGAGTGTGGCGATTTCTCGGTCAGCGCGTCAACCGGCGGAGAGAGACTCTGCCTGCTTCGCGTAGCGATCGCCCGCGCGCCGGTAGAACGCCTCGTGCGTCGCAAGCATCCGCGGAGCCATCGCCCGAACTCGCTCGTGCACGCGCTCGTCCCGAGAGAGCGCGCCGATCCCTTCTTCGAGCCTCGCGAGCTCGCGCTCGATCGCCGCGCGCCCCGCAACGCCGCCGCCAGCGACGAGGATCGCGTTGGCTCGGCTCGATTCGCGCTCGTCGCGCTCGATCGAGTGCTTGTCGTTGTGCAACCTCGCGTGCAGCGCGAGTCGTCGAATCAAGGTCGCCGTCGCCGCGTCGTCGAGCGAGAGGTCTTCGTGCCACGCCAGGGTCGCGAACAGATGTCCGATCGTCGAGGTCGCGGCGCCGACGATCACGTACTCGGACAGCGTCGTTCGCGCGTCGATCACGGACTCGGCGAGCATCGCCTCGACGACGGACACCGCGCTCGCGCGCCAGCGGGCGCGGCGCACAAACGAGGGTCGATGGGCCCACAGCGCCGCCTCGATCCGCGAGAACCCCGCGGCCTCTGGCCCGCGCTGGCCCTCATCGCCCGCGTCGTCACGGTCCCGCGCGCGTTGTGTCTGCGCGCCGCCGTGCAGGTGATCGATCACGGATACGGCGGCCTCGGTGCCGAGCGCGCCGCCGTCGAAGCGGTCGTCGAGCCAGAAGAAGAAGGCCATTTGCGCTGACAAAATCGCGCTCGCCTGCGGCGCCCACGCGGCCACTCCGTACCCTTCGAGCAGCATCGCCGCGAGCTCGATCGCGCGCGGCGAGAAGCCTGGGAGCGCGGCGAGCTCTTCTTTCATCGCGCGAGCCTCGAGGCCAAGGCGAGCCCGCTCGCGGCAAACGCGTGCGTCTGCGTCTGGTAGTGGCTCACGAGCGGGCGCGGCCCGAGCATCTCGGGCACGCCGCGCCAGGTGCCGTCCGTCCCTTGCGACTCGATCAGATACACGAGCCCCGAGACGATCGGCTCGACCCGCTCGGGCGCAAACAAGAGCATGGCCGTCACTGCGAGCCCGGTCGCGCTGGCGACCGACCGCTCTCCGAGCGCAGCGCCCCAGCCTCCGTCGTCGTTGCGACCGCGCTCGAGCGCCTCGATCGCCCGCAGGACGACGGGGTGTCCTTTCGGCAGCGCCTTGGCGATCTCGAGGACCGAGTACGCCTGGTTTCGATACCAAGAGCCCTTCCAGGTGCTGTTGTGCGAGCACTGATCGACCAGCCACTCTCGGGCTGGATTCAGGTCGACCGCGGACGGGGTTTCGTCGCACAAAGACAGCGCGAGGACGACGTGCGCGAGTACGTCGTCGCTGACCTCGTCGCTCACGTCTTGCCACGTACGCCACAGGCCGCTGGGCATCTGCTGCCCGGCGAGATACTGAGCGCAGCGCGCGCGGGCGCGGGCGTAGGTGTCCGCTCGACCGAGGGCGAGCAGCGCGCTCGACGCCGTGTCGTTGTCGCTCTGAACGCCGACGCGAAAGCCCCAGCCGCCGTCGTCGCACTGGTTTTCGACGAGAAACGCGCGGCCTCGGGCGGCGCAGGACTCGCGAAAGGGGCTCGTGTCCTCGAAGGTGCGAAGCAGAATCGAGGTGTCCCAGAGCTCGTTCGTCGTGAACACCCAGGATCCGTCCTCGCGCTGCGCGCGAAGCACGCTGTCGAGGCATCGCTCGAACGCCGCGTCGCGCGGCTCGAGGTCGAGCGCCAGCAGCGCGAGCGCGGTGCTCACGGGGAGGTAGCAGAAGCTCCCGTCGTCGCACTGCGCTCCTCGGAGGTCGGTCAGCGCGTCGCGCGTCGCGGCTCGATCGCCGACCCGCGCGCTGAGCAGGGCGTTCATCGCGGCGAGCTCGACGCGGTGCCAGGGCTTGAGCGCTCGCTCGTTGCGCTTGGCGAAGATGGTCGAGACGAGCGCCCGCAGAAACGGCTCATCGACGCCCGTGTCGACCGACGCTCCGAGCAGCAGCGCAAAGACCTGCAGCGACCAGGTCTTGCGGAGCATCACGGGCGACTGCCAGAAGGGGGCGCGGAGCTCGAGCGCCTCGCCGAGCCAGAGCCGTCCGAGCGCCTCGTCGAAGAGCCTCGTGTCTTCGTCCCTCGCGGCGGACGGGTGCGACTCGATCCAGCTTCGCGCCCGCGCCGCCGCCGCTCTCGCACGCGGATCGTCCACGAGCGAGAGCGCGACGCCAGCCACCGCGGTCTCGAACGGACGCGGGTCTGGGTCCTGTCGCCAGCTCCCGTCGGCGCGCTGTTGATCGGCGCACCACTGCGCCGCGCGCCTCGTGCGATCTGCGAGCGACGCGGTGATGGCTCGCCAACGCGGATGAGCCACGAGCCCTGCAATACGACGCGCGTGAGCCGTCGAAACCCGTTGAAGGTCGATCATTGGTTACACCCCGGAAAAGATCCCTCATGCCCGCGCGCTTCGAGGCGACGCGAGTTGCTTACAAGCCAGAGATGAAGCCGTGAGGAACGACGCGCAAGCAAAAATCGCCATTGTTTCGGGCAGTTGTCACGATGAGTAAGGTGCTTGCTGTCTTGAATACTGCTGCTAATTAATGCCCTTCGTTGAGCGTGCTCAACGAAGATAACTTGAATTCTGGTGTCTGATGAGGAGCCGAGGGGTCGACGAAGAAGCGCCCCCGCGCATGCTCCTGCGAAGTTTCTGGAGAAACTCAGCGCGCGTCGGTCGCTGAGCGCAGCTCTGCGGAAACTCCCCCGGCGCGTCTCGAGGCCGCTCGCCCCTCTCGTTCGTCGTTCAGCCGCGCAGCGGTCGACGAATGAGCTCCATCGCGCTCGAGCGATCGTCGGCGACGTGCAGCTCGATCGCGGCGGACAAGCCGATGGTGCGAGCGGCCATGCGCGCCGCGGGGAGCTTCGTGATGATCACGATGCGTTTGAGCCCGCGGCTGCGGCCAGACTCGAGCACGCGGACGCCGTTAGACACCGAATCTGCTGTAAATCCAGATACTTCAGTCGCATCGATCAGCCAGTTGGGCGCCCATCCGTGACGCGTTCCGTCCTGGTCGAGGTCGCGCAGGAGGGAGCCATCCACGCGACCGACCAGGATTGATTCGATCACCTCCGAAGAGACCTTCGAAGTGCGCTGAGTCGACGCAACGTCGCGCTTCGATTCACTCGTCATGCGACAAAATGTAGACGAAGTCTGGAATCCAAGACAACGCTCCGGAAGCTCAAAGTTCCGTTTCGTTCGTGTCGTTCATCGCGCGGGGAGCGCACAGGCGCCTCGAGCATCCGGAATGCACCGCCCCGTGAGTTTGAGCCGATTCTTCGCAAATTGCAGGTAGAACCAGTCGAGCGCCCGCGAGATCCCAGGGAGTCTTGTGAGCGAAACGATCGGTCCGAATCCTACCGCAGCGTACAGCCTGCGAAACACTTCGACCCCCTCGATGAGCGCGCCGTCCGGGAGCCGCCCGTGGATGCGATCCATCAACGTCGCCCAGGACACGCCGAGCTCGCTCGGATCGAAGTCATCGCGGGCGATGTCCGTAAAGGCGATGCGCCCTCGGCCTCGGTCCATGCGGCGAAGCATGTTGATTTCACGCACACACAATGGACAATCGCCGTCGAAGAACACCTCGACCTGCACCTGCTTCGCATCGCTCATGGTGCTGGTAGGATGCTCGATGCTCCTCAGGGTGTCGCGAGGCCGCGGCGTCGGTAGCGCGCGAAGCTCACGCCTGGCTCGCTGTGAGCGACCCGCGAGACTTCGACGAATTCGCTCGCGTCCCAGCGCGGAAAGAACGCGTCTCCCTCGAAGTCCTGCGCGATCTCGGTGAGCAGCAGCTCCGTCGCCCACGGCAGCGCCGTCGCGTACACCTGCGAGCCGCCGATCACCCGCGGCGCGTCGTCCGTGGTCCTCGCGAGCGCGATCGCCTCGTCCCACGTCGCGACCACTTCGCATCCCTCGATGCCGTCGCGTCGTGTCTCTTCGTCGCGCGTGAGC
Organism: Deltaproteobacteria bacterium Ga0077539; assembly: GCA_001465015.1. Taxonomy (GTDB): domain Bacteria; phylum Myxococcota_A; class Polyangia; order Polyangiales. The sequence continues at coordinate 80,130 of LNEO01000205.1, read as the reverse complement.
ACGATGTTTCGTCGGTCGGCGAGGGGCTTTCCGATCGAGTCGAAGGTCTTGCGGCCCATGATGACCGAGTGGCCGACGGTGACCGAGCGAAAGTGCTTGAGCTCGCCAGGGATCTTCCACGGAAGGGCGTTGCCCCGTCCGATCACGCCGTTTTGCGCGACGGCTGCCACCAGCACGAGCTCTCGCAGCGATCGAGGGTCGTTCATACCGCCACCGGAGCCTTGATGGCCGGGTGCGGGTCGTACCCCTCGAGCGTGAAGTGCTCGAAGCGAAACGCGAAGACGTCCTTCACCGAAGGGTCGATGCGCATCCGTGGCAGCGGCCGAGGCTCGCGCGAGAGCTGCAGCTTCGCCTGCTCGACGTGGTTCGAATACAAGTGCGCGTCCCCGAGGGTGTGCACGAACTCGCCCGGCGCGAGGTCGCACGCCTGCGCGATCATCATGGTCAACAGCGCGTAGCTCGCGATGTTGAACGGAACGCCCAAGAACACATCCCCGCTCCGTTGATAGAGCTGACACGAGAGCGCGCCGTCCTGCACGTAGAACTGAAACATCGTGTGGCACGGCGGGAGCGCGACCTGCTCTGCCTCGCGGGGGTTCCACCCAGAGACGATCAGCCTCCTCGAGTCGGGCCGCTCGCGGATGGTGCTCACCACCTTCGCGAGCTGATCGACGCCGTCGCGCGCGTACGTTCCGTCTGGCTGCAGCGTCGCGCCGAAGTTGCGCCACTGGTGCCCGTACACGGGGCCGAGATCACCAGCGCTTCGACCGAAGCGCGCGCATTGCTCGGCGGTCGCCCACTCGTCCCAGATCGTCACGCCCTCTGCTTGCAACGACGCGACGTGCGTCTCGCCGCGGACGAACCACAGGAGCTCGTGCACGATGGACTTCAGGTGCACCTTCTTCGTGGTCACCAGCGGAAACCCCTCGTCCAGCGCGAACCGCATCTGGTGCCCGAACACCCCGATCGTCCCGGTGCCCGTGCGGTCCGTTCGAGGCTTTCCCTCGCGCAAGATGCGCTCGAGCAGGTCGTGATATTGCCTCAAAGCTCCGTCGCTCCTTCGCTGAACACGAGACCGCGTCTCTGTTCGCGCAAACGAGAGAGCACATCTCGACGTTGCGTGGCAAATTCACAGGAATGTGCGATTGTTCTGTTGGTCTGGCAGAGTACAAACTCTGCTCAGCATTTATGGCGGCGTGACGCAGCGTGAGCGTCACCGACGAACACCGCCCCCCACAATGCTCACCTTCGCGCAACGAGGAGCCCCGATGCGTCGCTTGCTTGTCCCCGCTTTGTTCTCGCTGACTACGGCGGTCGCCTGTTCGGGTCCAGAACCCACCGCGCGCACCGACGCGCGAGCGGACGTTCGCGACGCAGCGATCACCGATGCGCGCCCCAACGATGTCCAAGCGCCGATCGACGTGCAGACCCCGGACGTGCAAGCGCCGGACGTTCAGACGCAAGACACCGGCGTCGATACGGGCGTGCCCGACACCGCTCCTGAGTGCGTCGATCGCGACGGTGACGGCTACGGAATGGGCCAGGGCTGCAGGGGCACCGACTGCAACGAAGACAACCCGATGGTCAACAGCGGAGCGATCGAGCTCTGCGATGGCATCGACAACGACTGCGACATGATGGTCGACGAAGAGCTCGGCCGCTCGTCCTGTGGGATGGGCGGCTGCATGCGCACGATCGACAACTGCGTCATGGGTCGACCGCAGCGATGCGAGCCTGGCATGCCCATGGCCGAGACGTGCAACGGCATGGACGACGACTGCGACGGAACCGTCGACAACGGCGTCGGCGCCATCGCTTGCTACTCGGGCCCGATGGGGACGCAAGACGTCGGTCGCTGCCGTGCCGGCTCTCGCGGATGCCCCGGAGGAATGCTCACCTCGTGCATGGGCGAAGTGCTCCCCGGCACAGAGACCTGCAACGGGATCGACGACGACTGTGACGGCATGCTCGACGAGGTGCCCCCTGTCACCTGTTACTCGGGCCCGGCGGGCACACAAGACGTCGGCCGTTGCCGCGCGGGTATGCGCAACTGCGCGGGCGGCATGATGACCTCGTGCCTCGGCGAAGTGACTCCCAGCACAGAGGTCTGCAACAGCGCGGACGACAACTGCAACGGAATCGTGGACGACGGGATCGCTCCCATCCCGTGCTACTCGGGCCCGCCTGGGACGCAAAACGTCGGTCGTTGCCGCGGAGGCAGCCGCGTGTGCTCGATGGGATCGATGACGGCGTGCACGGGCGAGCTCGTTCCTGTGCCCGAGATTTGCGGCAACGGCGTCGACGAAGACTGCAACGGGATGATCGATGACGGCTGCGGCGTGTGCACGCCCGGCATGACGCGCACGTGCTTCACGGGCCCTCCCGCGGCGGTCGGCGTAGGCATCTGCCGCGCGGGCAGCGAAGTGTGCAACGCCATGCGCGTCTGGAGCGGCGTTTGCTCTGGTCAGGTTCTGCCCAACCCGACGGAGATCTGCGGCAACATGCTCGACGACAACTGCAACGTGGCCGTCGACGAGGGTTGTATGACGTGCACCCCCGCTGTGACCAACGATCTGTGCACCGCTCCGGCGTCGTACACCGTCGGAGCGACAGCTTCGGGCAACACCAACTGCGCGGCGGCAAACTATGGCTCGAGCTGCGGCTTCTCCGGCGGCGGCAACGACGTCGCGTACTCCGTCTCGCTCGACGGAACGCTGCGCACCTACACCTTCACGATGGTGGGCACTGGCTTCGACACCGTGCTGCACATGCACAACGCGAGCGCTTGCTCGATGGCCGACGAGGTCGCCTGCAACGACGACGACATGGGCATGACCAACCGCAGCTCGTTCACGACTGGGATCCTCCCGTCGGGCACGTACTTCGTCGTCGCCGACGGCTATGGCATGGCCCCGTCGAGCAACCGCGGGGCGTTTACGCTGACGTCGTCGCAGTCTGCCGAGGTCAACAACGACGTGTGTTCCTCGACGACTGCGGCGCCGGCGGTGATCACCCGCAACGGATCGTACCGAGGCACCACCGTCGGACGCGCGAACAACTACTCGACGACGATGTGCGGCTCCGGCACGAACACCGCGCCCGACGTCGTGTTTCAGATCACCGTCCCCGCCGGACGCGCGGTCACCGTCACCAGCTGCGGCTCGACGTTCGACACGGTTCTCTACGCGGCGACGACCTGCGGCGGAGCCACGCACGTCACGTGCAACGATGACTCCACGTGCGGACTGCAGTCTTCGATCACGTTGCCCACGCCGACGGTGACGACGAACTACTTCGTCGTGCTCGACGGCTACAGCGGCTCGAGCGGCTCGTACACGCTCAACGTCACGGGCCTCTGAGCGCTGGGGACTGACGGCGCATGGGCGCGCGGGAGTCTCAGCTCCCGCGCCGTCGGCTCGGTCAACGACCGCGTCGCCGGAGCTCGACCATGAGGCAGCGGTCTTCGACGACGTCGATGTCCTTGTCGGCGAGGGCTCTGGCGACGGTCTCGTTGGAGATTCCGCTCTGCATCCAGACGCATTTGGGGGCGAGCGCGAGCATGTCGTCGAGGTGCTGAGCGACGTCTGCGCTGCGTCGAAACAGGACGACCATGTCCACCGCGCCTTCGATCGCGCGCAACGATCGCACGACGGGCGCGCCGAGGATCTCGGTCACGTCGGGGTAGTACACAGGCACAGCGACCACCTCGAGCCCCGCGCGCTGCGCATACTGCGGAACATAGTGCGCGGGCTGATCCGCGTGCGTCTCGGGTTTGATCCCGAGCACCGCGACGCGACGCGTGGACGCGAGCACTCGGGTGATGGCCTCGTCGGTGCGAATGCGATGCTCGTTCACGAGCGAGAGGATAGCCGGTGTTCGCGCCGTCGAGCCTCTTCGTCCTTGAGCAGCCGAAAGATCACGAGGCGCCGCACGGGGTAGCTGTAAAACGCAAACACCAGAAACGTCCCGAGAAACGTCACGATCTCTGGCGGAACGATGGTGATCCACTTCACCAGGTATCGAAAGATCACGATGTTCGCGAGGTACGCGCCGAGCTCGTACGTGAGAAACAGCCGCGCGTGCCGCTTCACGTCGCCCGCGGTCGCTCGAAAAGTGAACACCCTGTTTCCCACGAACTGAACGAGCGCACCAGTAGCGAGCGCTGGGGGGCGCGCCCACTCGGGGCTCACGTGCGCGAGGCGATGCAAGAGCGCGAACATCGCGAGGTCGCTGCCTGTGGCGCACGCGCCGACGACGAGCGCGCGCACGAATCGCGCGGCCCGCGTCGTCATCGGCTCTTCTGGAAGAGGGACGTACGCCTTCGGCTTCGATGCGGAAGAGACGTCCTGCGGGACAACTGGCTCTGCGTCCGGTGTCATGAATCCCAATGCTCGAATGCCGGTGCCGCGCGGCGTGATCGCTCTCGCGGCGCGCGATGCTCTCACGAAGCTCAGCGCTTCGATAACCTTCGATACGCGCGGACGCGCGCGCGGGACTCGGCGCTGCCCGACGCTTCGATCGCCGCGGCTGCGCACGCGCGGTCCGACTCGGCGCTGTCTGCGTCGGTCGCGAGCAACACAAGGGCCCGCTCGTCTGCGGGAACTTCTCGATACCCATCGCCCGCGAGCAGCGCGCGGCTCGCCTCGAGGCGAGCCACCCCATCGCCCGACGGCAACGAGTGCTTCGCGGCGTCGAGCCGGGCGCGGTGCTGCGCGCGCGACTCTGCGGTAGCGACGGCCCAGTCGATCACGGCGTGCCCGAGGCGAAGGCCATCGACGTAGGTCGGCTCCGTGGCGGGAAGCGGCGTCGAGAGGGGACGGATCGACAGGATCACGCCCTCACCAGTAATCCCCGATGTCAGGATCGCCCCATATGTGTGGTACTCGACGCTTCGAATCGAATCGACGCGTATCGACGCGATCGCTCCTCCCGCGGACGACGTGAGCTCCGTGCGCGTGCTGCGGAGGGATGCGAACCCGACGCCCCAGCGCAGCAAGGTGATCGTCAGCCACAGCGCGATCGACAGCACGACGTACAGCGCGAAGGGCGGCGGGGACGACGCCGTCGCCATCAGCGCGAAGAGCGTGATGATCGGCGCCGGAACGATCCACGTGAGCGAGATCGCCAACAGCCCCGTCTTCGCCAGGGAGACCGAGGGATCTCGTAGCCACGGGGGGCTCTTCGGCAGATACAGCCTCGCGTCCATCGAACGCTGACGCGGCCCGATCGCGAGCGCGTCGAGCAGCTCGTACGCGAGGTCGCGCTCCACGGACGCGACGATCCACTGTCTCGACGACAGCTGCAGGACCAGCCAGGGCTCGTAGTCGAGCCGCGACGAAGCTTCCGACGGCAACATCGGGTGTGAAAAGCTCCTGTGCTCGAAGCCTGGGGCGAACCAGCCGCCGACGACCGAGCTGCGCGAGAAGCGCTGGACCTCGGCGCCGCTCGGCATGCGCAGCACGAGGTGATCGGGCGTCAAGACGAGCGTTCCGTCCATGAATTTTCCTCGCGGAACGCCGTAGCCAGCGCGCCTCGACTCGACGCCCAGCTGCTTGCACACGAGCTCGAGGGTCGCGTCTTCGTCGCCGTGGCTCATCGATGCTCGTCGGACTTTCGCACGAATCGCTCACGGACGGCGCTTGCATCGGCGGCGCTTGCTTGCCAGCTTCTCGCGATTGCCATGACCGCGATGAGCGCACACAAAAATGTCGTCGAGGACCACCCCTACGCGAGCTTCATCCACAGGATCGAGAAGCCAGTGCGCTATCTCGGCGGCGAGCACGGCGCGGTGCGCAAGGACTGGTCGAGCATCAAAGCGAAGGTCGCGCTGGCCTTTCCTGATCTCTACGACATCGGGATGAGCCACCTGGGGTTCAAGATCCTCTACGGGATCTTGAACGGGCACCCCTCGACGCTCGCCGAGCGCGCGTACGCCCCGTGGACCGACATGGAGCGCGAGCTGCGCGATCGCTCGCTGCCGCTCGTGTCCCTCGAGTCCGCGCGGCCCTTGTGCGACTTCGACGTCGTGGGCTTCTCGCTGCAGTTCGAGCTCACGTACACCAACGTGCTGCTCATGCTCGACCTCGGGCGAATTCCGCTTCGCAGCGAGGCGCGCACCGAAGAGCACCCCCTGGTGATCGCGGGCGGCCCGACGGCGACGCACCCCGAGCCGCTCACGCCCTTCATCGACGCCTTCGTCATCGGCGACGGCGAGCGACTGTCGGTCGAGATTCCTCTCTTGTGGACCTCGCTTCGCGCCGCGGGCATGCCTCGTCGCGAGCGATTGATCGAGCTCGCCAAGATCGAAGGCGTGTACGTCCCCTCGCTCTACGAGCGCGCCGAGTGTCCCGAGACCGGGCTGCAGTACGTCTCGGCGCCGACGGTGCCGGGCGTCCCCGCGCGCGTTCAACGCGCGTTCGTCGGGGATTTGTCGCAGTATCCGTTTCCGAGCTCGGGTCCGGTGGCGGCGACGGAGACCGTGTTCGACCGCATCTCGGTCGAGATCGCGCGAGGCTGCACCGAGGGCTGCCGCTTTTGTCAGGCGGGGATGATCTATCGCCCCGTGCGCGAGCGGGACCCGCAAGAGGTCATCGAGACCATCGTCGACGCCGTCAAGAGCGGCGGCTACGACGAGGCCTCGCTCACGTGCCTGTCGACCGCGGACTACTCGGCCATCAAGCCCCTGATCAAGACCGTGATGGACCGGCTCGAGGGCGACAAGGTCTCTCTGTCCGTCAGCTCGCTGCGCGCGTATGGCCTCGACGAAGACCTCCTCGACGAGCTTCAGCGCGTGCGCGCCACGGGGCTCACGTTCGCGCCCGAGGCCGGCTCGCAGCGCATGCGCGACGTGGTGAACAAGAACGTCACCGAAGAGCAGCTCATGCAGACCGCCGAGCGCGTCTTCTCGCGCGGGTGGAGCAAGATGAAGCTCTACTTCATGATCGGCCTGCCCACAGAGACCGACGAAGACGTCCTCGAGATCATCAACACCGGGCAAAAGGCCCGCGAAGTCGGCCGCAAAGTGCAGAAGGGCAAGGGGCCCTCGGTGACCGTTTCGGTCTCGACGCACGTCCCCAAGCCGCACACACCTTTTCAATGGTGCGCGATGGACGGGCTCGACGAGATCCTGCGCAAGCAGGCGCTCTTGAAGACCGCGGTGAAGAGCACCTGGGTCGATCTGCGCATGCACGCGAGCAAGGGCTCGACCGTCGAGGGCGTGCTCGCGCGCGGCGACGCTCGACTGGGACCGGCGCTCGAGTGGGCCTACCTGCAGGGCGCTCGCTTCGACTCGTGGGAAGAGCGCCTGCGCTACGACCTGTGGACGGAGGCGTTCGAGCGGTTCGGGATCGACACGCGCAAGTACCTGGGGACCTTTCCCGTGACCGCGAAGCTCCCGTGGGACCACATCGACGTGGGCCTCGAGGACGGCTTTCTCTTGCGCGAGTATCGCAAGGCGCTGGCTTCGCGCCTGTCGCCGCCGTGCGGAAAAGCCGCGGGCATGTTCGTGCACCACACCAACATCGAGGACGCCGACGCCGACAAGCGAAAGCTCGTCTGCTACGACTGCGGAGTCGCCTGCGACCTTACCGAAATGCGCGAGGAGCGCATCGTGTTTCTCGATCGCTTGGGCGCCAAGCAGCGGAGCAAGCGCGCGGAGCCCATCGCGCCCACGAATTCAACGGAGGGAGCGCTGAGCGAGACCCCCGCGCCGCCGGCGCTCGTCGAGCCGCGCAACAAGCGCCAGCCCAAGCACAGTTTTTCGCAGGGCGAGGCGCGCAGGGTGCGGCTGTCCTTCGAGCGCCTGGGGAGAGCGGCGTTTCAGGGGCACCTGGATCTGGTGAGGGTCGTTCCGCGGGTGTTTCGGCGGGCGGACGTCGAGCTCTATTATTCGCAGGGATTTCACCCGAAGCCCGACATGGTCTTCGGTCCCGCGCTGGCGCTCGGGATCGCCACTTTGGACGAGTACGTGGACATCAAGCTCGCCGAGGACGTGCCCATGGACACGCTCTGCGAGCGCTTGCAGGGCGGAACGCCCGAGGGCGTTCACTTCACCGGCGCCGTTCTTCTCGGGCCCAACGACCCGGGGCTCAACAAGCTCATCGAGCACGCCGAGTACGTCGCGGCGGTGCCGTGGACGGTCTTGCGCGAGCGCGGGATCGCGGACGAAGAAGCGCTCGCGGCGCACGTCGCGCGCGCGATGGAGCAGGGATTGAGCGCGACGCGCCCCGTCGAGAAGGGCCTCGGGCGCAAGATCGACGTCAGCGCGCACATGGTCGAAATCGCCGTCAACGACGGGCGCGACGCGATCGCGCGCGCGGGCTACGTGGGATCGCTGGCGGCGGTGCGCTTCGTGACCAAGGTCTCGCCCAACGGCACGTGCAAGCCCAGCGAAGTGCTGAGCGCCCTCTTCGGCGACAACATCGAGGGGCGCTTCGTGCGCACCCGCCTCGGAAAGCGCGAAGACGACGGCCAGTGGTACGGGCTCATGGACATCGAGCGCTTTCGCAGAGAGCCCAGCAGCAAGCGCGCCAAGAGCGAAGAGAGCGTTGGGGACGGTCCTCAATAACTCAAGTATTTGAAATGTCCTTTTGTTTCAACGTTCCGCCCCCAACGAAACTGCGTAGTTGAGTTATTGAGGACCGTCCCCCTCGCTCGCGCTCACTCCGCGTCACGGATCATGGTGCCGCTGCAACCGCCGCCGGGGATGCAACCTAAGCCGCAGCACGATCCGCCGCCGACCACTGGACAAATCACGCCCGGAAACGGGCACGACGCACAGCGCCCGCCGCTGCAATACCCAGTTGCAGGACATGAGTTGCCGCACGCGCCGCAGTTGCCACGGTCGTTGTCGAGATCGACGCACACCGCGCCGCATCGCGTGAGACCGGAACCGCAGCCCACCCCTCCAGTGTCGCGCAGCGCGTCGGTGGGAGCGTCTGGCGCTGCGTCGGGACGCGACCCTGCGTCCACTGGCAAACCGCTGTCGACGCCGGTGTCGACGTTGCCGGTGTCACGGCGAACATCGGCCCCCGTGTCGAAGCGAGCGTCTGTCATCGACACGGGCGCATCGAGCATCTCGAACGGCCCGTCAGGCGGTGGAGTCACCACGACATCGCCGAGCGTCGCATCCGGAAGGATCGGGCCGATGCCGGTGTCTTCGACGGCGTCGATCGACACGATCGCATCGGGAAACTCGATCGCCCCGTCGGTGGCACCGTCCGACGCCGCGACGTCCTGCGCGACGTTCGCGTCTCGGGTTGGCTCGAGGCGATAGAAGCGGGGCTCCAACGCGAGACCGCAGCCAGACGCGGCGCTTACCATCGTGAGCGCTGCGACAACTCGCCACGCGCGAGGCGCGAGATTCTTCATCGAGTCCATTGTCGCACCGGATCGCGAGTCGGACCAACAAGCGCCGAGAGGGCTACGACGCAAAGATAGTTCACGAGCGCCCGTGATCCCGTTCATGGGCGCCCGTGATGGCGGTCAGCGCTTCGGTTTGACTCGAACTCCCGTGAGGAGCGCGAGCAGCACCTCTGCGTCCGCAATCGAGATGCTCACGAGGTCGACGAGGCTCGGACTGCCGGGTTTCGTTGCACGAACCTTCACACCACACGCGACGCCCTGCTTCTTCAGCGCTGCGGCGAGGTGTTCCGCGGTCTTGCGCTCTTTTGCTGTGGTTGTCCTGCCTCTGGGTCGCTTGCCCTCGTCGGAACCGGATTGCTCTCGAACCCACTTTCGCGTCTGCGAGGCGTAGCGCAGCAGCGCCCGGTCGCTCTCTTTAGCGACCTCCACTGTGGGGCCGCCAGGCCAGAGCTTCAACGCGCTGCCGGCGAGAATAGTCTTGGTGTCGTCCGCAGGCGTCGCGTCGGCGAGGGCCAAACGAGCGTTGACCGTCCCGAGACCCAGCCGCGCAAACTGTTCTTGATCCACGCGTTTGGCGGCGACCAGCAAGCGATCCACCGTGTTGCGCTCGAGCGAGAGCTCTTTGGCCGCGATCGAGTCGAGCCCCACGCGTCCGGAGGGGTATTCGAGCGCTTCGAGCACTCCTGGTCGCGAAAGCTCCACGAGCGCGAGCGCTACGTCCCAGAGGTTGCGCGAGACGTCCGCGAGCGACGCCTTGGCTCGAGCGATCGCGTCGCGCCCCTGCTTTGCGAGCTTCACTCGAGCGCGAGCAACGAGCGTTTCTGCCTGCTTGCGAAGCGGCGGGGAGAGCTTCTCGAGGTCTGGGTCGACAGCGGGAGCCGCGGGCTTGCGAGCGGGCTTCTTGGGGCGTGCCATGAGTGTGGGTGAAGAGCGTATCAGGGGGACGAGGGAGCGGGCAGCAACGCGAGGAACCCGCACGCTACGGGCTCTGCTTGCTCAAATGAGACAGCGCGTCCCTGGCCGATCGCGAGCGCTGCGACGACTTCTTCGGGGCGATAGCGAAGGCAGGGGATTGCGGAGGCGTCACGGTCCGCGTGCTCGGTGTCTTCCTGACGTTGCTGACGCACGGAACGCCCTCGAATGCGGTCGACCATGCTCCGTTGCCACAGCTCGTCGTCGCCTCGCGGCGTCCAAGTCATCAAGTCGATCACGTCGAAGCCTTGACCCCGGAAAAGGGCGACGACGAATGTTGCGCAGGTGAAGCCGTACTCGTCGAACCACAACGAACCAGGTCCTGTGCGACGAATGCCACCCCCCTTGTAGCGGATCGAGTACGGCAGCCCTCGATCACGACCGGTGTATTTGTCGCGCACGATACGAGCCACCTCTGCGAGCTGCTCGGCCACGTCTTCTTCGAGACGCACAGGCAACCAGCACTGGGTGCGAGAGGTCGTGCTGAACTCAGCGGCCCGCGTATCGCGGTGAGATCCGTGCTCGATCAGCCAGTGCTCACCTGGGAATAGCTCGGCGATCAGCCCCATGTGCCGTTGCGTTGCTTCCGGCTGCTCGAGCATGACGGCGATCGGGACCGTCAACCCGCAATAGCTCTCGCTATTTGGAACTCTCAGCGTCTCGTACATCCCCCAGCTCCTTCAAATCACGCAATGCTTCGATCACGCGCGCTGCATCCGGGCCGAGGACGAGCAAGCGCTCGCGCGCCCGCCGAAGAAACGACGCCCGATGGCGTAGATCGTCGGCGAGCGAGTGAGTGGACATCACGAGCGCCACGATCGGCTTGCTCGGCCAGTGGTCGAGTTCGAGGTCGCGAAGCACAGAATCGAGCGCCCCAAGAGCCGTCGCTGTGTCGCACGCATCGTCTACGCACCACGCAAGTTTTCGCGCCACGAGTCGACCCTGGTCGCTGGCGGCATCGAGTTCGTTTTGCAACGCCTCAATGAACGCAGGTACATCTTCGTCCGACTGGAGTCGCGGGCGTGGGTGGGGGCCCAGCACAAGCCGCAGTGACACTGAAACGGGCGCTCCGAGCGAAGATCGCCCCTCGCTCGAAAGCGAATCCGGACGAACACTCAATTGGCTCAGGTCGTACGCGCTCACGATTGCACCTCGAGCAGGGCCTGGACAGCCTCGACGCCATCGAGCACGGGGAGGTCGAACGTCTTCGAAAAGACCGAGGCCAGGCTGGGAATCAACGGAATGGTCTGGAGTTCGGGCGCCGATGAAAAATCGATCTGCGCCAGACGTTCGCGCACGACCATCGCCAAGGGTCGATCGTTTTGCCCCACGCGGTTGGCGACGATCTGCAATTGCGGCAGTTCTTCGCGAGCGTTGAGCCACCAATCGAGCACGCTCCAAAGATCGTTGCGGTCCGATGACGTGACGATCACGGGCGCCGTGCGCCACGTGACTTCCACAGGTTCTCCAATGCCGGATGCGGTCCACTTCGGAAAATGTTGAGGCAGACCGACATACTCTCGAAACTTCGTCAGGTGGTGCTGCAACCGCAGCACTTCGACGGCGAGACCGAATCTCCCCGGTGGGCTATCGATGACGAAGTCGACGTCTCCTGGCACGTTTCTCAGCACGGTGTCGATCAGCCACGTGAACCGGCGCGTCCAGTTGCTCAGGTTGTTAGAGACCAGCCAGCGAAGCGCGAGGCGCAGGTCGAGGTTCAGCGGGGACGCCGGCAGATAGTGCACGCCATCGTGCCTGTCATCCTCACCCAGCCGCCAAAACAGCGAACGAATGTGTTTCGGACGCCGCAACAGTTCGTCACCGAGAAGCATATCTGCGAGGAAGAGCGGCGGCGGCGGCCTGTCCTCGATCGTGCTGGCGTCTGCGCGATCGCGGGCGATGCGGAGTCGCTCGGTCTCGGCTCGTGACCACCATCCGTCCGCTGGTTTGCTGAAGTCGATCGCGCCGTCGTCGGTCGTCGTGACTCGCGGCGCGCGGAGGTCCAACCCGTCGGCCAAGGACGTCCCCATGTGGTCCGTATCGAGCAAGAACACTGCGCTCGCGCCTTGCTTCGCGAGCAGCTTGGCGGTGGCCACGGCGAGCGTCGACTTGCCGACGCCACCTTTCGCCGAGCAAAACTGACGCAACGTCACCACGCGCTTGGTTGGTGACGTGTCGCTCATGTGAGCCCCAATCGCCGCACGACATCCTTCACGCGATCATTCTGCGCGAACTCCTCGTCGCTCGCAACGCGACGAAGCCACGCCGCCCCCGCTCGCACCTGTTGCTCGTCCCCTTCGAGCACCAGCGACGACGGCGCGAGCACCAGCGACACGCGAGCTTCGGGCACCACTCGCGAGAGCAGTTCTCGCACCGCGCTGTCGAGCCGTTCGGGCGCGCCCTTCGTGACGCCCAGCAAATAGCGCGAGAAGAGTCGCTGTGCATCGTCGCGATCCGACAGCGCCGCGAGCCCTTCGCGCACCCATTGCTCGAGGTGCGAACGCCCCGCGGCGAAGAGCCTCGCGAGCCCGTGCAGCTTCCATCTCGCAGCGACCGCAGAGTCGGACGTCTCGCACTCGAACAGAAACTCTTCGAACGCGTCGAGCTCGGGAGCGCTCAGCTTCTTCGCGTTGTCCGCAAACGCCATCACCACAACCTCAGCGACGTCGCGGGAGACTCGCCCTGCTTGCCCTGGCCGGCGCGGAAGCACCGAGAGCCATCGGCCGCGTTGCGTGACCGACAACCGAAGCAGGCTCGTCGCGTCTTGATCGAGCGCCGCGGCGAGCGCGAGCTCTGGAAGCGTCTCGGGGCCCACCCAGTCGAACACTGTGTTCGGCGTTTCGCGTCCGAGCCGCTGATGCTCGAAGGAAGTGAACTCGCGCCCTGCCCATTGCACGAACAGCGCGATCACATCGAGCGGCAGAGCGACGGACCAGCGACGCTGCCCGCTCGTCGCAGCGCCCTCCAAGCTCGCGCTCCATGCGCGATGAGCGAGCAGCGCCTGGAGCAGCGCCACCGCGCGGTGCTCGAACTCGTGAAGCCCCGCGGGGTGCCAGAGATCGCGATCGCTGGGCAACGGCGAAGAGGGTGACGGAGCGACCTTCGCCAGCTCCGCGAGCGCGATGGAGACCTCGTCAATCGGCTCTGCGCGAAGCACAGCCATGAGCCAGTGGTACAGCCTCCACGAGAGCCACAAGCCGTCGGCCATCGGCAGCGCTTGCCATTCGCCAAGGGCGCTGACGATCGAACTGCAGAGGCGTAGAATCGATGCTTCGTGGCGAACGATCGCGGTCTGCTCCGATGGGTCCCTTTGATCAGGCGCGAACGCCTCGACACCCAACGGTGAGCATGCCCCTCGCAGCGCCTCCGCCCAACCCGTCGCGACGATCGCACGAAGATCGACCTCGCTGTGATTCACACGAATCACCGCGTGCTGGACAGCGGCGGCCGTGAGCGACAACAGCGACGCCACGAGTCGACCGATCGGCGTGTTCGAAGGCGACTCGACGTCGATCGTGGCGGCAGTGATCAACGCGCCGTCGCTAGCGGTTGCAGCACCCCAAGCTGCAAACCCCGTCAATCCAGGGACCGATCCTGCGGCCGTGGCGAGCAATACGGCCCGCTCTGGGCGAGCGCTCCACGCACCGCCCTCGCCGACACGGTCCAGTAGCACGCGCTGCAGCGCGAGCGGCGTCCGCACTGGAAGCGCTTCTTCGGACAGCATCCGGCGCAGATCGTCGATCGTGCGCACCGACGCCAACACTCCGTTGCCCGCACCCCAGAACAGCACCGACGTGGGCTGCGCCAACACCTGCCGCCAAGCCCCGAGTTGAACCGCCAGAATCCACGCTCGCTTCGCGTCGTCCGAATCTTCCTCGATCCAACGCCGCGTCGCGTCGGTCACTCGCCCATCGATAGGGCCGATCCAACGCAGGTATGCGTCGAGCCACTCTTGCCGCTGCTCACGCGTTGTGATGCGAAGCACGATCGCTTCCAGCGAGGCGAGCACATCGACGTGAGCCCCTCCTTCGAACAGCACGGGATAGAATACGACGGTCGGAGAGAGCCGCACGGTCGCGTCTCCAGCTACGACGGCGTCAGCCGTGCGTCGAAGCAGCTCTTCCAGTGACACGTCGATCGACAAGCGACCCTCGCTCGCCACAGGGAGCTTCATTTGCTCCAGCGTCGAGCTGCTCGTCGTGACGAGACTCACGGTTCGAAGCGGTTCGTCGATAAACCGAACGAGGCCGTCGACGGGTCGGGCTCGAAGCTTCGTCAGGTCATCGAGGTTGGACGACGCCCGCTCTTTGCCTGGAGAGCGCATAGCAGCGAGCCACAGCGGAATGCTTCGTTCCAGCGCCTGCAAGCGCGCGGCCGAGCGATTGAACCACGGCAGAAGCGGGACCACCGAAGTCACCCCAACGAGCTCCTGCAGCAGCACGCCAAACGCGTCGAGCTTCGTGTCTTCGCCGAGCTTCCACACATGAGCCAACAGCTCCTCGGCCAACGGCACCGACGAGTTCTCTGCGCCCGCGCGAAGCACGGTCGCGATTGCCTGCGCATAGAGCTGTCCCAGTCGAAGCGCGGTGTGTGTTCGGCTCCGGTGGTAGCTCACGGTTTGTCCCACCAATGGCTGTTCGAACTCGAACGGTCGCATCTGGCGTTCGAGGTCGCCGCACAGCGCTCGAATGCCCTGCGCGCTCAGTCCGCGTGCATCCACGAGCCGAGCCGCGAACTGTGCGGGGAGCATCGCATCGACGAACCCCAGCCGAGCCACCCGCTCGAGCGTTTGCGCCGAATCTGTGGACTCGAGAGCCAGTCGCACAAAGAGCCCCATCGAGAACACGCGTGCTTGCGTCCGCGCGACGACGTCGAGATCTTTCGCGGTCTGTGCTCGATCGTTGGTGGCAATCCACGCTTCGAACTGCGCTTTGGGCTCGAAGATGAACCAGTCTGCGACGATCGCCTTGCGTCGCGGATCTGCGTCGAGCCAACGCCGCACTTCGATCGCCTGCCGCAAGCTCTCGACCATCGATCGCTGCACGTCTCGTGGGTCGTCTCGCTCGCTCGCGTCGTCTGGGAGCGAGGGGACTTCCTGGATCCGCCCTTGCTCGCGCAATAGGCCGACGCGCTGCTGTGCGCGCTGAGCGAGCGACAGACTGTGTCGAAGGATCCTCGCTTCCCGTTCACTGGCGTTCATCGCTCGCAGCGCTGCGGGCGCGACGAGCACGCGGTCGAACGCGTTGGCAGCCTTTTCGAGCACGCCACACTTTGCGAGCGCGCCGATAGTGTAGTCGTCGAGCACGACCTCTCGGTGCCACTCATCGGTCGAGACAGCGTTCGGTTCGTCGCCGACTTCTCGGCTCAGCTTCGCGAACTCTTCGTCCGAAATATGCACGTGTTTGCGCAGATGTTGAGCAAGCGCAGCGACGCTACGGGCGTCGTTCGCCGAAGTCGCCGCTGAAACGAGGACCAAGCCGCGGGCGCGGGCCCAGTCGAGGCTAGTCAGGCGATCGTCGGGATCGCTGTACAAGGCAAACTTCGGCGAGCGACGCATCTGTTCGAGCCAGGACTCGATCGGAGCGTCCATGGTTCCGTGAAACCGCGCGATGAGAGCGGCATCTTCAGCGATCGAGCTCACCGTCGCGCCGCTCGTCGCCAGACACCCGTCGCCGATCATCGCGAGCAACCGATCCATCAAATCGAGTTCGATAAGCAACAGCAGCTCGAGATGCCCCACGTACACGGTCACGCCTCGAAGAGTGGCATCGCTGACATCGCCCTTCGACACCGCAGCGCTGAGCAACGGCAGCGGCGTCAGCGAGTCCGAGAAACACGCCGCCACGACCCGCGAAGGCGGCACTCGACGCTCTGCGCAAAACGCGTCGAACGTCAGATTGCCGAGTCGATACCAGTGATGAACGAGTTGCCCGAGAGCGCGCTCGTTCGCCAATTGCTCGGCCAACTCTTCGATCGGCGGCCCCGCCCGCAATACTCCGTGCTCTTCGAGCAACGCGTAGTTGATCGCCTGCCCGACTCGCTCGTCGAGCATCACGTTCAGTTGGAGTCGCACGCTTTCTGTCGCGGCATCGCGCTCGGACCGAGACGAGAGGTGCTCCGCGATTGTGCGTACCCTCGCGCGCCAATCCTCGACCTGTTCGCGTTGGAGCAACGCAACGCGCAACACGTTGTCCGGCAACAGTTCGGCAGAACCGACAAGAAAGGACTGCCAGGTCGCGTAGGTGCCCGACCGCGTAGTGAGCGAGTGCGAGGTTCAAGAACGGCTCTGGGCGCCCCGGCCACGCGCTACACACGAGCTCCCAGCGTCGGACTTGCCCGGCAACATCGAAGGAGTGCCCAACGACCGCGCTCTCTTGAATCCACTCAGGGTCGTCTCCCTCCCGAAGATCCAGGGGTTCGATGACACTCCACGCTTCTTCGGTGCGCCCCACCTTGTGCAACACCTTCGCGAGACATGCTCGCGCGCCGCGCGAAGGAAGTGCGTCGAACCACCGTCGCGCCTCCTCGTGCGCGCGGGACAGATCCCCCTCTCGCAGCGCGAGAAACGCGCGAAACATGCAAACGACAGGGAGATTTTTCCGCTCTTCGACGACAGCGTTCAGCGCGTCCTGCGCCGAGCTCAGCTCTCCGTGAATTAGCGCCCACTGCGCCAGTTGAACGGGGCGAATCCACTCCACCGGAAGTTGTGCCACCACTCGTCGAGCGTCTTCGAGCGACCGCGCTCGCTTCAAATCTTCGAAGGCGTCGAGGACCCCTCCTGAATCGAACACATCACGCACGACCTGCTCGACCTGCTCTCGGCGCACACGATCGCCGACGAGGTCGTAGAATCGCCACCGAGTCGCGCGACAGTTCTCGAGGGTGCGCTCTCCGAGTTCGTGATCGACAGTGTCGAGGGGCAACGTATCGACCCAACGCTCGAGCTGAAGATAGAAGGCTTCTCGCTCGCTGAACGGGCCCCGCGCAAGCACGGGAGCGTTGTCGGACAACGCCATGGCAACCGCATCCACCAACACCATGATCGCGATGTGTTGCGCAGCCCGAACGGCTGCAGGATCGTCGAGAAAGGCTCGGACAATCTCGACCGCGCGCTCGTACTCCTGCCGTTGAATGTGCTCGATCGCGAGGTCGATCGCGACCAGCGAGCCAGGCGCGACAGGCACTGCTGGAACCCGGTGCTGCGCGAGTGCGATTCTCGCTCGCGCCACAGTGACTAGCGGCGCTTCGTCGGGGGAGAAAACAATGTCGTCTCGCAGAATCTCGAGGCTCCGATCGGGCTGCCCGACGAGCGCCCACAGCTCCGCGAGCGCAGCCTTGTGGGTCACAGTGAATTCATCGACGACCTCCGTGTCGATGCTCGCCAAGAGCTCATTGGCCTGCGGATGCTCGCCCATCGTGAAGAGCGTCGACGCGAGCCACATCTGGCATTTCGCGACCCACACACGCCAGCGCCCCGGATCGATCTTCGCCTTGTCTTTGACGTTGTCGAGCAACGCTTCGCAGCGCGCTCGCGCGCTCGCGTACTTGCCCTCGTTGTGCAGCGCGGTGACGTGCCGCGCTTCCTCGTCCACCGTTCGCAAGTCTTCGCTCGCGTACTGCTCGACCGCCTGCGACAGTTGCTGAATCGCTGCGGTCGTTCGCTCGATTTCCGCGGTTTGCGAGGCAGCGAGCAGTCGTTGCATCCAACGATGATCGCCCTCGAAACAATGCGTGTTCGGCAGTCGACAAGCATCTCGTTGACCTGGGCGGACGAGGGCCCAGACCTTCGGTCTTCCCTGCATGTCGTCGAGCTCGTCGAGAACGGCGTCCACCCCCGCGCTGTCGAAGCCGAGCAGAAGAAACGCAGCACCGTCATCGATCTGTCTCTGAAAATGATGCCGGATCCGAGGGTCGTCGCAGCGTAACCAGCGCTCTCGCGCAGCGCTCAGACACACCATCACGCGATCGAGATGTTTCGCGTCGCCTGCAGTACGAACAACCACGCGCCGCGCCTGCGGAGGGTCCTCGTTGTCGAGCTGAACGATCACTGGATTCTCGAGAGAGCGCTCGAAGCCCCGATCGCACGAGGTGTCGACCCACCAACGCGCAGAGAACCTGGCGATGTGCTCCCACTCGGGCAGCACGTCGCCCCGAGACTCGGCCGCCTGAAGGACAGCGAGAATCTTGTCAGTCAGCTCTGCTCGACGCTTGCTGTATTGATTGAACGATGCGCGATGGTCATACGGTTCATCGAGCGCACGCGCTCCCACGAGCACCTCGAGCAGCGGCCGCCGCAGCGCGCTGAGCCGCGACCCGAGCACCACAATGAGCCGCCCCTGCGCGGTCGCGTCGATCAAGTCCCCGGGGAGAGGCTCGGTCGACTCGCGTAGCTCTTCGATGATCGGGTCGAGTCGCCGTTGAATTCCTGGGTTTTCGCTGCGAGTGTGCTCGAGCAACGCTTCGAGTTTGCCGGTGCGCCACGCGACCTGCAGCAACTCGCGCCAGACCACCACCGGCGGTCCTGCCAGATCGATCTCGGACGTATTCAGCTCGCAGTCTGCTGCGAGTATTTCGACTCGCTTCGTAGAAAGCCCCAAGTCAGCGAGCGCTCGCACGAGACTCTTCATCTGGCGGGAGTCTGGCTTGCGAATCACACTGCTATGCGTACCGCGAGCCCATCCCTTCCGCACGCCCAATTCACGAGCGCCCGTGATCCCGTTCATGGGCGCTCGTGATTCCCCCTCCATTCCGCCGCTACCGCGCTCGCCTGACTCTCAGCTCCCGCACTTCGCGCTGCAGCTGCTCGATCTGCCGCTGCTGCGTCTGCACCGTCGCCAAGAGCAAGCTCGTGTACCCGTACAGATCCACGCCCGAAATATCCGGGTCCCGCGCGTACCTGTGCGTCGTCTCGTCTTCGTACACGAAGCCCAATCGCCTTCGCCCTGCGAGCGCGACGTCCGTGTACTCGTAGGTCGCCAGCCGCATGCGCAGCACGTCGCGCGCCATCTGCTCGCGCTCTGCCTCGCTCGAGTACACGATGTCGCGCTTGGCTCTGCGCGTCGAGATCGGGCAGTTGTTGGGCGACGCCACCCACACCCCGCCCGTGCACTGGCGGCCGCCGTTGGGTCCATAGGACTCGCAGTCGTATCCGCAGCGCTGCCCTTCCATCGCGCACGCGGTCCCGAGGTTCGGCTGCACCGACGGGCACGCCATGTCGGGGTTGGGCGCGTTGCACTGCCACTGCACGGGGCCGTTGCAGCCGCTGACCGGAAACGACCTGCAGTTCGTGCAGCGACAAAAGAGCCCGCTGTACGCGCACACGGCGTCCATCGGCGCGCACGCCTGGCCTTGGGCCATCTCGCGCGTCGCAGGGCACATCGCAGGCGGCGTGATCTGCATGCACGCCGGAGCCATCGAGACCCACACGCCCATCTCGCAGCGGGCCGAGGGGCGACAGTTTTCGCGCGGGTCTGTTCCGTACTGACAGACGAGCCCCGCGCGTGGACACGGTGAGCCCG
Source organism: Deltaproteobacteria bacterium Ga0077539 (assembly GCA_001465015.1). Lineage (GTDB taxonomy): Bacteria > Myxococcota_A > Polyangia > Polyangiales. Next base: position 60,277 of record LNEO01000205.1, on the reverse strand, counting down.
TCATCGGAAGCGCTGAGGGACATGGCCCCGCGCTCGCGTCGGGGCCGCTATCACTCCCGGTCGGCGCGTCGACGATCGTCACGTCCGACCCCATCGCATCAGCGCTCGAATCGACGCTGGAATCGACGCTCGAATCAGCGCCGCCTGTGTCTGCTCCGCTGTCGGTCGGCTGCGACGTACTGCCGCACGCTGCCACCGCCAACAACACCGCGCTCGTAGCGCACACTCGAACATCGAAGCGCATCTTCGGGACCTCCTGATCCTCGAAGAATAGCGCTGTTTTCTCTGGGCGCGCGCTCAACCGCTCACGAGCGCCTTGCGCACGAAGAGGTCCTCGAGCGTCTCGCGCCTCGGCGTCACAGCGACGATGCGCGCACCCTTTGCACGTACCGCGTCGATCACCGCGTCGGCGTTGGCGTCGCCTTCGACGGTAAACACCGTGTTGGCGCCCATCGGATCGACGCGCAGCGCCTTCTCGGCGATCGCGCTCTTCAGCGCATCGTCTGCGCCCGAGACCTCGATCTCGACGTGGCGAACGTCCGAGCGCAAGAGCTCGTCGAGCCTCCCGTACGCGCTCATCTGCCCGCGATGAATGATCGCCACGCGGTCGCAGAGCATCTCGACGTCGCTCAAGATGTGCGACGAGAAGAGCAGGGTGCAGCCCTTCTTCTTCTCTTCGAGCATGAGGTCGCGCACCTCTTTGCGGCCGATGGGATCGAGGCCCGTCATCGGCTCGTCGAGCACGAGAAGCTTGGGCTCGCCGAGCAGCGCCTGCGCCAGGCCGAGGCGCTGCATCATGCCCTTGGAGTACTTGCGCACCGGGCGATCCGCGGCGTGGTTGAGGCCCACGCGTTCGATGAGCTCGCTCGTGCGCTTCTTGCGCTGAGCGGCGTCGAGGCCGGCGAGCCTGCCGCAAAAGTCCATGAGCTCGAGGCCCGTGAGGTACTGGTAGAGATACGGATTCTCTGGAAGAAACCCGAGCATCCTGCGCGCCTCTGGGTCGGTCACCTCGCGCCCGAACAGCCGCGCCGTCCCGCGGGTCGGAAAGATCAGCCCCAGCAGCATCTTGATCGTCGTGGTCTTTCCCGCGCCGTTGGGGCCGAGAAATCCGAAGATCTCGTTCTCGTACACGTCGAACGAGATGCTCTTCACGGCCTCGACGCGACGGTGAAATTTGTCCGCGGCCGGGAGCTTCGCGAGCAGCCGTTCGATCGTCGTCGGCTCGGTGCCCGGAGGGCGCTCGCGCAGCCGCACGAGCCCGAGCGAAAACGTCTTGATCAGCTCGCGGACCTCGACGATGACCTTGTCGCTCGACGCCATGGACGCCCGACCGCTCAGAGCTCGAGCTCGCGCGAGCCGATGGCCCACGCCGCGTGCTTGCGCACGACGTCGATCACCCGCGCTGCGTCCGCTGCGCTCATCTTGGTATGGATCGGCACGGCCATTCCTCCGTCCACGATCACCTCGGAGACGTGCAGCTCGCGGACCGAGTTGATTGCGTGTGCCGCAAACGGCGGCAGTCTGTGCAGCGCGTACGAGAGAAAATTCGCCTCGACGCCGTCTTCGCGAAGCGCCTTGACGAGCGCGTCTCGCGCGGCGCGACGCGTCCCGCTCTGCGGCTTGGGGAGCACGAACCCGAGCGTCTGGTGGTTGACCCTCGCGGCGTCGGGGATCTTCTGCCACGCGAGGTCGAGCCCGTCGCGGATCTCTTCGGCGACGGCGCGACGCAGCCTCAGGATCTCTGGAAGCTTGGAGATTTGCACGCGACCGATGGCGGCCTGCATCTCGCTCATGCGCTCGTTGGGACCTGCTTCTCGGAAGATTCCCGGCTCGACCTGCCCGTGGTTGCGCAGCGTTCGGAGCCGCGTCACGAGCGCGCGCCGCCAGGAGACGATCATGCCGCCCTCTCCGGTCGACACGACTTTGCGCGGGTGAAAGCTGAAGGTCCCGACGTCGCCTTGAAGCCCGCAGGATGTGCCATCGATGGTGCTGCCGATCGCGCACGCCGCGTCCTCGATGATCGGGATGTCACCGGCGACGCGACGGACGCCCGCGATGTCCGCAGGGACGCCGAACTGATCGACCGCGATGATCGCGCGGGTCTTCGGGGTCAAGAGCTTCGCCACGGACTTGGGGTCGAGGTTGAACGTCGTCGGCAAGACATCGGCGATCACCGGAACGGCCCCGCGAAGAATCACCGCGTTGCCCGGCGACGGCCACGTCACGCTCGGAACGATCACCTCGTCCCCCGGCCCCACATCGAGCGCCGCCAACGCGAGCTCGAGCGCGCACGTCCCGTTGGCGACCGCGACGGCGGCAGTGTCATCCGACGCCTGCAGCGCGGCGAGCGTCTCCTTCTCGAACGCTGCGACCTCTGGGCCTTGTACGAGCATCCCCGAGCGCAGCACGCGCGCGACGGCCAGCTCTTCTTGCTCGTCGAAATGCGGCCTCGCCAATCGAATCGTCTCGGTCATCGTTGGCCACGCATGGTAGCGCCGCTCGTGGTTCGAGCGGTAGAACTGATGTCTGCCGACGCCCCTCGGATTTCTTCCGCTGGCCCTCTCAATCGAACCGCTCGCCCCCTGCGACGCTCCCAATCGCCAGGCCCATGTTCTCGATCCTGCTGTCCGTCGCCGCCCAAGCGCTGCAGCCGTCCCCCTCGGCGCAGGCCGTGCAGGGCACAGCGGCGACGAGCGACGCGTCCAGCGCGACCGACGCAACAGCGAGTGCAACGAGCCGCGCAGCGACCAACGCGACCGCCGCAAACAACGCGCCCAGCGCGGCGACGAGCGCAGCGCCTGGCGGCGAGAGCGACCAACAGACCGCGGGGCCGCCGCGGCGACCGCCCTTCGAGTTCACTGCACAAGTGGTCCTCGGCGGAGGAGCGCGCTTCGCGCCGGGGCTCGTTCCGGCCGGGGTCTTCACGCTCGCCTGGCGGGCAGACATGCTCTTTGGCCGCACCACGCCGCGCGCCTTCGGAATCGGCCCCGCCATCGCCGCGCGCATCGATCACTTCGCGGACGTCACGCCGTCGCTCGGGGCGAGCTTGTTGTTGCCCATCACCGAGGCGTTTCCGCTGGTGCTCACTCCCTCCTTCGCGCTCCGCTGGGACGGCACGAGCCTGGCGCCGGGCGCCTCGGGGCGGCTCTTCTGGGGCATTCGCTCGCACAACTACCACGGGGTATACGCGCTGTCCTTTGGTCTCTGGGTCGAGGCGCGACACTTCTTTGGCGTGCAAAACAGCACGGACATCGCCGCGGGAATCGACGTCGACCTGCAGCTGCTCGCGGTGCCCTTCGTCGCGCTGTACGTCGAGCTCTTTCGCCGAACGCGCGCGCAGTAGTTCATCGCGAGACGCTGTTGTACGCTTCCCGCAACTCTCCGAATGAAGCCATGGACCCCCGCGCGCACCGCGCTGCTCTCGCTCGCCCTCGCGTCGTGCACTGGTGGCACGACCACCACCACGACCGTCAATAACCAGCAGATCACGGCGCCGAGCGGCAACGAGCGGCGCGCCGTCGTCGCTCCGGACGACGTGTCCGAGGTCGCGGCCCCTGCAGAGCTCGTCGCGCTCGTGCGCGCCACGAGCGTGCGCACCGTCGCGACCCGCATCGCGCGCTACGGGTTCGTCGATGAACAGCAGGCCAACGGCGTCGCAGGAGAGCTGCTCTCGCAAGTGCTCGGCAACGAGGCGCTCGCGCGCGTGGTGCAGACCGATCGACCCATGGACGGAGCCGTCGTGTTCGCCGGCGGACGCCCGTCCTTCGTCCTATCCCTCGCCATCCCAGCGCCGCAGACGACGCTGCAGCGACTCGGACGAGGGTTTCGCTCTCGACCGCTCGGCAACGGCGTGATCGAGGTCACCGCGGTCGGCAACGAGCCCGATCAGACCCCCCAGCGCAACGGCGCAGACAAAGAGCTCGCCGCGCCCTCCCGCGAAGAGAGCAGCGTCTGCTTCATCTCGCCCACCCCGAGGCCCAACGAAGGGCGGCTCACCTGCACGACCGGCGCTCGATCCGGACTCGAAACGGTCACCCCCTTCCTCGCGCGAACGCTCACGCGGCGCGATTCGCCGGCGAACGCCATCGTCGCGACGGTGTTTCCCAACGCCATTCGCGCGATGCTCTCGCAAGACGTCACGCGAGCGCTCGACGAGATCGACCGAGAGATCGACCGCGACCTCGGCCGAAGCACTGAGCCGCCGTTCAACCACGCGGACGTTCGACAGCCGCTCGTGCGGCTCGCACACGATTTCGTCGCCAACACCCGCGCCATCTGGGGCGAGTCCACAGGCCTCGACCTCACCGTGACCTTCGACGACCAGCGCGTGCGCCTCGTCGGCAGCGGCGATCTCCGCAACCCGAGCGGATCGTTCGCGCGAGCCCTGCTCGAAGGATCGCGCACCGCACCGCCCTTGCCCGAGCAGCACCTTCAGCGCTTGTCCGGGGACTCGGCGATGGTGCTCACCGGCAGCCTCGGACACCAGGCGTGGGCCCCCTACGCGCGCCCGCTCACGGATATCGCCGTGGCCCTTGGTCGCAACGAGGCGAGGCTCCCGCCCGCGATGCTCACGCAGCTGCAGCAAGTCCTCACGCGACAGCTCGACGCCGACCTCGGGGTCGCCGTCACCGTCGGAGCCGACGCGCAGGGCCGCCCCATGGCGACCGGGATCATTCGGTATCCAGACGCCGCGCGCGCCACTGCGTCGATCGCAGACACGCGACAGCTCCTCACGATCGTCCGCAATCCAGCGTTTACGCGGGCGATCGACACGCTCGCGCGCAGGGCCGACGCGCGTCGGTACAGCGTCAACTGGCGGCAGGTCCGCGAGATCCCGACGCGAGGACTGCCCGCAGGATCGTTTGCCTTCGAGCTGCCCGACTTCGCCGCGATGGCAGAGGCCGCGCGCACCATGAACCCGACAGGGACGGCTCGTCGACCCGCGCGCGCGCCGGCGACGGCGCCGCCGATGCAGTACTTGTTCATCCCCGACGGGCCGTACGTGACCGTGGTCTCCGGTCCCGACGTGCGCGCTCGATGGGCAGAGATCTCCGCGCGCACGGTCCCGGCGCTCGACCTCGCGGCGCACGGCGCGCGGGGAGGGGCGTTCTCGTGGTCCTTTATTCCCGCGGGATTTCCCAACCTCATGCTGAGGCAGCAACAGCAGCAGCGCGCCGCGACAGACGCGCGCGCCGCGATCGCTCGAATGCCAGACCGCGGAGCGACGCCCATCGTGCTTCGGATGAGCAACGCCGAGGTCGATGGAAACCAGCGATTCTCGCTCGAAATCGAGGTCCAGAACTCGACCCTCACCGGCCTCGCTCAAGCGCTGCGCTGACGCTCGACGCCGTGACCACCGCAAAGACGCGCCTGCTCGCGCTGCTCGGCCACCCGGTCTCGCACTCGCGCTCGCCAGCCATGATGACCGCCGCCCTCGCGGCGCTCGGTCGTCACGAGGACTTCGCGTATCTGGCGTTCGACGTCGCGCCCGATGAGCTCGCCGCGGTCCTCGCCGCGCTGCGCGCGATGAACTGCGCCGGAGCCAACGTGACCGTCCCCCACAAGCGCGCGGTCATCGATCTCTGCACAGTCGTCGACGACGACGCTCGCCGCATCGGAGCGGCGAACGTGCTCTCTCCTCTCGGCGCTGGATGGGCCGCGCACAACACCGACGCCCCTGGAGCCGCCCGCGCGCTCACTGACGCAGGCGTGTCGATCGCTGGGGCCAACGTTGTTCTCCTCGGCGCAGGCGGCGCCGCGCGCGCCGTCGCGGTCGGGCTCGCGCGAGAAGGTTGCCGCTCGATCACCGTCGTGGCCCGCGCGATCGATCAGGGAATCGACTGCGTCCGCGCTTGCGATGGCCTCGGCGTTCGCGATGGCCTCGCGCTCTCGTGGGCCGACGATGAATCCGTGAAGAGCGCACACGAGAGAGCGGACATCGTGATCCAATGTACGCCGCTCGGGATGCATCGCTCGGGGGCTGCCCAGCTCGTTGGCGATCTCGAGTACGACGCCGCGCAGCGATGGATCGGTCATGCGCGGAGCCGCGCGACCGCGATGGACATCGTGTACGCCCCGGTGCTAACCCCCTGGCTGAAGGTCGCGAAAGCGCGGGGAATCCACACGGTGGACGGGCTGGGAATGCTCGCTCGCCAAGGGGCGCTCGCCCTCGCGCGCTGGTGCGGTGGAGCTCCGCCGGCGAGCGCGTTCCGTCGGTTTCTCGACGACGGTGATTCGGGCGGATAGATTCCGTCATCATCGTGGAGGCTGACCCGATCGCGAACGCGCTGGCTGCGACAAATGAGCGTCGAGACGCTCGGCCTGCCGCTCAGCCTCCTGCTCGAATCGAGCCCAAGCGCCCGAGCTCGCGGCCTTCGACGCCGCCAGCCATTGGTCGATATCAGGTCTCGAGGCTCCTCGGAGAAGGCGCGATGGGCAGGGTCTACCTCGCGACAGACCCAGAGCTCGGCCGCCAGATCGCTATCAAAGTGCTGAGGCTCGACGCCGCGGGCAACGCGCGAGACGCGTACATCGCCCGCTTTCGCAACGAGGCCCGCGCCGCTGCGCGACTCCAGCACCCCAACGTCGTCACGCTGCACGACACGGGAATCGACGCGACCCTCGGCCCCTACCTCGTCTACGAATACGTCTCTGGCCAGACGCTCCGCGCCCGCATCAACGACGGCAAGCTCGACGCGCGCGCCGTCGTCGCCCTCGCTCGGGGCGTCGGCGCGGCGCTCGACGCGATGCACGCCGCAGGGATCATTCATCGCGACGTAAAGCCCGACAACATCCTCATCGCGCCCGACGGGGCGGTGAAGGTCACCGACTTCGGCATCGCGCGCGTCTCGGACGTGCAGCTCACGCGCGACGGTCAGTTTCTCGGAACGCCCGCGTACGCCTCTCCCGAGGCGATCACGCGCGGCGTGTACACCGCGCGCGGCGACCAGTTTTCGCTCGCCGCGGTGCTCTACGAGTCGCTCTGCGGGATCCGCCCTTTTCCCGGCGACGACGCCGTGGCCGTCTCGTACGCGGTCGCCAACGACGTGCCCCCGCCGCCGAGCAAATGGGTGAAAGACCTCCCCGCGCTCGTCGATCAGTGCTTCGAGCGAGCGCTGTCGAAGAAGGCCAACGATCGATTCTTGTCCTCCAGCGAGTTCGCCGCGACGCTCGCCGCCGCGTTTCGCGGGAGCGCGCAGGTGTCCGCGGTGGCCACGGCGCCGCTCGTTCGTCGGCACCAGCACGGCGGCGCGGTCCCCGCTCCGGTCGAAGGCGACAAGGCCAAGGGGCAGACACAAGAAATCAAGCCGGGGTCGCCCTCGGCGCAGCCGAGCCCCAAGCTCAACGCCAGCTCGATCGCGATCGTCTCGGTCGTGCTCGTCGCCGCTGTCGCCCTCTCGTTCGTCCGATGGAAGGACAACGCGACCGCCGACAACAGCGATCGCGCCAACCGCGTCGAGCCGCGCGCCGCTCAGCCCGCGCCTGGCGCCCAGGCCAACGCGCCCTCGAACGGCACGAGTACGACAGCCCCCGCTCGCGGCCGCGTTCGAACGCCGCGCCCGCGCTGAACGAGCCTTTCCTCCCATGTCCGACACCACGCACCGCTCGGAGTCCCGCTGGATCGCGTACGGCGCGGTCTCTGCTGCACTCTCTCGAGTGCTCCCTCCCTTCGTCGATGGTCCCTTCGTCCGCGCAGTGCGCGGCGCGATGTTCGACCGCGTCGCCAAAGAGTGCGGAGTCACCCTCACGGCCGAAGCGCGCAAGCTGCTCGTGACCCTCGAAGACCCCATGTCTGCTCGCGGACGCGTCGAGAAGGGCGCTCGATGGCTCCTCACGAAGGTCGTCCCCGGGTTGGGCGCGGTCGACACCACGATGCACCTCGTCACGACCTTCACGGCCGGCGCGCTCTTGCGTCGGTACCTCGAGCGAAGACCGAAGACCGACACCGGCGCGATCGTCGACGGCTTCGAGGCGACGCGAATCCGCCGCGCGCTCAAGGTGGCGCTCGATTTCGCGAGCGCTGAGCACGCGCGAGGCCTGGCCACCGCCGTCGGAAGCGGCGCGGGCGCCGCGGTGCAAGGCTTCGAGCTCGAGCGCGCGTCCGAGTCCCCCTCGGCCGCCAAGATCCTCGCGAGTCGGGCGATCGCCGCCGCCGAAGCAGGCGCGAGCGCCGTTCCCGTCGCGTGGGTCGACGCCATCGAGCCGATCTTTCAGCGCGAATTCGACCGCTAATCGACAACTACCGCCAGCGAAGCGCGAGCGGTCCGACGCACGACGTCGGGGCAGTCTACAGCCCCTGCGCGGCGCGCATCGTCGCCCGTCGCAACAGGGCGATTTTTACCGAGACCAGCCCGCACACCGTGAAGAAGACCAGCGTGGAGCCGACCTCGCGCCAACGGTCGGGCTTGTTCCACAGCCCCGCCGCCGCGAGGCCGGCGAGCGAGAACGAGAGGATCGCCATCGACAGCGCGGTCCCGCCGAGCAAGCTCGACTCGCGCTCGATCGCGTGCGCCCACGACCGCGGACGCTCTCGCAAATCGTCGTACGGCCCACCATCGGTTCCCGTCACGATCGAGCGCAGCGCCCACCGCAGACACAGCCCCGCGACCACCGTCGACGGAACCGTGCTCGCCAACACCAGCGCGGGCTCTTCGAGACGCCAAGGCAGCATCGCGCAGCACACGTTGAGCGTCAGATACACGCTCGTCGCCCCGACGCACACCCACAGCGCCCACAGACGCACGCGTTGATCGCTGGCTTCGCGCGCCACAAGCTCGCTCATCGGCGTGAGCACGATCGGTCCGATGAGCAGCAGAGCCTTCAGCCACAGCACCCACCCGGCGCCCGAGTTGCGTCCCAGCACGGCTTCTGCCCAGGCGGCCTGACCGACCGCTCCGAGCATCAACCACAGCATCAGGCCGACATGCTCGACGAGCATCGGCCGTGAGTGTGGCGCACGCGCCTCTCGTACGCCACCGCTGCATTCAACGGGCAGTCAGGTACAGTCCGCTCTGTCGTGACACTCTCTCATCGAGCGAGCTCGTTGGCTCTCGCCACAGCACTCCTGGCTTCGAGCTGCGTCGAGCGAGCTTCCAACGTCCAAAGCAACAACCGCGTCCCCGCAGTCGTAGACAGCGGCGTAGCGCCGCCCGGGCTCACCGAGCCCATGCTGCGCGCGCTCGGCATCGGACCAGACGGCGCCATGGGCCGGCCCGCGCGGATCCCTCTCCGCCCGTGCGACGAGCAGTGCCTGCGAACGAGAGGCACGCCGCTCTTGCACCTGCTGCGGCTCGCCCATCGAACGCCGGACCGCATGCGCCGGGTCCTCGTCGCGATGGATGTTCCCTACGCTCGACTGTGGATGGCCTGGCTCGCGCTCGCGGCGGACGACGAGCAAGAGGCGCGCGAGACGCTCGCCGAAGCGCGCGCAGCGCTGCGGTCACCGGAGCACCAGAGCCGCGTTCGACGCGCGCTCGCCGCGATCGGCGCAGGGACGAGCCCCACCCTCGCGCAAGAGCTCGTCGCCGAGATGCGCGCGCAGCTCGACGGTTGGGCGACGCTCGACGACGAGCTCGGCCGTGAAATGGCCGCGATCCTCCCGTGCCCGCAGTTCGCGCGGCAGGGGGCCGCCACGGTGCCGGCGTTTCGCCCCTTGGGCGACGCTCGATCCGACGACGACGCCCTTCGCTTCGTCGAGCGCTGCGCGCTTCGTGAGCTCGACGCCTCCCCCGCAGACGGCGGCTCGAGCGCCGCGCGCGACGCGCTGCGGTCCCTCGGCGATCGAGCGATCGCGCTCGTCAGCGAGGCGGACGCCGCCGTCGACCCTGCGCTCGACGCGAGGGTGCGCACCAGGCTGGCCGAACCATTTTTTGTCCCATCTTTTCAAGACGGCGTCGTCCCGGACAGCGCGGTGCTCGCCGCCGCCGCGGCTCGAGGAGCCTCGACGCGGACCGCTGCGGCCGCGTGGCTGCGCGGTCGATCGACGGAGCTCGAACCATACGCCCGAGCGTTTTGCGTGAAGCTCACCGCGCTCGAACCGAGGACCACCGCGGCGCAGTGCCGCGCGCGCGTCGCCAGCGTCGCCAACGCCGCCGCTCTCAGCGCGCTCTCTCCCGCCGCCGCGCCCTGACCTCATTGCCCCCGCGCGGCGCTCAGCGCACATACTGGTTGCGAAAGAACACTGTCACCTCTGGAACGATGTTCTCGCTCACCAGTGTCCTCCCCATCGTAACCGCGCGTACGCAGGCCAAGAGCAACGGGCGCGATCGAACGTTGTCTCCCCGCGGCTCGACGCGGGTGATCGCGCCGCTCGTCGGGTCGACGGAAAACGTGAAGTCCATCCCCCACATATCGTACGCCCCTTCGCCGGGAGGAATGTACACCATGCTCGCGCAGCGGCTGAGTCCCGGATACATCGGTTGCAAGTGCGCGAGGAGATCATCGCGGCGCGCTCCGCCGAGCATGCCTCCCGAAAACGACGTCGCCACGGGGCGAGGGCGCCCACGAGCAGGCGCGACCAGAGGCGGGTCCGGTTGGAGCGGCGGCGTGTTGACCGATCCGGCCGTCACGTCGCCCGATCGCGCGCCGCTCGATCGCGACGGACGGCCGCCGGTCGCTTGGGCCGTCGATCGCGCGGTCGCGCCCGTCGGTTGATCCATGGGCGGCGCTGCGACGATCGCCGCGTCCGCTTGCGGAGCGACCCGTTGTTCGGCGACGTTTGCGACTGGCGTCGCTGCGTCGAGCCGCGCGATCGCTGCGCGCACCGCGTCGTCGATGCTCGAGGTCGGCACCGCGGGAGGTTGGCGCGAGGCCGATCCCTTGAGCGCGATTCCTGTCGCGACGCCCACCAACGCGATCACCGAAGCCCCCACCCACGGGAGCCACGTCGGGCGCGACGCCGGCGCGCTCGTGCCGATCGCCAACGGTGCGGCGCTCGCGAGCGTTCCGGTCGGCACGGGTTGCGTCGGCGGTTGCTGCGGAGACTGCACGGGCAGCGGCGCAGCGGCGTACGGATCGGGCGTCGCGTGCGGCCCCGTCGCGTTGTGCGCGCCGAGCGGCCCTGTATTCACGACCGCGGCCATCGTCGGCGCGGTCACCATCGCGGACTCACGCGTCGGCGCGAGGTGAACGCCCGTCGTGCGGGGCGCCGATCGATCGACGAACGGATCGAGCGCCGCGCGAAACTCGTCCGCCGTCTGGAAGCGCGCGCTCGTGTCCTTGGCCATCGCGCGCTCGACCACCGCGACGAGCTCCGGAGGCACGTCGGATCTCAGCGTCGAGATCGGCGTCGGCGTGTCTTCGAGGATCGCAAACAAGAGCGCATGCACGTTTTCTGCGGCAAAAGGCAGGCGACCGGTGAGCATCTCGTAGAGGATCGCCCCGACCGAGTAGAGGTCCGTGCGATGGTCGACGGCCCGCCCCCGAGCCTGCTCGGGGGACATGTACATCGGCGTCCCGAGCACCGCGCCGGTGTGCGTCAGCTTGCTGTCGTTGCTCTGCTCGGTGAAGCGCGCGATGCCGAAGTCGAGCAGCTTCACGACGTCGTTCATGCCCGAGACCTCCGTCAAAAAGACGTTGTCTGGCTTCATGTCGCGATGAACGATCCCCGCCTGATGCGCCACCGAGAGCGCAGAGAGCACTTGTGACGCGATCCACGCCGCTCGCCCAGGCGCGAGCGACGACCCGCGATCGATCGCGCTCGCGAGCGACTCGCCCACGAGCAGCTCCATCACCAAGAAGACCACGCCGTTGTCTGCGCCGAAATCGGTGACGGACACGATGTTCGGGTGCCCGAGCGAAGCGGCAGCCTGCGCCTCGCGGTGAAATCGCGCGACCGCCTCGGGGTTCTCTGCGTACGCGGGCAAGAGCACCTTCAGCGCCACCTTGCGGCTGATCGCTTCTTGCACGGCCTCGTACACCGCGCCCATTCCGCCTGCGCCGAGCTTGCGGATGATGCGATAGCGTCCCGCGACGCGGGTTCCCTCCGCGAGTCCATCGACAGTTGTGGTCATCGCTCGACACACGAGCCTACCCCGGATCGCTCTCGCCGTCGGCAAGCCGAGCTCGATACTCGATACCCTGTCAGAGCGCGTCTTCCATCGGCTCGCCCCAGCGCTCGACGCGTTGTCGCAGTCGATCGAGCGCTCGCGCGCAATACAGACCGTCCTCGATGCGCTCGTCGAACGTGTAGCGCACGGTCACGAACTTTCGCGCGCTCCCGTCGGGTCGCACCTCGTCGCGAACGCGGCCCACCACCGCGAAGATGGGGCAGTTGCCCCACTCGTACAGGTGATGAAACGCCGCTTCCAAGCCCACCGAGCCGAGGTTGGCGATGAAGACGCTCGAATACAGAGGATCCGGCCCGATCAGCGCCGCGGGCGCGAGGTTGACGCTGTCGAGCCAACGCAACAGCGCCACCCCCATGCGCAGCACCACCCGCGGGAGCGCGAGAAAGATGCTGAGCTCCTTGTCGGTCTGATTGGGCTTGCTCGAACGCGCCTCGTCGACGGCGTCGAGCACGCGCTTGACGTGATCGTCGAACGAGTCGCTCGGATCGAACGCGCGCTTGACCACGACGAGCGGCGAGCGGTCGTTTAGCTGTTTCTTCGCTGAAAATCCCAGCTCGATCGCGTTGCGTTGGTACAGGTTTCCGCCGCTCGTAAAGCGATTGAGCCGCGGCCTCTCGCCGAGCGTCTGCACGAGCGCGTACGAATAGAGGTGAAAGAACGTCAGCTTCGTCCCGTCCTCCGCCGCGCGTCGGGCGATGTACTCGTGCGCGTGCGTCACGTCGAGCGTCTGCTCGAAGTACACGGCCGACTCGGTGCGCGTCGGCATGATGAACGGCATGATGGCGCGGGTGAGCGAGACCCCAGAGACCAACGTCGCGTCGTGGCGCTTGAATAGAGGCACAGCGCAGCGATGAAAGCACTGAACCCCTCGTCGCCGCGAGCGAGCGATGAACCGTCCGGGCTCATTTCTCGAGAAGCTCGCGGCGCCCTTTCGGACTCCCCAGCGTCGCGCTATGACCCCCCCTTGGATTCACCGAGGAGAATGAACGCAACTCCAGACACCGAAACGCCCGTTGTTCAGGCGCTCTTCTGGCTCGCGGGGCTCGCCAAGACCCGCCTCACGGGCTCTCCCGAAGAGCGGGCCGTGCAACACGCGATCGCCGAGCGCCTCGAGCGCGCCGGGTACACCGTGGCGTGGCAGCCGTTTCGCTTTCCGCCGCACATCTACGGCGGCATGGCGATGCACTTCGGCCTCGCGCTCGCGCTGCTATGGGTCGGCCACACTTCACCGGGCCTCGCAGCGATGGGCCTCTTGGCCGTGTGGGTGAGCTTCTATGTCGAGGTCACGCGACGAAGACATCTCTTGCGCAAGCTCTGGCCTTCGGTCGCTACACAAAATCTCCTCGCGACGCTCCCGTCCAAGGGGCCGATGCGGCGACGCATCGTGCTGCTGGCGCACGCAGACTCGGCGTACACCGGGCTGATGTTCGATCCCGCCGTGCTGCGGGTGGTCGCGGCCCCGCCGCCCAAAGCGCTGCCGTTTCTGCGCAAGCAGCTCGCGCTTCCCATGGCGACGCTGCTCGCGCTCGTGGTGCTCCAGGCGCTCTCGGCGCTCGGGATCTATGCGTCTCCGACGTGGCTCACGGTGCTGCTGGCGATTCCTGTGGCGATCGTCTTTTTGGTCAACGCGGACGTCGTGCTGCGAAACACCGTTGTTCCTGGCGCGGCCGACAACCTCTCGGGGTGCGCGGCGCAAGTCGTCCTCGCCGAACAGTGGGCCCGAGAGCGCCCCGATGGCGTCGAGATCGTCTTCGCGTTCACCGGCGCCGAAGAAGCAGGAACCGGCGGAGCCGCTCACCTCGCCAGCCTCGCCCCCACCGTGTGGGACCGCGCGAACACCGACATCTTCGTGCTCGACACGCTCTCCAACGGCGAGCTCTTCGCGCTCGAAGAGGGCGAGCTCTTCCGCGTCCCACAACCACCTGAGCTGCTCGCCTGCGCGCAGGCAGCGTCCCGCGAAGCCGTGCAAAAAGAGCTGTCGCCGTACATCATCCCCGCGGGTGCCACCGACGCGCTGCCGTTTCTCGTCGCTGGCTACCGCGCGCTCTCGCTCACGTGCATCGACCCCGTCCAGCACGCGCCGCGCAACTACCACCACCCCAATGACACCGCGGACCGCGTCGACCCAGCGCAGCTCGAGGAGTCCACCCGCGTCGCGTGGGCGATGCTCGTCAAGCGCGCCGTCGAGTAGGATCCTCCGCGATCGGGCGTACAATCGACGGCGATGGCCCGACGCGCTTCCGTTGCGTTCACGATCTCCATGGCGTGCGCCCTCGCTCGCTGCGATGGCGGTCCGACGACGGTCGACGCTCGCGTGACCGCGGACGCGCGCGACGCGCTTCGAGACGCAGCGGACTCGCGTGACGTCACCAGCTCGCAGCCTGACGGGTTCGTCGACAGCGCCACGGACGCGACGAGCGGCCCCGACAGCGCGATCCCGGACAGCGCGGTGACCGATGCTCGAACGCCGCCCGAGTACTCCCATGATCTCGACGGCGACGGTCGGACCGACACCAACCTCGCGGTGCGTGCTTGCGCGGGATCCTCGGGGACCTGCCTCGCGATCGACTCGTCCGTCGTTCGCGCGGGTGAGGTTGCGCTCTCTGCGATGGGCTCGCGCTGCTCGGGCTCCGTCGTCGGCCCCACGATCCGCGTGATCGGAACGCACGCGGGCTCGCCCCTCAGCGAAGTGGCCGTCGCTCACTGCGTCGATCTTCGAACCACAACGCCTCCTGCGCTGACCGTCGTCGATCCGGACGCGCGGACGGTCGTCGCGCAAACCATCGCCCCCGCGACACAGAAGAACGCCTGGGTCGACGCGCTTCGCGGAAGCGACGACAAGCTCTACCCCTTTCTCGCGCCGTCGTACGGCGACGGCGACACGTCGGGGACCTACGGCTCCTCCATCTGGGGCCGCATGTGCATCTTTCGCGCGGGGGCGCCCGCAGCGAGCCCGTGCGGCGCCGGCTGGATCGCGGGCGACACCACGATCCCGTCGATGCCCAACTGGTTTCGCGAGGTCGGCGGATACATGCAGGACCTCGACGGCGATCGCTGGGAGGACGTCACGCTCACGTACCACTCGGTCGCCCTCGCGATCTCGGGCCGAACCGGCGCCGCGCTGAGCGCGCTCGCGTACGACGTCGCCGCGGGCATGGCTCCCGCGTTCTTTCACTCGGGCCGCAACTACGGAACGCACGCCGCCTCCCGCGCCGCCGACGGCACGCTTCGCACCACCATCGTCGCAGGCGCTCCCGTCGGAACCTTCGACGACTACAACTGCAACGTCAGCCGCTTCATCGCCGTCCTCGACTCGCGTCCCGCGACGCCGTCGTCACGAAGGCTCGCGTGGACGCGGTACATGGGCTTCGCGTCGACGATCTTCAACGGGCCATTCACGAGCGAATTCGCAGCGAATCCCGCGTCGCGCGTCGCGCGTCCCGCCGACGTGATGCACAACTGCGTCCATCGGTTCTCCGACTCGCGCTCGGTCATCGACGGCGTCGACTCGATCGTCGTCAACTACTTTCGCCAGGACGCTCCCGTCGATCCCTGCCTCTCGCTTCAGTACGACCTCTACGTGCCGCCGGCGTGGACCGAGGCCAAGAGCACGGCCTGGTACTCGTGCTTCGCGCGCAACGTCCGCGCGCGCGGCACCTGGGGCATGATGGCCTTGCGCGAGAGCGACGGGCAGAGCGTCACCGGCGGCCTCGGCGTGTACGTGTGGGGGCGAAGCAACCGCCTCGTCCCCTCGGGCGAGACGCTCTACCTCGTCGAGCGCGTGTCGGGCGCAGGCTTCTTCGACTTGAGCGACCGCGCTCCGAGCGCCATCGCCGCGCTCTCGCTCGTGCGGGGGCTCTTTCAAGATCGCGGGACTTTTCCAGGCAGCGGACGACCGGTGATCCGGCAGGTCGCGCCGTCGGGCTCGCTCGGCGTGGGCTCGTACACGTTCGTCGCCGAGCTCGACACGCAGGACGCCGACGGCGACGGGCTGCTCGACGTCCGCATGCGCGACGGGCGGTGGGTCGGCTGGGACCGCGGCAGCAACGCGTGGATCGTGAAGTAGCACCAGGCGCGATCGTCGCGAGAACGAGCGGTCTTTGCGGGAGAGCGAAGCGTGGGCTACGGGCGCAGGCCAGCGGTTGCGATGGTGCGCGCGCCGTGGTCCCATTGTCTTCGCCGGGGGCGGTGTAGCTCTCGGGGGAAGAGAAGACACGATCATGAGCACCGTGAGAAGAGCCTCACCGAGAGCGGCGCAAGTCACACACACACACACGTGATTTTGCTGTGCGTTGCCGGTTGGAATACGCAGTGCGGATCGCATGACGTCGAGCAGACATCGAGCGCAATCTTCGGCGGCACGGTGGACGTTCCGTCCGATCCCGAGACGCTTCGGCGACACAACGCTACGGTGAGGCTTCGCATCCGTGGGAACTCGGAGTTCTGCTCGGGAACGCTGATTACGCCGCGCCACATCCTCACAGCGGCACATTGTGTGCTCCGGTTTCAACCCGACGGGACCTCCGAGGTGTATCGGAACAAGATCGAAGTCGTATTTCAGGGACAATCGAACGGCCAATCGTGGGACGCACGAAATCAAACGGGAGAGAACGGACGCTGCTTCGTGATGCCCGATGCGACCGCGAACCTCACGCCTGCGCCGGGGCAACTGAACGAGCCAGGTCGATGCATGAACTGGACGGCCAGCTCCACCAGCGTCGGCCACGACCTCGCGTTGCTCGAGCTGCCAGCGTCGTTGGTCGTCCCGCGATCGTTCGCGATCCCGGCTCCCGTCTTGTTGCCGAGCATGTTCGATGCGGATCGCATCGTGGTCGGATCGTCCGTGCGCGTCGCTGGATCTGCGTCAGTGATCACGCCGAACCATCGCTCGACGGCGACGGTCGCGGTGCAGGGCTTTCCGCTGAGCGCCACCAACACGCCCACGATTTCAGTCGGATCCAACATATTGCAAAGCGGCGACTCGGGCGGAAGCATGTTCTGGATGCGCTCGGCGTCGAGTCAGAGCCGTATGGTTCTCGACACACGCGAGCTGCTCGTCGGAGTGCACATGACCGCCGACGGAAAGTCTTCGCGCATCGACAGCGATGTCGAGCTCTTCTTGCACTCGATTCTCGGCGCGCCGAACCTCGGGTCAGCGACCACGCGATGGCGGGACGAGACGCTCGGCGCGACGCAGCCCGACAACTGCCCGAGCGTTCTCAATCCCGACCAGATCGACAGCGACGGCGATGGCCGCGGTGACGCGTGCGACCTGTGCCCCACCACAGGGATCGCTGGCGGCGACGAGCCCATCGGCGTGCGTGCGGACACGCCCAACGCGCCACATCGCCAGCAGCCCAACTGCAACGCCGCCGCCGAGACGCTGTACAACCGGCCCATCCTCGGAGACGCGTGCGACCCGTATCCCTGCGCCACGATCTCCGCCACCAATCCATCGACGACGCGCTCGGAGCGACGGACGTGCACGCGAATCGGCTTCGAGATCCTTCAGTGCAACGAGGGCGACGATCGCGCTTCGATCGGGTACGCGCCCAGGAGCGGGCCCACGCCGAGCGGTTTTCCGACGAGCAGCCCTGCGCCAGGAGCGACCACCAACCAGACCACCGTCCTGCGGCGGTGCTTGTGTTACGAGTACCCGGCAGTAGGACCCGCAATCCCGCTCAGTGGTCAGGATTGCTATCTGAACCCCGAATCGCAGTGCCGACCCAACTCGACTCCAAACGGGACGAGCAGCGGTCGTGGGTGGATCGTCGCTGATCTCGACGTTCCTCCGCCGCGTCCCGCGGACAGCTCGATCACCATGGGCTCGGTGCGCGACTTCGCGCCGCGACCACCCGGCTCGATTACTGCGCCACAATTCAACTTTCCTGTCGTGACTCCCTCGGTGCCGCTGAACTGGTCCGGTACGGTGGCAGCTTCGAACGCATTCTTCGCGCTTCGCGGTCAGCGCATGTGGGATTGGTTCGGGTGGAACATCACGAGCGCCAACAACCCGCTGCCTCCGACGAGCGGACTCGCGCCCGGGTCGAACGTCAACGTGGAGGTCGCATTCTGGTCTCGCGTGCAGATGGACACAGCCCCACCGACGCCGAACAGTCCTGTTCAAGGAATGCGTGACCACTATTCATCATCGCCTGTTCCGATGCGCTCCGGTTCGCCCCGAGGCCGCTTCGTCCGCAGCTTCTACGACTATTGGTGGAACCGCAGGATCATCTTCATCCGCCCCGATCCCGACCCGCCTCCCTTTCTCGAGCGCCATCACGTCGTGGGTCGTGAGTTGTTGGGCATCGTCCCGCTCGGCGCTGCCGACGCGAACGTGGCGAGCGACCACTTCTGGAGCAACGGAGATCCCACTGCGCCGGTGCGCGGCGTCACCTTCACGCGGTTGAACGTGCGGGTCGCCACCATCGTCGACAGCGCGACGACTGAGGGCTACCCCGCGGCGCTGCCGCAAAACGCGCAGATGGCGTGGACGTCCACCGACGCCAATGCCGACGGCTGGCCGATTGTGTACGCCTTCGGCGGAACGCGCGCCGGAATCACGCGCAACACGCTGAATCGCGCGACCCCCGCGTTGCAAGCGGACGGACGCTACAAGTACCAGTGGGAGCTTGTCGGTTCGCCCACGATTCCGCCGGCGCGCGTTCAGTCCACGATGGTCGCGAGCGCCAACGGCAAGACGCTCTATCTCTTCGGCGGACGCACGAACGATGGGGGAGCGCTGCTCGGGGACCTGTGGGCCTTCGATGTGCCGTCGGGAACGTGGTCGCAACGCACGCTCAGCGCGGCAGTGCCTGCGCGCTTCGACACATCGATCGCGGTGCTCGGAGACGACCTCTACATCGGCGGCGGCATCGATTCGTCGGGCTACGCGCTCTCGGATCTCTGGCGCGTTCGCGGGACCGACGGTGACGTGTTCGCGTACGGCAACGTGTTGCCCGCCGGCGCCCTCGCAGACCTCGCGTTCGACGATCACGGAGACGGACTCGTATACGCGGGCGGCTACATCGGCTCGACCTGGTATCGCGATCTGTGGCGCGTTTCGCTGGAAGGAACGAGCGCCACGACCTCCTTCGTCCACGACTTCTCGGGCGATGGACTCGGCGCGACCGAGAACTACGCGGTGGTGTCGGACCTGGAGCACGACATGTTCTGGGCGGTCCCTGGCTACGCGAGCGCTGGAAATCCACAGGGAACGTGGCTTCTCGAGGGCGGCATCGCGTCGAGCATCGGGCAGGGATCACAGCAGGGATCGCTGCTTCGCGTCGCGACGGGAGGTTCTTCGAGCAGCCTCGCGCGTAGGCCCATTGGACGGCGTGGCGCTCGAAGTGCCACGGTCATTCGACGTGCGACTTCGACGACGGCGCCACTGCGATGAACGCGAGAATGCTTCTCTTGTCGGTGGGCTCGATGCTCACTGCGTGCAGCGCGTGCAGCGAGCCACGGCCTGCGGACGCGTCCGTCGATTCGCTCGTGAGCGACGCGGTCGACGCGACGCTGCGAGATACAGCGCGTGATGTGCGGGGCGACACCATCTCCGATGGAGACGCGCCTGTTCCTCCGCCGTGGGTCGATGGGTCGCTCGTGCTGCCCATCAAAGAGTATCGCTGGCTGCCAGGGCAGCTTGCCTCCTGTAACGGCCGACAGGCTGTCTCACCGACGGCACCCTTCAACAATACACGCGGCCACTGGTTCGATGGCGCGGTGTACTACTCAATAACGGGTTCAATGGCGCGTGTTGTTCCGGGAACTGGAATCGTCGAAGCGTTCGAAAGCGAAACGAACATGCTCCGCGGCGTTCTCGCGATCTCTGGCACGCGTCTGGTGCTCGGCGCGGCGTGGCGCCACGCGTTCAACGAAGCCGTGATCATCTTCGACCAGCCCGTTCGCGGCGCGATCGGGCGGACGCTGTGGCAGAGACAGCGTCAGACGTCCGTGTCGTCTGGCGGCTTCTGGGGCATGTCTGCAACGCCCTCGCTGATCGCGTTCTTGTGGCAGGACTCGATGGAGTCCAATGATTGGCGCACACGGGTGTTCGTCATCAACTCGGAAGGCACTGGCGAGCGCGAGCTCACTCCCGCAGGATACAACCAGTGCCACACAGTGCGCGCGAGCGGCGAGCGCGTGGTGTTCGACTGCGACGGCCAGGTGTTTCTCTGGACGCGCGGCGATGCAGAACCAACGCGCGTCGATCCCACCAACCGCGCGCAGTGGCACGCCTTCATCGACGGCGACATCGTCGTGTGGCTCGATCAGCGCGACTGGCCCACGGGCTCCCGTGAATCGCCGGACAACCCGGAGGTGTACATGAAGAACCTCCGCACGGGCGTGGTGCAACGGATCACGCGGGACCTCGCGCCCAACCCAGTCACGCAAGACGACGTGGTAGTCGAAGGGAACTGGATCGCTTGGACCGATCTACGTCACGCGAGCAATCCCAACGCGGGCTCGGTTGGCGATCGCATGGCGATCTACGGGTTTCACATCCCGTCACAGCGCGAGTACGTCCTTGTCGACGACACTGAGTGCCTCGCGTCCAAGCCCATGCTGCTCGGCGGGAGGCTCTATTTCAACGGCACTCCGAGGAGCACCGGCGGCGAACCCATGTACGACATGGATCTCCCTGTGATCGCGCGCGACGAGTGACGCCCATGCGCGCCCTCCAGCGACTCGTAGAGGCTGCATAATGGATAAAATAGACGTCTGAGCCCGTCTGAGATTCCCCACACGAAACTCGTTACGAGCGCGTAACTCGCGGACGAGTGGGACGACCGGAGCGCCGTCGCTTGTCCGGTCCCGCGACGTCACTGCACTTCGATCTCGATCGCGTTGGACACGAGCTGCCCTTCGAAGAGGTCGCTCGGCTTCGCCATGCTCGGCGTTGAGCTCCTCCCCTGCGCCTCGCGCCAGTTGCATTGCCGATACACTAGCCACACACGAAATCGACCGGCGATCGGGATCTTCGCCTCTGTGAGGTGCGAGGTCCACCCCGCAAACGGAGCGCTCGAGCGTCCTCCCGACGCGACGGACACAAGGTCCGCTCGCTCGAGCCCGTTCACCATGCGGCAGCGCTCGCCCACGAAGCTGTAGCGATACACGCGTTGATCCGCGGTGTTCTGCAGGTACATGTCCACGAAGGGCTCGCGCATCTGCTCGAACGACCCGTCGTTGCTGCGGATCACCGTCGCGCTGCTGGCGGCTCCGTTGTGCACCTCGGCGCGAAGGCCCAACGGCGTTCCGTGCAGAAGCGACGCAGGCCCCGTGAGCTCGAGCCGCAGCGACCGCGGGTCTGCCGCGGTCCTCGCCATGGGCGACGCGCCGTTCACCGCGAGAAACACGGCGTAGTCTCGATACGTGTGCTCGGCGCGACCCTCGCGCGTCGTCGTCGTCGGCCGTACGCCCAGCGCCGTCCCTCTGTCCGTCGAGGGAACGCGCTCGCCACACGCCGACACCGGCTGCGCTGGCGGCGGTGGCGTTGGTCGCGCGCCGATCACCGGTTGCTCGACGGGGCGCGAGGACCTCTGCCCTGCGCCCTCCGTCACCGATCGCGGCTCGGCCGAGACTCTCGGCGCCTCCCGCACGCAGGCCGAGAAGCCGCCGATCGAGAGCACAGACAACACCGCCGCAAACGACGTTCGAACCATTGGGCGCCTCGCTCCTGTTCACTTCGGCGCACGCGCCGCCGCTCGAGCGTAGACCCGTTTGCCTCCATTGTCTTTGGGCCTCGCGCCATCCTCGTCCCTGTCGGATCGCGCAATCACCGCCCTCATCGTAGCGTTGTCCGTCGCCGATGCTCACGGCCCTCGCTGGTTTGTTGTGCGCCATCACGCTCGTGCAGTGCGTGTTCGTGCTGCGCGTTCGGCGAGTGATCCCGTCGTTGTCGTCGATCGAGCCGGCTACCCGCCCATCGACGTGGCCCACTGTGTCAGTGATCGTCCCGGCCAAGGACGAGCAAGAGCACATCGAGTCCGCGCTGCGCTCGAAGCTCGCGAGCGACTATCCCTCGTTGCAGGTCGTGGTCGTCGATGATCGTTCGACCGACGCCACTTCAGAGATACTGCAGAGAATGATGGCCGAGCCTCGCGTCGAGGGCGCGCCCGAGCTGCGCGTCACGCGCGTCGACGCGCTCCCGGACCGGTGGCTCGGCAAGCTCAACGCGCTCGGTCGAGGGCTCGAAGCGTCGAGCGGCGACTGGGTGCTGCTCGCGGACGCAGACGTACACATCGAGCCCGGCGTGCTGCGAACGCTGATCGCGCACGCCGAAGAGCGCTCGATCGACATGATCGCGGTGTTTCCCCAGATGCGCTCGGTCAACCCCATCATCGACGCCAGCCTCGTCGGCGTTCTTCGCTCGCTCACCCTCGCGTCGCGCCTCTGGACCTGCAACGACGATCGCAAGCCGGTCGGCGTCGGCGTCGGCGCGTTCAACCTCGTGCGGCGCCGTTGGCTGCAGAAGACTTCTGCCTTCGAGCTGCTGCGTATGGAGATCGCCGACGACGTCGCGCTCGGCGTATTGCTCGCCCAGTCGGGAGCCCGCACGCGCATCTTCGCGGGACGGGCGGACGTCTCGCTCGTGTTTCAGCCCTCTGTCCGAGCGCTGCTGCGCAGCTCGGACAAGGGCGGAGGCATGTTCGGCTGGGGCCTCGCAGCGCCGCTGGTCATCGCGCTCGCGCCCATCCTCGTCGAGGTGCTCCTCCCGCTGCTCGCGCTGTCTCGTGGCGGACTCGCCGCGCTCGCCGCCGCGCTGTCCCTCGCGGCGATCACGGCGACGCACCTCGTGCTCGCCAGTCACTTCGCCGCGCCCATCGTCGGCGCGCTGCTCTGGCCGATCGCACATCTATTCAACTCGATCGCTATTTGCAGGGCAGGATGGCTCGCCTGGCGTCGGCAGGGCGTCGTCTGGCGCTCGACCTTCTACCCGCGCGCCGTGATCGACGCGGGCAAGCGGCTCGACCCCCTCGCCATGCGGGTCCGACTCCCCTGCTGCGCCGCCCTGCGATAGGGCGCTTCAACGCACGTGCTGCTTCAAGAACGCCAGCGAGCGCGATCGCGCCAGCGCAGCGCTCTCGGCGTCGTACTGCCGCCGATGATCGCAGTTGAACCCGTGGTCCGCCGCGTACACGTGCACCTCGACCTCCGGGTGTCTCTCTCGCAGCGCCTGCACTTTCTCCAGCGGAATCATCGCGTCGCGCGCTCCGAAGTGCGCCATCACCGGACACTTCGGCCGCAGGTCCAGCAGGTTGACCGCGTTGCTCCCATAGTACGAGACCGCCGCGCGCACCGGCAGCGCGTCGGCCGCGCGCCACGCCACGCTGCCGCCGAAGCAATAGCCGATGATCCCAGTCGGTAGTGAGCCCATGAATTCAACCGCCGCGCCCGCGTCCAGCACGTATTGCTCTGCCGAGAGCGGCTTGATGAGCTCGATGCCTCGGTTCATTCCGGCGCTGTCGTAGCCGAGCTCGACCCCGCGCTCGACGCGGTCGAACATCGCCGGCGCGATCACGCGAAACCCGTCTCTCGCGTAGCCCTCGCACTGCTCGCGGATGTGCGCGTTGACGCCGAAGATCTCTTGGACGAGCACGAGCCCGCCGACCGGCGCTCCTTCGGGCTCGCAGAGATAGCCCTCGAGCTCGTGGCCGTCCTTCGCGCGAAGCCGAACGCGGCTCGTAGCAATGTTCGAAGTCGTCATCGGAGGGGCTGATGGTATCGCCTCGGCCGCGCTACAATCACCGTCGCTCTGTACAAGTTCTTCTTTCTATTCATCCTGCCCGTGTCGCTCTTCGCGTGGCTGCTCTTCGCCATCGCGCGGAGCCGCGTGCTGTTCGCGCTCACCATCCGCGGGGGCAAGATCACGCGCGTCAAAGGTCGGATTCCGCCCGTGGTCGTCGGCGAGCTCGAAGACGTGTTTCGCAGCACCGACACCGCCGGAACGCTCGCGGGCTCCTCCGATCAGGGCCGCGTTCGCGCGGACTTTTCGGGCAAAATCCGCCCCGAGGTGCTGCAGCGCGCGCGCAACGTCGTCGGCCTCTACTCGCTCTCGCGATACCAGGGACAATCGCCGCGCTGATCGTCGTCCGACGTTGCTGGCTACGAGTCCTGCAGGCGGTAGACACGGCCCGGCGCTCAGCCGTACTTTCGCCCGCGAAACGAGCGGTGACGAATGGCGACGAAGAAGACCGCGAAGAAGCGCGTGACCAGGCCCGCGGCGCGTTCGAAGAGCAAGGCGCGCTCGACGCCGGCGAGCCGTAAGCCCGCGGCGAAGAAGACCGCGCGAAAGAAGAGCGCGCCCCGCAAGACCAAGCGACCCGATCGCAGCCTTCCGCGCGGGTCGCAGCCGCCCAAGGCGGTGACGCGCGACCTCTTTCTCGCCTGGAGATTTCCGCGAATCGGGATGTACAACCCGCACAAGCTCACCAATCCGGTGTGGCTCTGGATCGCCGAGCACCCCGAGCTCTCTGCCTGGTCGATCAACGAACACTTCGCTGGGCCGAGCTCCTTCGAAGTCGGCCCTGGGTTCTGTTGTAGTCGCTTCGGCCAGAGCCGCACGACGCTGCCCGACGGCAGAGTGATCGCGATCGGCGGCGAGCACGAGGACTACTACGACCCGGATTTCTTCATCTACAACGACGTGTTCGTCGAGCATCCGACGGGCCAGCGCGAGGTGTACGGATATCCGCAAGACGCGTTTGCTCCCACTGATTTTCACAGCGCGACGCTCGTCGGAGACCGCGTCTTCATCGTGGGAGGGCTGTCGTACGCGGACCGACGCGAGCCAGGACAAACGCCGGTGTACGCGCTCGACACCGCCACGCTCGCGATCAACCCGGTCCGCACCGTCGGAACGCCGCCCGGTTGGATCTACGAGCACTCCGCCGAGCTCTCGAGCGACGGCAAGTCCTTGCTCATCCGCGGCGGGCTGATCATCGAGCGGAGCAACGTCGAAGGTCACGCCGACGAGCGCAGCGATCAGGTCACCGTCGAAAACGACGACGAATGGTCGCTCGACCTCGAGTCCCTCCGCTGGTCTCGCGCAAAGACGTCGGGCTTCGAGCAGTGGGAAGTGCGCCGCTCCGACGGCCGCGGGCACCGGCTGTTTCTCGTCGAGAGCCTGCGCTGGTATCGCGACGAGGGCTCTGCGTGGGCCAAGAAGCAGCGGGCGTCGCTCGAGGCTGAGTTCGGCGGGATGCCCGACTTCACGCTCTACGAAGCGCGCTACTCGCCGCCGATGCCGCACGAGGTCGTCGCCGATCGCGAGGACGAGACGCCCGCCGCCGTGCGACGCATCGTCCGCGGCGTGACCGTTCGCTACGTCGAAGACAGCTCGATGATCCGCGTGGTGATCGAGGGAACGCTGCCCGAAGAGACCGCGCGGGCGATCGTCGAAGACGTGCGCGGCAAGCTCGAGAAGCTCGAGGGCCACCCCTGCGAGACGCGCAGACTGCGCTAGAGACGCCGCGCTCGATTCAGAACCAGTCGCCGCTCGCCATGATCTCGGCGTCGCGATTGTCGCCCACGATCGGGGCGCTCGCGCCGCCGTCGCGCAGCGCCTTCAGCTGCGCCGCGATGATCGAGCGCATGACCGAGCGACCGGCGTCGAGGTGCGCGCCCACGAGCGCGCTCGGCCAGTGAACGAACACCCTCGGAACGCTCCGCGCGTCGCGCGTGAGCCTCACGCCCACGCGGTTGACCCTGCCCGCGAGCGCGGGCGACGCCTGCAACAACGTGAGGGTCACGTTGGGGCGGCTCATCGCGTAGTTCACGACGTACGTGGTGTTGTTGCAGAGGTACGTGTTGCTATCCCTGGGAAATCCCCCGCGAAGCACGCCTCTTGCGACCGCGTCGAAGCGCTCGCCTCCTTGCATCACCGCGCCCTCGCGCGCGATCGTCTCTCGCGCCGCGCGCTGCACCGCCGCGTACGAGAGCCGCAGCCCCAACGCCAGCTCGCTCGCCGTCGCGCTCGGAACGATCGACGCGAACCGCTGCCCCGTGACCGGCGCGGGCACGAGCTCGTCGCTGCCGTCGGGCAGGGTCATCGCGCGATTGACGCTCCCGAGCTCGAGCCAGAGCTCCTGTCGTTGACCGGCGATCCCGTTCATCAGCACGAAATCCGGCCCGAATGACTGCACTTCTTTGATCGCCAGGATCGCCGCCATGTCCCAGTACACTGGCAAGACCATCGCGCACACGTCCACGGCGCCGACGCCTTCGAGCTCGACCGTCGCGCTCCCGACCGCGGTCTGCGGCGCAGGGAGATCGACCTGCCCCGACGCAGGTCGCGTCGTCATCGGATAGCGCATCCCCGGAACGAGCCCGGCGACCATCATCCCCGTCGCGTTGGTCGGATTCGAGAGAAACCTCCCGAAGCCCGTCACGAGCACGCGCGGCCTGCGCGTGGTGCCTGCAGGCGCAAGCCCTGCGCCGCACCGCGAGCGATACTCCAGCGCGAAGCTTACGTTGGCGTCGTACTGCGCCCTCGCTTGAGGCGAGCTCGTTTGAATACGAATCGCGTCCTCCACGGTGTCCGACGCGCCGCCGACGCCGTCGGTCTCTGCCAACTCCGAGTCGCACGCGGTCGTTGCGCCCACGGTGAGACACGCAAAGACTGCAAACGAAACGGCCCTGCGAACCGCTGACATACCCATTGAGTATCATACCGCCCATGAGTCAGGGCTGGACCGACGAGATCTCCTCGACACTCCACGGAATCACCAAGAAGGCGCCCGGCGTCGCCGCGCTCCCGACGGGGCCGGTGGGCTTCGCGTTTCCGACGCACGCGGGCGGACCCGACGACGCCGTGCGCAACACCCCCGAGCACCTCCTCGCGGCTTCGGCCTCGGCGTGCTGGCTGCTCACCTGGGGGCTGGTCGCCGAGAAATTTCGCCTCGATGTCCTGTCGTCGCGCGCCACGACAAAGGTCGACGTCGTGCCCGACGGACCAGGGCTCAAGATCGACGCGGTCACCGTCGAGGTCTCTCTCGAGATCCGCGGAAGCAAAGAAGAGCTCGAGGCCAAAGTCCTCAAGGCCGTCGACGTCTCTTCGCGCGGCTGCATCGTCGAGAAGGCGCTCAAGCCCGGCGTCCGCGCGTACTCCGTGCGCCCCACCATCACGTGGGTCGCTCCCTGAGCGGTCGCGCCCGTGCTGTTTCTCGCGACGAGCTGCCTGCAGGCCCGCCCGCTCGATGAGGCGATCGAGGCGCTGTGTCCCCTCGCGGACGGGGTTCAGCTCGCGCCGGGCAACCTCCCCTCCGCCCGCGCCCGCGAGCTCGTCGACTCCCTCGGCGCCGCGCGAACGCGCCACCACCACACGTTCGACTCGCACGCGCCCAAGCGAGCCATCTACGCGCGGGACGGGAGCATGCTCCGAACGCACGAGCGATGGAGCGTCCACCCTCCGCTTCCGCGAGAAGAGATCGACCACGAACTCTGGTTCGCGCTCGCCTGCGCCGCGCCTTGGGCCACCGAGGTCATGTACCCCGGAGAGCGTCTCGGAACCGGCGCCGAGATCCTCCGCGCGATGCGCGCCCGCATGCCGCTCGCCGTCGACATCTCGCACCTGTACATCCAGCGCTGCGCCGGCGCGATCGACGAGCAGACCCTTCGCGCGCTCTTCGACTACGACAACATCGTCGAGGTCCACGTCTCGGCCAACAACGGGTCGCACGACTCGCACCAACCCCTCACCGAGCGCACCTTCGGCCTCCCGTGGGCTCGCGAGCGGCTAACCTCGGGCACGCCGACGGTCCTCGAGTGCTACATGCACAGGCTCTCGCTCGACGATCGCCGTCGCCAGATCGACCTCGTTCGGACCGACAAAACCAAGCCGAGATGAAAACACATGGATGAATTCAAGTGGGATTCGCAGCGCTGGTACGGCCGCACCTCCGCCGAGATGCGCGAACACTGCGTCCGCTGGTACGTCGAGCCCGTCGCCAGGCTGCTCTTCGCGAGCGTCCCGGACGCGCAGAGCGTCGTGCTCGCCGTCGGCCAGTTCTGGTGCGACGAGGCCTACGACGCGACGCACCTCGCGCTCTACGCGAGCCCGGACAAGAACCCCAAGTGGCCCGCGCTCGCAGAAGACTCGCTCTTTCCCGACCCATGGGAGCGAAGCGCGCTGTCTGAGTGCATCAGCACCGTGTCGGGCTCGAGCTTCGGTGACAGCAACTACGGCAACATCGTCGCGTTCGCCTCGCAGTGCGAGATGAGCAGCCAAGAAGAGTCCGCGGGGACCTCGCATCGTCCCTGGGTCATCGCTCGACGCAAGGGCGACGACGACTGCATCACCAAGATCGTCGGCAAGACCCTGCAGCGATCGTACGAAGACAACTTCAACGTCGGCTTCTGTCGCATCGAGGGCAGCGACGACTACTACGACTCTGCCGGCGAGCGCGTCGAGCGCATGAGCCTTCGGCGCATCAAAGCCTTCGTCGAACGCGGCCAGGCCGCCGAATCCCTCCGCGCGATCGAAGACGAGCTGCGCGACGCGGCTCGGTCTCTCTCGACCGAAGACGGCGCGGGCGCGCTCGAAAACCTCGCCGCTCGCCTCTCCGCCGCCCTCGCTGACGCAACCCGCGCCGCCGACACCGTCGTCAACCAGGAGGGCTGATGAGCGCCGCTACCTCGCTTCCCCTGTACGGGTTCGACCCCGACCAGCTCGCGACCAACGTGATCCAGTGGTTCGCCAAGTCCGTCGCGCGCCGCGCGATGCAGCGCGATCCGTCGGTCAACGCGGTCCTCTTCGCCGTCGCTCGGATCGTGCGCGACGGCAAGACGCGCTGCGAGTACGCCTTCGTGCTCAGCGAAGACGCGAACATCACCTGGCCCTTCGCCAGCTCCCCCAAGCAGAACGCGATGCTCGCCGACGGCCGCTCGCAACGCACGGTCACGCAGTCGATCCGAGACCTCTACGGCGCAGACTCCGTCGACCTCCAACACGATGAAGGAGGCGCGTTCTACCGGGCGTTCGCTCGGTTCGCGCGCGACCCGAGGCCCGCCGACGCGCCGCTCTCCAGCGCGTTTGCGCCCATCGTCTCGCTCGGCAGGCGCGTCTACGAAGCCGGCTCCTGGGAGGCTCGCCGCGCGGATTTCGGTCTGACCACCACGTACCTCGCGACGATGCTCAGCCCCGAGTGCGAAGAGCCTCGCCCCAAGCCCACGAGCAACGACCCGCGCGAGTACCTCTCGCCCCTCGAGATCATCGAGACGATCCAACAGGGCGCCGAGGTTCGCTATAGCATCGACCGAATGACCACGGTGCGCGACCTGCTCGACCGCTACCGAGCCGAGCCCAACGCCGCCAACCTACAAGCGCTCCGAGAGTCGTTGGGGCTCCGCGAGGCCCGCCAGGAAGTGTCCGAGGACGCTCTGTGAACCTCTACTCGTGGGCGACGCTCTATGGTCAGTCTCCGCGCGAGCTGCGCTGGATGGCCCTTCGCTGGTACCTCGAGCCGCTCTCTCGCATCGTGTTCGAGCGCGTCCCCGAGGCGCAGTCGATCGTCTTCGCCGTCGCGCAGTACTACAACGACGAGGCGACGGACGCGGTTCACCAGGTCGTCGTCCCCACGGATCGTCGCGACCCCGAGTGGCCTTCGTGCCTGACCCTCGCGGGCAACAAGCTCATCCCCGTCGAGCTGCCCGATTACTTCGACGAGCTCCCCGAAGAAGAGCAGGAGTTCGCTCGCCTCGACGCTGAAGACCGCGCCAACGAGCAGGGGACGTTCAGCCAATACGTCTTCGAGATGAGTCGCTCGCCGACCGGCCTCGCTCTTCAGTACGCCGCGCAGCTCCTCGGCGTCTCCGGCACGATCGACGACAACTACTCGCTGCGCGCGGCGTTTGCGACCTTCTGCAAGCCCGACGCAAACCAGGGAATGGACGTCGCGGACGCCTACACGCCCTACGCCATCGCCCGTCGCCGAGACGAGCGCGACGCGCCCGACGCGCCCGACGTATCCGTTGAAATCGTGGGTCGTCCAGTGAACCCGTTCGACCCAGCCTTCGACCTCGAGCTCGAGCGCTATCAGCCCGAGCGGCGCGCCGATGGCCCTTTCGAGCTCTTTCCTCCGTCCGAAGCGCAGCTCGCGAGGACCCTCGAAGCGCTCTATCAAGGGCAGAGCACCGTGCACCGCGCCATGGCGTACCGCTCGCTCGCGCTGGCGATGCGCGCCCTCGACGACACAGACCAGGGAGACGAGCCCGTCGATCGCGATCGAAGCAGCGCCGAGCTCCGCGCGCTCCTGCGCGCCGTCGCCGTCGCGAGAGAGACGATCCGCGAGTGAAAGCTCCATCGACCGCAGCCCCGGCTCGTCCCCTCTCGGGTCGCTCCCTCTGGGACCTGCGCCAGCAGTGCCTTCAGTGGTACGTGCGGCCCGTTTGCTACGCGGCGATGGATCTCGAGCCCGAGGCCAACTCGATTTCGTGGGTCGTGGCGCGGTTCGTCGACGAGCTCGAGGTCCCAAGGCTCGAGCATCGGTTCGTGCTCTCGCCGGACCCGACGCCCAGGTGGCCTCACGCGATGAGCGCCGGGCAAAACGCGCTGCTCCTCGAGCGCTCCGACCGCGCGGTCCGCGCCGCGCACCAGCGCTTGTACGGCGCGCCCTCGATCGACATCGGCGAGCGCGACGGAGCCCTGCTCGCGTGGGAGGCGTTCGCCCGGCTCGATCGGCGCCCGAGCGATCCCCCGGCGCACGCGTTCTCACCGGTGTTTGGGCTGTGGCGCCGCGAGCGCTCGCCCAACGAGTACGTGCGCGGTCCGTTCGCAGCGAGCGAGGCCTTTCTCGCGACCGTCTACAACCCCGACGCTTTGCACGGCTCGCTCGTCGAAGACCCGGCGTCCGCGGCTGGCGTACGACAGCCCTTCGGACCGAGCGAGCTCGCGCGACTGTTGGCTGCGTCGCGCGGGTCGAACTTTGCCGTTCCGTGGTCGGAGTATCTTCTCCGCGAGCTCCCGCAGCTGCTCGCGCTCGCCGAGCGCCTCGCGGCCGGCCCGCTCGGCGACGGGGATCGCGCGCTCTTGCGCTCCCCGCAGCTCGAGCGGCTGTTGCTCAGCGCCGAACAAGTGCTCGACGCAACGTGAACGGGGACGGTCCTCAGGAACTCAACGATTGCCGGGCAATAGCTGCAACGTGAACGGGTGCAACGTGAACGGGTGAACGGGGACGGGTGAACGGGGACGGGTGCAACGTGAACGGGTGCAACGTGAACGGGTGAACGGGGACGGGTGAACGGGGACGGTCCTCAATAACTCAACTATTGCCCAGCAATAGTTGAGTTATTGAGGACCGTCCCCTCCCCCAACGTCCCTTGTGGTCCTACGGCCGACCGGTGATCGCGCGCACGATCAGATACGAGATCGCAGCCATCGCGCCCGCCGCCGGAATCGTGAAGATCCACGCCCACACGATTCGCCCCGCCACGCCCCACCGCACCGCGCTCAGCTTTCCCTCGCCAGTGCCCACGCCGACGATCGCGCCCGTGATCGTGTGCGTCGTCGACACAGGAATCCCTCGAAACGTCGCCAGCGCCAACGTGATCGCGCCCGCCGTCTCCGCCGCGAACCCCCCCGGCGGCTTCAGCTTGGTGATCTTCATCCCCATCGTCTTCACGATGCGCCAGCCGCCCGAGAGCGTCCCGAGCCCCATCGCCGTGTAGCACGCGAGCGCCACCCACATCGGCGGCGCGTCGTTGCGGTTCGCGAGGTTGGCGCTCACCAGGAGCGCCATGATGATGCCCATGGTCTTCTGCGCGTCGTTGCCGCCGTGCCCCAACGAGTAGAGCGCGGCTGACAAGAGCTGACCTCGACGAAAGACTCGGTCCACCGTCGCAGGCCGCGCGTTCGCGAGCAGCAAGCGAATGAGCTTGGTGATCGTGAAGCCCAGCACCGCGCCAAGCAGCGGCGCGAGCACGATGAACAAAAACGTCTCGCGAAACACCCGGGCGTTGAGGATCGACAAGCTCGGGACGTTGGTCAGCGCCGCCCCCGCAAACGCACCCATCAGCGCGTGCGACGACGACGACGGAAGCCCCCAGAACCACGTGAGCAGGTTCCAGATGATCGCCCCCAACAGCGCCGCGAGGATCACGTTTTGCGTGAGCGCCGCAGGCGTGACGCCCTTGGCGATGTTTCCCGCGACCTTCGCCTTCACGAAAGCAAACGCGGCGAAGTTGAAGAAGCCCGCCCACAAGACCGCCGCCCGCGGAGAGAGCACCCGCGTCGAGACCACGGTCGCGACCGAGTTGGCCGCATCGTGAAAGCCATTGATGTAGTCGAACACCAGCGCAAGAACGATCACGAAGATGATGAACGTCGTCATCAGGCGTGCTCCAGGACGATCCCCTCGATCACGTTGGCGGCGTCTTCAGCGCGGTCCGTCGCGGTCTCCAGCCGCTCGTAGACGTCCCTCCACTTCATCACCTCGATCGCGTTGGACTCCTCCTTGAAGAGCCTCGCGATCGCCCTGCGAAACACGGCGTCCGCTGCGTCTTCGTGCTTTCCGATGGCGCGACAGAGCGCGAGCATCCCCTCGGCGTCCTTGATGTTCTGCAGCCCGTCGACGACCTTCACGAGGTCCGTCGTCGACTCGACGAGGACCTTCGCCAGCGCCTTGGCGTCGTCGTTGCTCTGCGTGATCTCGTAGAGCATCACCCGCGCCGCTGCGCCGTCGATCGAGTCGAGCACGTCGTCGAGGCTCGAGACCAACCCGTGGATCTCCTCGCGATCGAGCGGCGTAATCCACGTCTGATGCAGCGTCTTGACGACGTCGTGCGTGATCGAGTCGCCCTCGGTCTCGAGCTTCTTTACCTGCTCGGCCAGGTCGTGAGCCTTCGATAGGTCGTCGAACATCTCGGCCACCAACTTCGCGGCGTCGAGCGCCTTGTTCGCGAGCTGGGTAAAGGACTGCCAGAACATCGCGTCGCGTGTGAGAGCCATCGTGTCGCTCCGATCGTTGTGCGCGCCGCGGGCCGTACACCCTCTGCGCGGCGCGACCATAAGGGCCATCGCCCCCCGCTAGCAATCGAGACCTCGGTGGATGTCACGCAACGGACACACGAGGACCGCGCGGAGTTTTCGCGATTTGGTGTGGCTATTTGGGCGCGATCGCAGCGATCGTCGCGCTGGATGGCGGCGTCGCCGCGCCGCGCTCAGTCACGATCGCCGTCACCAAGCGCGCGGGTGTCACGTCGAATCCTGGGTGCCTCGCGTGCACGCCCGTCGGGACGAGCTGCTTGCCTCCGATGTGCGTCACCTCGTCGCTCGAGCGCTCTTCAATGGGAATCCCCGAGCCATCCGCGGTGCGCAAGTCCACCGTGCTCCAAGGCGCGGCCACGATGAAGGGCCGCTCGTGCAGCCGAGCGAGGCACGCGACGCCGTATGTTCCGATTTTGTTCGCGACGTCGCCGTTGGCCGCGATGCGATCGGAGCCGACGACAACAGCCTGGATTTCTCCACGCGAAAAGAAATGCGCCGCCATGTTGTCCGTGATCACTTCGACAGGGATCCCGTCCATGTACAGCTCCCACGCGGTGAGCCGCGCCCCCTGCAGGTACGGCCTTGTCTCGTCGGCTAGCACTCGCACGCGCTTTCCCGCGGCGATCGCCGCGCGGATCACGCCCAGCGCCGTCCCGTAGCCGCCCGTCGCGAGCGCGCCCGCGTTGCAGTGCGTGAGCACTGTCCCGTCGTCGGGCATCCACTGCGCGCCGATCGCGCCCATGCTCTTGCACGCCTCGACGTCCTCGCGGTGGATCTCGATCGCCTCGTCCGCCACGCGTCGCGAGCGCTCTTCGTGACCGAGGTCCGCCCAGTCTCTGCACTTGTTCGTGACGCGCTCGATCGCCCAGAAGAGGTTGACCGCCGTGGGCCTCGTCCCCGCGAGCATCTCGCCCGCGCGGGTGATTTCGCCCATGAAGTCACCCCGCGCGCGATCCGAGCGCGCCGCGAGCGCGAGCCCGTAGGCGGCAGAGATCCCGATGGCAGGCGCTCCGCGAACCACCATCGCGCGAATGCCCTCTGCCACCTGCTCGACCGTGTCGTAGCGGTAGTACGTCTCTTCTGTCGGCAAGAGCCGTTGATCGAGCATGACGACCGCGTCGCGATCCACCACGAGCTCGACCGCGCTGTAACTGTGTCCCGAAATCGGCGCCGGATGAGGAACGGGCATGACGTAGCGTCATGTACCACAAACGCTTGGATTTCGAGCGGACGTCCGCGCCTTCGGGCGTCTGCGATTTCGGTCCGCGCCAGACGTCGGCGAAACGCGCGATCTACGCGCCCCGCAGCGCCTTCGCCTTCTCTTCGATCCACGCGATCACCCGACCCTCGGGGTCGGTCTTGGTGAAATCGCGCAGCTCCTGGATGCCCGTCGGCGACGTCACGTTGACCTCGGTGAGCTTCTCGCCGATGACGTCGAGCCCGACGAAGTACAGCCCGTCCGCGCGCAGTCGCGGCGCGATTCGTTTGCAGATTTCCAGCTCTTTCGCGGTGAGATCCGTGGGGACGGCGGTGCCGCCGACGTGCATGTTGCTCCGGGCCTCGTCGCTCTTGGGCACGCGCAGGATCGCGCCCAACGGCTCGCCGTCGAGCAAGATCACCCGCTTGTCGCCCTTGCGAACGTCCGGCAAGAACTCTTGCACCATCACGGGCCGCCGCCCTTCGCCGGAGCTCACCTCGATGATCGCGTTGAAATTCAGGTCATCGAGCTTGAGCACCATCACGCCGCGCCCGCCGTTGCCGTCGAGGGGCTTGATGACCGCCGTTCCGCCGAGATCGCTCACGAAC
The DNA here is from genome assembly GCA_001465015.1 of Deltaproteobacteria bacterium Ga0077539. GTDB lineage: Bacteria > Myxococcota_A > Polyangia > Polyangiales. The sequence goes on along the minus strand of LNEO01000205.1, from coordinate 25,417 downwards.
TGCCGGATGGCCTCGGGCTCGTACGTGACGAGCGTCTTGGGCATCACGTCAGAAAAGTGCATGGTGTAGAGCTTCTCGTTGGCGTCCCTGAGCCCGCGCGGGTCGTTGACCACCAGCGATTTTCCTCGCACGAGCTCGAGCTGAAGCGTCGCGTAGAGGTAGTTCTGGTCGAAGGGCGGGTCGGTGCGAATCAACACCGCGTCGAAGAACTCACCCACGTTGACGTCGCGCGGCGCGCCGATGGTGGCGTGCTCGGGCGGCCGGGCGCGGCGCAACGTCACCGGACGAACGGTCGCAAACAGCTCCGAGCCCAGGGACCGCAAGTGTCGCTGTTGGAGGTAGAACACCTCGTGCCCCCGCGACTGCGCGGCGAGCATCAACGCAAACGAGGTGTCTTTGTCCACCGAAACGCTCTCGATGGGATCCATCACAACGGCGACGCGCATGCTCGATGACTCCTTCGCGGCTCGGCCGCGCTGCTCTCGTGGGCGGGGGAGGGTAGCGCGATGAAGAAGAATCGAAAGCCTGTCCACCCGCGCAGTCACAGAGTTGTTGTCGGCGCGCTCGCCGCGAGCGTCGTGGTGCTCGCCGCTCCGTGGGCTCGGGGATGGTTTCGCGACCCGTGGTCCGGCCGGCGATTCGCTGCTGCTGCGGACAACGCCGACGCCTCGCGCGCCGCCGTCGAAGTGCTGCGCGCCGGAGGAAACGCCGTCGACGCCGCGATCGCCGCAGCCCTCGCGCTCGGAGTCACCAGCCCCAGCTCGTCGGGCTTCGGGGGAGGGGGCTTCGCGCTCGTGTGTCAGCCGAGCGGGGGCCGCTGCACGTTCGTCGATTTTCGCGAGGCGGCGCCGGCCGCGCTCACGCCCGAGCGCATTCGCAGCGCGCCCAACGCGTCGCGGGCGAGCCAGGTGGGCGGCCTGGCCGTCGCCGTTCCTGGCGAGCCGACGGGCTACGTCGAGCTGTCGCGACGATACGGGCGAAGACCGCTGTCGGTCGCGACGGCGCCCGCGGTGCGCCTCGCGCGACAGGGCTTTCGCGTGTCGCCGTTTCTCGCGGACCGGCTCGCGCAAGAGAGGCCGGAGCTCCAGAGCAATCCTGCGTTTGCGGCGGTGTTTTCGCGCGGGGGAGTTCCGTACGTCGCCGGTGAATTGCTGCGAAGAGCGCCGCTCGCCACGACGCTCGAGCGCTACGGGCGCGAGGGCGAGCGCTACGTGCGAGGCGCCTTCGCGGCGGCGATCGCGGATCATGTTCGCGCGCAGGGGGGCGTGCTCACCGCCGAGGACATCCGCGACTATCGCGTCGTCGAGCGCGCGCCGTTGACCGTGAATTTCCGGGGAAACACCGTCGTTACGGCGCCTCCGCCCAGCGCTGGCGGCCTCGTCGTCGCGCAGACGCTCGCGCAGATCGACGGCCTCGCCGCGCGCAATCTCCCGCTGCTTCACGGCTCGAGCGCGTACGCGCACGCGCTCGCCGACGCATGGAAGCACGCGTTCGACGATCGCACTCGCTACGTCGGCGACCCTGGCGCGGGCGACCCCAACACGCCGTCGCCGCTCGCGCAATCGCTGCTTTCTGCCACGCGATTGGCGCAGCGGCACCGCACGTTCGACCCGTCGCGCTCGCGTCCTGTCGTCGTCATCGAGCCCGCGCGCGACGCAGGAACGACGCACCTCTGCGTGGTCGACGCCGACGGAATGGCCGTCTCGCTCACGACCACGGTCAACCTCTCGTTCGGCTCGCGCGTGGTCGTTCCGTCGCTGGGCGTGTTGCTCAACGACGAGGTCGACGACTTCTCGATCGGCACGGCGGGAAACAACTTTGGTCTCGCTGTTTCGCGAGCAAATTCTCTGGTCGCGGGGCGTCGTCCCATCTCGTCGATGTCCCCCACGATCGTGCTGCGCGACGGTCGACCCACGCTCGTCGCGGGCGCGTCGGGGGGCCCGCGCATCGCGACGGCCACGGCGCAGATCGTCCTCAACGTGCTCGTCCACGGGATGTCCGTCGAAGCCGCGGTGAGCGCGGCGCGCGTTCATCACCAGGGAGCGCCCGACCAGCTGCTGGTCGAACGCGAAGTGCCCGAAGACGTTCGCGTGGGGCTCCGCGCGCGGGGCTACAACGTGCTCGAGAGCGACTCACCCCTCGCCGCGGCGACGGCGATTTCTGTCGGTGATCGGAGCGGATCGCGCGTGCTCTTCGCCTCGAGCGACCCGCGCAAAGCCGGCGGCGCTCCCGACGGCGAGTGACCAACCCGGCGGGCTCGCTCCCCGAAGCGCCCGAGCGGGAGAAACGCGAACGCCGATCAAACGTCCCGAAAGACCTTTGATCGGCGTTCACTGTGAGGAACTGTGTGATCGAGTGCGATCACGCCTCACTGAGGGCTTGTGAGCCGAGGCTCACTCGCTCTCGTCGGACGAAGCCGCGGCCGGAGCGGCAGCGGGGGCCTTCTTCGCAGGCTTCTTCGCAGCCTTCTTGGCAGGCTTCTTGGCGGCCTTCTTGGCGGCCTTCTTGGCTCCACCCTTCTTGGCGGCCTTCTTGGCTCCGCCCTTCTTGGCGGCCTTCTTGGCGCCCTTCTTGGCAGCCTTCTTCACGGCGCCCTTCTTGGCGGCCTTCTTGGCGCCCTTCTTGGCGGCCTTCTTCGCAGTGCCCTTCTTCGCAGTCTTCTTTGCAGTAGCCATGTGATCCTCCAGAATCTCGGTTCTAGTTGGGGTGACCGAGGTTGTCTGTGTTGTGTTGTATTGCCACACTCATACGTTGTCAAGCAAGTCGACGTAGGGCAACGCATGTACACATGTCGTGGTCTTATTTGTTGACTTCTGCATAGAAACATGCGTCCGATCTCGGCCCCTTCGAAAAGGCGAGGCGATACGGATGCGAATTTCACTGCGATGGTCGGGAGTTTTCTTGGCGCTGGCGCTGGCAGGCACAGGGGCCTGCGGTCCGAGCGAGGAGCACCGCGCAGCGCTGCGGCGCGCGCAGCAGCTCGAGGGCGAGCTCAACACGATGCGCGGCGAGCGCGATCGTCTCAACGAGCAGCTCGCGTCGCTTCGCGCGACGAGCGAGCAGATGGCTTCACGGCTCCGCGCGCTGGGAGAAGACGTCTCACGCTTGCAAGCGTCCAACACGCAGACGCAAGCAGAGCTCGACGCCGCGCGACGTCGAGAAGAGGAGCTCCGGCGTCAACAGCAACAAGCAGAGGCTCGACTCGCGACCTTCCGTCAGATGATCGGACGCTTTCGAGCGATGATCGACCAGGGAAGATTGCGCGTGCGCATCGTGCGCGGACGCATGGTGATCGAGCTTCCCGCGGGAATCTTGTTCGACTCGGGTGACGCGCGTCTCCGTCGCGAGGGCGAAGAGGTGCTTCGCCAGGTCGCGCAGGTGCTCTCGCAGATCCCGGATCGAGATTTTCTCGTCGCGGGCCACACCGACAACGTGCAGATCGGCCGCGGCGGACGCTTCGCGGACAACTGGGAGCTGTCGACCGCGCGCGCCGTCAACGTCTCGCGCTTCCTCGCGCAGAACGGCGTGTCGGCCGAGCGCCTGGGCTCTGCCGGGTACGCCGAGTTTCAGCCGGCCAACCCCAACGACACCGATCAGAACCGCGCGCTCAACCGCCGCGTCGAGATCGTGCTCATGCCGAACATCAACGAGCTGCCCGACCTCTCGTCGCTCGAGGGCACGCCCGCGGCCGCCAACGCGCCGCGCTGAAACCCCCCCCCGCTCGACCGCCGCGGTCTCGAGCAATCGCAGGGGTTTGCCGCGTTGCGGCATTTACTTTGACGCGGGGCTTGACGCGCTGCGGGGTCTCCCCTAGCGTTCGGCGTCATTCCTTTGGCGACCCGAGTGGTTCGACGGTGATGACTCTGCGGCTCCATCGAGCCGCGGTTGTGATCGTCGGATCCCCGGGTGGCGCGCAGAGATTTCGCGGAGATTTCAGCGTCCGCCGAAGACACGCCCCATCGAAGCGGGGTATTCTGTTGCTTCAGAGCGCCCCGGGCGGGAATTCGACCGGGCGCCAGGCGTTCGATCCCTGCACGTTCGACGGAACGAGCGGTGAAGGTGTCGATCACCCCGGATTTGCCTCAGATTTCCGTGTTTGTTGTTCATCCCGAGCCAACCCGAAGCCGAGGGGGCCGAAGGAGTCGTCATGCAGGAGCAGGTAGCGAAGAGCGAGTTCAAGGTCGGCGACAAGGCGGTCTACCCCGCGCAAGGCGTGACCGAGGTCGTCAGCATCGAAGAGCGTGATATCGCGGGCTCGCGCCAGCGCTTCTACGTCCTCCGCATTCTCGACAGCGACAAGCGCATCATGGTCCCGGTGAAGAACGCGCACACCGTCGGGCTCCGCTCGATCGTGTCCGAGGGCGAAGTGCTCGAGATCTTCGAGATCCTCCGCGAGCGCAACGTCGCGTTCGACAACCAGACGTGGAACCGCCGCTATCGCGGCTTCATGGACAAGATCAAGACCGGCAGCATCTACGACGTCGCCGAGGTCCTGCGCGACCTCTACCGCCTCAAGGTCGAAAAGAGCCTGTCCTTCGGCGAGCGCCGCATGCTCGAGACCGCGCGCGGGCTGATCGTCAAAGAGATCGCCGTCGCCCGGACCTGGTCCGAAGAGCAGACCGTCTCGGAGATCGAGTCGATCTTCGAGAGCAACTGAGCTCGAGCCCGTCGCGTCGGGGGCGATCGGGGATACGGGGCCGTATGGGCCTCGGAGGGGTAACTCATTGTGCTAGCGGCCCGAACGCCGCTCGGGCTACCCTCCTGGCTCCGCATGGTTGGGCGGTCCGAGCGCACATCGCTCGCTCCGTGCTCCGTGCGTCCGCGGCGGAAGCGCCCCGGCCCGCGCAGGAAGATAGCGCGGTGCTCCCGGTGCGGCGCATTCGCGCAAACCCAAGAATTTTCCACGCGAGCGATGGGATGCCCCGCAACCAGATTGTTATCAACGTCGACATCGGCGAGACCCGAGTCGCACTCATTGAAAACGGAATCGTAACCGAACTGCTCATCGAACGCCGCGGCGAGCGCAGCAACGTGGGCGACGTCTACCTCGGACGCGTGACCCGCGTGCTCCCAGGAATGAACGCCGCCTTCGTCGACATCGGCCTCGAACGAGCAGCGTTTCTTCACTCCGAAGACGTCGTCGCCGAGCAGCGACTGCGCGAGACGACCGTCTTCTCGGAGGACGACGACAGCGCCGGCCTCCCGCCGCAAAAGGGTGAGCCCGTCAACGATGCCAGCGACAACGAGCTGCTTGCGTCGGGCGACTCCGAAGCGCCGGACAACGGCGACGTTGACGCGGTCGATGGCGTCGACGCGGCAGACGGCGCGGACGGTGCTGACAGCGCCGACGGCGAAGATGCCGACGACGCCGCCGAAGACGACGACGGGCTCTCCGCGCGCTCTCACGGTGACGATCACAGCCATCACAGCCACGAAGAGGGCGCGATCGACGACGAGGTCGGCGTCTCGGACCTGCTCGCGGACTCGGGCGCCGAAGTCTCTGCGCCAGCTCATCGCGGTGGCAGTGGTGGCAACGGCGGTGGTGGCGGCGGTGGTGGCGGGCAGCGCAAGCTCCCGAAGTCGCAGCGCCAGAAGCGCAAAGAAGCGCGGCACCGCGGCGGACGAAGCAACGGCGGCGGCGGCGGCGGACGGCCCCCCCGCAAAGAGAAGCCCGTGCGCTCGCCGATCCGCGATCTTCTGCGGGAGGGGCAAGAGATCGTCGTTCAGGTCAGCAAGGACCCGATCGGGACGAAGGGCGCGCGGTGCACCTCGCACATCTCGCTCGCGGGTCGATACTCGGTCTATCTGCCGACGGTCGAGCACGTGGGCGTGTCCAAGCGCATCGGCTCCGAGCGCGAGCGAAGGCGCCTGCGCGAGGTGATCGAGCAGCTCAAGCCCGAGAAGGGCGGGATCATCGTCCGCACCGCGAGCGAGGGCCTCACCAAGAAGGGCCTGAAGACCGACGTCGCCTACCTCGTCACCCTGTGGAACGACATCTGGCGCAAGCGCGAGCAAGCCCGCGGCGCCACGCTGCTCTTCTCCGAGCTCGACGTGGTGCTCCGCACCGTGCGCGACACCATGGGGCCCGAAATCGAGAAGGTCATCATCGATGACCGCGAGGCGCACGCCCGGTGCGCGCGGTTCGTCGAGCGGTTCATGCCCGAGCGCAAGGACGACATCGTGCTCTATCAGGGCGACGAGCCGCTCTTCGACGCGTACGGGATCGAAGACGAGATCGCCAGGGCGCTCGCGAGAAAGGTTCCGTTGCCGTCGGGCGGCTACCTGATCATCGATCAGGCCGAGGCGCTGACGGCCATCGACGTGAACTCCGGGCGCTTCGTCGGCCAAAAAGACGTCGAAGAGACGGTCACGCAGACCAACCTCGAGGCCGTCGACGAGATCGCCTACCAGCTTCGCCTGCGCAACCTCGGCGGCCTGGTGATCCTCGACCTCATCGACATGGAGCGCCAGGGAAACCGCGACAAAGTCTACAAGTCCCTCGCGGAGTCCCTCGCCAAGGACAAGGCCAAGACGAGCATCCTGCGCATCAGCGAGCTCGGGCTCATCGAGATGACCCGCAAGCGAACCCGCGAGTCGCTCGGTCGACAGCTCTACGAGCCCTGCTTCTACTGCGACGGCACCGGGCACACCTCCTCGCGCCTCACGATCGCCTACGAAGTGCTGCGGCAGATTCGCCGAGAGCGAGATCAGCTCAAGGGCTACACGATCGTCGTGCACGCGCACCCCGCGGTCGCCGACGCGCTCAAGCACGAGGCCAAGGAGGCTTTCGAAGAGGCGCAGCGTAGGTATCAGCGCCGGATCGTCGTGACGTCCAAGCCCGAGTACCATATCGAGCAGTTCGATCTGAGCGGTCAGTAGCGGTCGCGCAAGACGCGCCGCCGCGCGGAGCCCTCGATGGATGACCGGCGCTGATCGACGAGTTGATTCGTTGGAGTTCGTTGGAAGGGAGCGGTCGAGCACTCATGATTCGCGACGAAGGACGACGCATCGAAGAGCGCGTCACCATCAATCAAGAGTTCGAGTCGCTCGACGCGTTCGTGCGCGAGTACGTGGCGAACATCTCGCGATCGGGCGCTTTTTTGCGCTGCAACGAGCCGCTGCCGGTGGGCACCAAAGTGAAGGTTCGCTTCCTCGTCATCGACGACGAGGTCGAGACCGTGCAGGCCGAAGGCGAGGTCGTTCGAGTGCAAAACGACCCGCCCGGAATGGGCGTCGTGTTCACGACGGTGGACGACAAGAGCGACGCGATCCTCGCGCGGATGCTCGAGAAGGCGAAGGCGGTGATGGCCCCGTGACGATTTGGGATCGGATCAACAAGGGCATTCGTGATGCCATCGAGCCTCCCTCGTCGGGCGGCACGCAAGGGCCCGGCGCGCGCAGCCCCGGCGGCCGAGACGCCCCCGCGTCGCTCGTGGACAAGCTGGGCATCGCGCGCATCACCGACGACTCGCTGGGGATCGAGCTCGAGCGCCGCCGTCGGCTGCGGGGCAAGACCGCGAACCGCCGCCCCGCCGCGGACGAAGAGCTCGACGCGATCAACTCGACCCGCAGGGCTCGGCTGAAGGGCATGCAGGTCTCCAAGGCGTACGCGCACCTCGAGCTCAGCCCCGGCGCGACGCGGAGCCAGATCGAGCGCGCGTATCGCGCGCAGCTGCGGCAGTACCACCCCGACCGTCACCTCGGCGACGGAGAGAGCCACCAGAGCGCCGCGGCGCTCGCGGTGTCGCTCACCGACGCGTATCTGCTGCTCTTGCAGCGGTAGAGGGCGTCGGGAGATCGTTTGTGACGGCTTACGTCCTCGCTCTCTCCCGCGCCGTACGTAAGTACGGCTTGGTCGTTCGCTGCGGGCGCGCTCGCCACAAACGATCTCCGGACGCCCTCTAGAGCGGCACCGCTCAGCCGGTGCGCAGGTAGTTGCGCTGCAGGAGCTTCACGAGCACCTCGCACGTCTCGAGGTCCGAGACCTTCGAGCGGTTGAGGATCGCTTCGACGTTTCCGTGGTTGAGCGCGAGCTGCAAGATGTCGAGCTCGGTGGGGTTGAGCTCGCGCAGCGCCGGAGCGAGCGGCGACGGGATGGACAGGTGCGCGGTCGAGGGCGGCAGCGACGACTGCAGGCGCTTCATCTCGTCGATCTGCCGCATGCCCTCCATCAAGATGGCCTCGGTCGAGAGCGTGATCTCGTCGGCGAACTCGCGCTCGTCGGGGGCCTCGAGCTCGAAGGTCCCGTGCTCCCACGTGAGCAAGCGATACATCGCTTTGAGCGCAGGAACATCGCTGTTTTCGTTGATCGAGCCGTGCACGATCTGGCCGCGGCGCAGGTGGATGCGGCCCACGTCTTCGTCGCGACGAACGACGAGCACGCCCGACTTCTTGCTGGTCGTAAAGAGCTGCAACAGGTCGACGAGCCCGACCTCCGAGAGGTTGCCGCTCATCGTGCGCACCTGGCTGGTGCGGCGTCCGGCGGCGGTCTCTTGCAGCTTGATCTTCGCGTCGGACTCCGAGCGCGTCATGGGCTCGCCGTCGGCGAGCGCCACGCGGATGATGCTCGTGCCGATGAGGATCTTGTCGCCCTCTTTCAAGCGAGCGCGACGGACCTTCTCGCCGTTGACGAAGGTGCCGTTGGTCGATCCGAGGTCTTCGATGACCAGCGAATCGCCTTGTAGAATCACCCGCGCGTGCCGCCGAGAGACCATGTCCTCGATGAGCGCGACGTCGATATCGTTCGATCGGCCGATCACCAGCTCGCGCTCAGGGACGATGGGAAACTCCCCACCCTGGTATTTGCCCGAAATAAATCGGAGCGCGAACTGACGCGGCTTCGACGGCGGTGCTTCCATCGAACTTGCTTGAGATTCAGCCTATCGACCCGAGGGAAGCCGGGTCAAGCGTTTCGACGCGGAACGAATTGACAAAACCCGCGCCCCGGTCGTAAACGCTCACCCCCCTGCGAAAAGCCCTCTCCCCCAAGAGGGGCGAAATCAATCAGGGACCCTTACGACCCACCGAAGGACCGCTGCCATGTACCTGTTTGGCTCGAAGATCAAGCGCAGCAAGACGCGCAACAAGACCGCTCGCTACCGGGCGAAGCTCAAGAAGAAGAACACGAACCGTCGCGCCCGCATGCTCAAGGGCTGAGGGTATACTGGCCGCGCTCGGAGTGACGGGGAGGGGCCGCAGCGCTGGTCAGAAGGTTCATGGACGCAGTTAAACCCCCCATCGACGTGATGAGCGACTCGACCGGCGAGACCGCCGAGAGGGTCGTTCGCGCGTCGCTATTGCAGTTTCCCGATCAAAAGGTCCGCATCCGCTTTCACGCGAGGGTGCGCGACCGCGACGCGGCGCGGGCCGTGATCGAGGCGTGCGCTCGCGACGGCGGGCTGCTCGTGTTCACGATCGTCTCGCCGGAGCTGCGAGAGTTCATCCATCAGGTTTGCTACGAGAAGAAGGTCGAGAGCGTCGACGTGATCGGCGCGATGCTCGGCAAGCTCTCGAGCTTCCTCGACGCGCAGCCGCTGGGGCTGCCGAGCTCGGCGCTCCCTCTGTCCGAAGAGTACTTTCGCCGCATCGAAGCGGTGGAGTTCGCGGTCAAGAGCGACGACGGCAAAGAGCCGCGCAACCTCCGCAAGGCGGACCTCATCCTCGCGGGTGTCTCGCGCACCTCCAAGACGCCGCTCAGCACGTACCTCGCCAACCGCGGCATCAAGGTGGCGAACGTCCCGCTCGTGCTGGGCGTTCCTGTGCCCGCTGAGCTCTCGGAGATCCCGCAGGATCGCGTCGTCGGGCTCACCATCGGCATCGATCATCTGCTCGAGATCCGCCGCGCGAGGCTCCGTCAGCTCGGAATGCCGCCGGACACCAACTATGGCCTCCGCGAACACGTTCGCGAAGAGCTCGAGTACGCGCAGGCGATCTTTCGCGCGCACCCGCAGTGGCCCGTCGTCGACGTCACAGGGCGAGCGATCGAAGAGACCGCGGGCATCATCCTCGACCTGTGGAAAGAGCGCGGAAAGGCCCTCTTCTAAGCGATGGTCGCGCTGCGCTCGAGCGAGCCGTTCGTGCTCCCGTGCGGCGCGCGTGCGAAGAACAGATTCTTCAAGGCCGCCATGAGCGAGGCGCTCGCGGGCTCCGACGGGCGCGTTCCTGTCGAGCGCATGGAGCGGCTCTACGGCGCGTGGGCCAGCGGAGGCTCTGGCGTGGTGCTCACGGGCAACGTGATGATCGACCGCCGCGCGATCAGCGAGCCCGGCAACGTCGTGCTCGACGACGCCTCGGACCGCGAGGGCTTCGCTCGCTGGGCGCGCGCGGGCAGCGCCCACGGCGCGCAGCTCTGGATGCAGCTCAATCACCCAGGAAAACAAGCGCCAGCCGCGCTCAACCGCGAGACCGTCGCGCCCTCGGCGATCGGCTACTCCGCGGAGATGAAGGCCGTCTTCAGGACCCCGCGCGCGCTCACCTCCGCCGAGATCCTCGCGCTGATCGAGCGCTTCGCGACGAGCGCGGCCCTCGCGCGAGAGGCAGGGTTTTCGGGCGTTCAGATCCACGGCGCGCACGGGTATCTCGTCAGCCAGTTTCTCTCGCCCAAGCACAACGTGCGCGAGGACGAGTGGGGCGGAGGCGCAGAGAACCGCATGCGCTTCGCTCGCGAGGTGTACCGCGCCATCCGCGACAAGTGCGGCCGTGACTTCGTCGTCGCCGTGAAGCTCAACTCCGCGGATTTTCAGCGCGGAGGCTTCACTGAAGACGAGTCGCTCGCGGTGATCGAAGCGCTCGCTCGAGACGGGATCGACTGCGTCGAGGTCAGCGGCGGGACCTACGAGGCCGCGGCGATGATGGGCTCTTCGAAGGGCTCGCCTCAGGGCGAGCGAAGCCGCGCGCGCGAGGCGTACTTCCTCGAGTTCGCCGCGAAGGTGCGCGCGAAGGTGCGCGTCCCGCTCGCGGTGACCGGCGGATTTCGCACGGTCGACGGCATCGAGCGCGCCCTCTCTGACGGCGCGACGGACTTCATCGGGCTCGCGAGGCCGCTCGCGTGCGAGCCCGACTGGCCCGCGCGCGTGCTGCGCGGCGAGAGCCGCGAGAGCGTGGTGCGACCCGTGAAGACCGGCGTGCGGTTCTTCGACGAGCGCGCGCTGCCCGAGCTGTCGTTTTACGAAGCGCAGCTCCGGCGCATCGCGGACGGCGAGGTCCCGCTCACGAGCACCACGGGCGCCAAGGCCTTGTGGGAAATGACGAAATACGCCATGAAAACCGCGGGAACGCGAAGGCGCGCGTGAACGTCGAGCGCAAAGCGCGCGTCGCGCTCGTGGTGGTCGCGAAGTTTCCGAGCGAACGCGAGAGCAAGACCCGACTGTCGCCCGCGCTCGATGGCGAGCAGCGAAGGGCGCTCGCAGAGGCGATGCTGCTCGACAAGCTCGAGCAGGCGCGATCGATCGATGGGGCAGAGCTCGCGGTGGCCTACACGCCGTCCGACGCGCGTCCATCGTTCGAAGCGCTCGTGCCTGCGCCGGTCGCTTGGATCGATCAAGGCGAGGGGACGCTCGGAGACCGGCTCGCCCGCGTCAGCGAGGCGCTCTTCTCCGCGCAATACTCCGCCGTCATCCTGATCGGAACGGACTCCCCCACCCTTCCTGCCGCGCGCCTGCGCGCCGCGCTGTCGTTGCTCACAGAGCAGCCGGGCTCGCCGCACGCGAGCGCGTTCGTGATCGGCCCCGCAGAGGACGGCGGCTACTACCTGCTCGGCGCCAGGCGGTTCGAGCCGACGCTCTTCTCGGGGATCGAGTGGAGCACTCCGCGTGTGTTTTCGCAGACGATGATCGCCCTTCGCTCCGTCGGCGAGCACCCGTGGGTGCTCGAGCCCTGCTACGACGTCGATGTGCCGAAAGACCTGTTCAGGCTCGGCGCCGCGCTCGCCCGTGATCCGTCGCGCGCCCCGCGCACAGCAGCGCTGCTCGCGAGCTTCGACCTCGCCGCGATCGAAGCGCGCTTGCCGTAAGCCAGTCCGCGGCGGATAACGAAGCGCATGAGCGCTGAGCCCGAGACCACGACCGCCACTGCGACTGCGACTGCGATTGTTCGATGCGTGCGATGCCAAACCGAAGGCGCGGCGCTGAAGGGCAACCCGTTTCGCTCGGGCACGTTGCTCGTCGCGATCGGCGAAGAGCTGCGCGCGCGCGTGTGTCAGGGTTGCTACAACGAGTGGCTGAAGAGCTCGGTCAAGATCGTCAACGACGGCAAGCTCGACCTGCGCGACGCGCGAGCGCAGCACGTCTGGCTCTCGCAGATGCGGTCGTTTCTCAACGTCGGAGGCGCGAGCGACTCGTGGCAGCGCTTCGTCGATCGCCGCGTGCAGATCGAGACGACCTCGAAGGTGATCGCCACCGCGACGCTCTTGCGCGCGGACGACGAGAAGCTCTGGCTCGCGGACTTCGCCGGAGGCGCGATCCCTTCGGGCTTCGCCCCGATGCAAGCGGGCGCTGGCGGAGCGAGCGGCAGCGCGTCGATTCTTCGCGACTGCGTGCTCACCATCGAAGAGAGCGCGTCTTGAGCGCGGTGAAGTTCGTCGTCTTCGCCTCGCCGAGAAAGCTGCCCAAGCCCGCGAAGCTCGTCGGGCGCGTCGTGGTGCTCGATATTGCGTTCGCCGCAGAGGGGACGGGCGCGCGGTTCTCGACGGTGACCGAGCCGTTCATCAACGGGCTCGGCGAGCGATTGGCGATGTGGGTGGACCACCACGATCACGCGCTTCACAGTCGATTCGCAGACGATCCGCGGTTCGTGCTCACGACCAAGCAAGAGCACGGCGCCTGCCCCGAGCTGGTGACGCCCGAGGTCGTCGCGCGCGCGGGCGACGTCGACACGATCGTGTGCCACGACGACCTCGACGGCCTGTACTCCGCAGTGAAATGGAAGCTCGACGGCCGCGAGCCCTACGAAGGCGCCGACGCCGACGCTCGCGCGGTCGACACGCGCGTCGGTCCTCTGTCCAAGCGCGGCGAGTGGTTCGATCGCGCGCTTCGCGGCCGGCCACGAGACGAGAAGCTCCGCGCGGTGATCGTGGACTACCTCGTCCGCGGGATGAAGGACGGCGACGCCAGGGCGTCCATCGACGAAGCGGCTGACGAGTTCGCGCTGCACGAAGAGCGCGCGCACGAGCTGGCCAAGGGCTACGTGGTCGAGGGCGGAGCCGCGTACGTCGACGCGTCGGGGTTCGTCGGGCGCGTCGGCGCGTACGACAAGACCCTCGCGCTGCTGCTCGGACAAGAGCGAGCGACGGTGAGCGTCGTGTTCGACGAGCAGACGGTGACGCTCGCGGCGGGCTTCGATTCTGGGCTGAACCTGCTGACGCTGCTCGGGATCGACGGGGGAATGCCCACGCGCGTGAGCGTTCCGCGCGCGCGGCTCACCGAGGTGCGAGACGTGCTGCGCAAGGTGCGCTGAGGGCGCTCACTCGCGCGAGTACTCGTCGACGAACAGGGGAAGGCCCATTCCGTCGCCGAGCGCGAAGGTCTCTGGCGCGCGCTTGGTCGCGGGACCGAAGGGGCGCAGCTCGGTGTCGCTGCCGCCCATCACCGACTGGATCCACGCCATCGCGGCCATCGCGCCGATGCGCTCACCCCACACGCGCGGGTCTTCGTTTTCGCCTTCGCCTCTGCGCGCCCAGGTCACGAGAAAGCGCTGGAGCGTCGCTCGCTTGTCCCTGGCGCGCGCGCGCTCGGCGGGCTCGCTCGCGAGGCGAAGCCCGTGGGGCCACACCTCGAGGCTCGTCGCGCCCTCTGCGGTTCGTACGCGACCAAAGAGCTCTTGCCCTTCGTCTGCAGTCCACACGATGAGCCCGCGCTCGGGTTGGATCTCGCATTCGCCCAGGTAATACAGCCACATCGCGAGGCCGAGCGCGCGCAGCTCGCCGACGTCTTGCGCGCGACCCTCGGGGCCGTAGCGCTCGACGAGCCCGATCGCGGGCGCGGATTTCACCGCGGGGATCGCGACGACGTTGGGCAGCGCGAGCCCTGGGCGCCACGCTTTGGGAGGCAGCCCCGTTTGAGGCAACGCGACGCCCGCGCTGCGACGCGCGGTGACGTGACGCGAGAGCTGCACGCGCACTTCGTCGGCGCTGGTCGCCTCGCCCCCAGCGAACACGAGCCGAAGCGCGTCGGGAAACAGCGAGGGAAACGCGCGCACGTCCGCTTCGCTCACCGCGCGACGCAGCGAGCGAGCGCCCGCTTCGATCAGCGGCGCGACGACGAGCGAGCGATAGCCGGGCTGTCCGTTGTGATCATCGAGCCAGTGCAGCTGCCCGTGGTGCACCGCGGCGCTCTCGTCGACGTCGAGGCGCCCGACGCCCGAGAGAAACTCGAAGCGCTCGGAGCTCACCGCGCTGGTGGGATCGCTGGCGGCGTTGTCACCTCGGACGGCGCCGACGCTCTTGGCGATCCTCGCGATCACGCGCTGCGTGGTGGTGTCCTCGAGGGTGACGACGCCGGCGGATCGCTCGACGGGCTTGAGAAAGAGCAGGTCTTGAAAGCGCGAGCCCCACCCGCGCGAGAGCACCGGGAGGTAGAGCGCGAGGTGGTCGACCTCGCCCTGCTCTTGCTTGCGCGGGACCTCGAGGTACACGGGGCCGACGAAGCGCGCGTCGGCGCCGAGCTTCGCGGTGCCGCTCGTCGGGGCGACGCCGTCGAGCGCGATGTGCAGAGCCTTTTGCCAGACGGGGCCGAGCTCGAGGTTCCACGCGCCGTTCGTCTGAAGGACCGTGCGCCACTCGGACAGGAGCTGCCTCGCGTCGGGCGCGAGGGCGTGGCCCGAGATGCGGGTCTTCAGCGCGTTCCAGTAGGTGGGGATGCGAGGAGAGCACCAGAAGAGGCACTCGGGGTCGGTGCCCGCGACGAGCAGCGCGGTCCCGCGCGGGCCGGCGACGCGCAGGTCACGGATCAGCGTGACGAAGCGGCACTCGTCGCGAAGGTCCGCGACCATGCGGCCAAAGTTATCGAACGTCGGCTGCCTGAGATCGACGGTCTCGATCGCGAGCTCGCCCAGCGTGATGCCGAGCAAAACGAGCTCCCAGCGCTCGTAGCTCTGCTGGATATCCGGGTTGACTCGGGTGATGTCCTCGGGCCGCCCGCCGGACTCGAGCTTCAGCATCCCGAGCACGTGGGTCATCATTTCGGCCTGCGAAAAAGGCGTCGGAAAGCTCTTCGCTCGCAGGTGCTGCGGCTGGGGCGTCCACGTCTCTTGCAGCGACGCGACGACGTCGACGTGCTCTGCCGCGGGCTTCTGGATCTTGGGGAGCAGTACGCGCATGGCTCAGCTCTTCCTCAGGACGTAGAGGATCCCGCGCTCGATCGCCTCGGCCATCGCGTAGTCGGGGGGCAGCTTGGGGTCGAGCTCGACCTTCTTGTCGTTGACCGGCTGGTAGGCGGCGACGAGCACTTCGTTGAGCGCGAGCGGGTGGTTCCACCGTCGATGACGCCAATCGGCGTAGAGCTTCTTGGTCATCGGATCCGCCGAATTTCCTACGGGAGCGCTCAGGTCGAGGTCGCCGAAGATGGTCTCGAGCCACGACGTGCAGAAGTAGAGCTGCCTGCCGCGGTGCACGAGCGCTTCGAGCACGCGCTGCGCGTACAGGTCCAGCTTCACGTTGTGCTTCTTGGCCTCTTCTTTCATGAGCCCCTTCCACGTGCTCGACGAGCCCGTGTAGTCGAAGCCCACGAAGTCGCTCTTGCGATCGAGGAAGCTCGCGAAGAGCTGCTGCAGCAAGATCGCCTCTTGCCATCGCGCCGCGAGCGTGGCCGAGCGCGACGGGGGATTCTCGGGCTTGTTCCACTCTTGCTTGAGGATCCAGAGCCCTTGCGGATCGGCGTCGTCGTGCGCGAGCGAGTAGGTCTTGCTGCCCTGCTGCTGGTCGGTCTTTCGCGGCAGCATCTCGAGCCCGTACGCGGCCAGCAGCGGAAACAGGTTCACCGTCTCGGCGTTGCCGGGGTTTGCCGGCCGAAGCGCGAGCAGCGGACACGCGCCAGGGTCGTCCGGGGCGCCGACGAGCAGCGACGCAGCGAGGTCGTATTTCGTGTGCTTGAAGAAGTACTGCAGCCCGTGCCCCTCGCTCGCGAGCAAGGTCTCGGGCGTGACCGTGAGCCCCTGCACCGGGGGCAGCGAGAACCACCGCAGCAAAAACGCGCCGAACATGCTCGCGCGCACCTTGCCGTCGACCTCGCGGTTCACGAGCTTGACGAGCTGGTGGATGATTCCGGCGCCGGTTCCGCCGAGGAAGCTGCCGACGATGAAGATGCGGTTGGCGCCGCGAGCCACTTCGAAGAGCGGCTTCATGATCTTGTTGCGCGAGCTCGCGAAGACGGCGCTGCCGACGGCGGGGTTGCCGAACATGCCGCGGCCTACGTCGAGCCCTTGCCTGCCGGTCGATCCTGAGCCGCCCGCCTCTTCGTCGTAGAAGAGCTCGAAGAGCTCCTCTTCGACGGGGTGATCTTGATCGACGAAGAGCGAGCGAAACTGCGTCGTCCCGCGGTCGATGTCGAACGGCGGCACCACCGTCGCGCCGCCTGGAAACGGATGCGGCGCCCCTGCAGACGCCGTCCCTCCAAAGGACTCGAGCGACGCCGCGAGCGCGCTGCGATCGGCGTCGATCACGAAGGCCCTCGGGGCCGTCAACGCGCCGATGCGCGCGAGGCGCGCCACCGCGAGCGCGGTGTGCTGTCCGCTTCCGCCCACGGCGATCAAGAGATCACTCATCGCTGCCTCGATTCAGGTCTTGTTGATCGCCCAGCAGCCGATCGCGGTGAGCACGCTCGTCGGGAGCAAGCCCAGCACGAGGCCGCGCGCGACGTTGGCTTCCTGCAAAAAGACGTACCGTCGATAGTCCGCGGAGTTGAGGCACCGCACGAGGTCGTCTGCGCGCACCGGGTCGAAGCCCATGAGCAGCGCGCCGACGAGCCCTGCGAGCAGCACCGCCACCAGCAAGCGGATCCCGTACGTCCCGATCAGCTTGCGCCGAAGGATGAAGAACGTGAGCAGCCCTACGACGAGCGCGCCTGCGTCGTAGCCCGCCGCGGAGATCAGCATGTTGCGATTGGCGGCCTCGCAGAGCTGCTGGTTCACCTCCAGCGTCTGCGCCGTCGTCGTGTCCACGGCCACGGGAACGGGATCGCTCGCGCCTGTCTGCGCGGGTTGTGTGGGTTGTTCGGGCTGCTGTGCAGGTTGCCCATTGTCCGTGCCGGGTTGATCGGTTTGTCCCGTGCGCGGCTGCAAAAACACCGGAAATCGAAAGCTCATCGACCGCCCTCGTTCACTCAGGGAGCCAGAGCATCGCCGGTTGCGGGCGCGCCGACAAGGCGGATACTTTCCATACGACACTCGAGCGTCATCAAGTCGTCACATAGAAACGGTAGACATCGGCACCCGTGAACACCGCAGCGCGACCGCGAGTCATGATTGTCGAAGATGAGCCGGACCTGGTTCGCCTCGTCGAGTTCAACTTGCACCAGGCCGGCTTCGAGACTGTTTCCTTCGATCGGTGCAAAGAAGCTCTGTCGAGCGCGTCGTCGTCGCCTCCGGACCTGGTCCTCTTGGACCTGATGTTGCCGGACGGATCGGGATCGGACGTGTGCCGGACGCTGAAAAACGACCCGAAGACCAAGCACGTCCCGGTCATCATGGTGACGGCGAAGGGCGAAGAGGTCGACCGAGTCGTGGGCTTCGAGCTCGGGGCGGACGACTATGTCGTCAAGCCCTTCTCGATGCGCGAGCTGGTCCTTCGCGTAAAGGCCATCTTGCGCCGCGCGGAGCCATCGGAGGGCGAGTCTGCCGCGGCGTCCGACATGATCAACTTCGGCTGCCTGCGCGTCGATCGCACGGCGCACCGGGTGTTCGTCGAAGAAGAAGAGGTGACGTTGACGGCGCTGGAGTTTCGGCTGCTCTCGACGTTGATCGAGCGCAAGAACCGCGTTCAATCCCGGGACACGCTGCTCGAGGACGTCTGGGGGTTGAGGCTCCAGGTCGAGACGCGCACGGTCGACACGCACATCAAGCGGCTGCGCGAGAAGCTCGGCGCGGCCGGAGCGTACATTCACACGGTCCGCGGCGTGGGCTACCGCTTCGCCGACAACCCGTCGGATGTCGAGAGCTGAGCCCGTGGCGCGAGAGCCGATTCGCTTCGGGATCCGGCTCCGGTTGTTCGTCGTCTCGGTGGTGGTGATCACGTTCGGCCTGGCGGCGGCGCAGTGGTACGCGTCGCGTGGGCTCGATCGGGATTTTGCACTGCGAACGCGCAATGATCTGGCCCTGCGCGCCGCGACGGTGGCGGTCGCCATGCGCGAAGCCGACGCCCTCGACGAAGGTCGTTGCGCTCGCCCGGTGCAGGCGCTCGCCGCGGCGTCGCGCGGGCGCGTCACG
This sequence comes from Deltaproteobacteria bacterium Ga0077539, assembly GCA_001465015.1. Taxonomy (GTDB): domain Bacteria; phylum Myxococcota_A; class Polyangia; order Polyangiales. Next base: position 7,003 of record LNEO01000205.1, on the reverse strand, counting down.
CTGATCGATCCGAGGGGCGTGGTCCGCTGCGACTCTTCGCTCACGGCCGCGGGCGTCCGCGCGATGAACAATCACAACGACCGCCCCGAGGTGGTCGCGGCGCGGCGCGACGGGGTGAGCGTCGCGACGCACGAGAGCGGGACGTTGGGGCGACCGTTTGTGTACGCGGCGCATCGAATCAACGGGCCTGACGGCGCGTGGGTCGTTCGAGTCGCGGTCGAGCCCGACGTGCTCGCCAACGAGCGGGCCACGTTGCGTCGGCTGCTGTCGATCGCGGCGCTGTTGGGTCTCTTGGGGGCCGCGGCGATGTCGACGCTCGCCGCGCAGCTCGTGGCGGCGCCGGTGCGCGCGCTGACGGACACGGCGCGCTCGATGGTGCGAGACCTCTCGGTGCGAACGCGAACGAGAGCCAACGACGAGGTCGGCGAGCTCGCGGGGGCGCTCGACGAGCTCGCCGACGGCCTCGCGGCGTCGATGGAGACCTTGCGTTCGGAGCGCGATCGACTCGGGACGATCCTCGATTCGATGGTCGAGGGCGTGGTGGTGACGGACGCCGACGGGCGGGTGGTGGTCGCCAACCGGGCGCTGCGCGAGATGTTTCTGCGCACGCAGGACCAGGTGATCGGCCGACGACCGATCGAAGCGTTGTGCGTGGGCGAGCTGCACGACGCGATCGAAGAGGCCGCGAGCGTGGGCGAGCGAACCAACGTGGAGTTCACGGTCGAGGGCGTTCGTCCTCGCACCCTCGCTGCGAGCGCGGCTCCCTTGCGCGGCCCGGGGGGAACCCGCGAGGGTTGCGTCGCGGTGCTCTCGGACGTGACCGAGCTGAGGAGGCTCGAAGGGATGCGCCGCGAATTCGTGGCGAACGTCTCGCACGAGCTTCGGACGCCGGTGGCGGCGGTGCGAGCGGCGGTCGAGACCCTCGAGGGAGGCGCGATCGACGACCCCAAGTTCGCGCGGGAGTTCGTGGCGATTATCGACCGGCACGCGGACCGGCTTCGGCGGCTCGTCGAGGACCTGCTCGAGCTCTCGCGCATCGAGGCGAAAGAGCTCTCGCTCGCGCCCGAGAGCCTCTCGGTGGCCGAGCAATGCGTGCACGTCGTGGAGCTCTTCGCGCTCGCGGCCAAATCGAAGAAGACCATGCTGGACGTCGCGGTGTCTCCCGACGCCGGACGGGTGTTTACCGACCGGCGCGGGCTCGAGCACGTCTTGGGAAACCTCGTCGACAACGCGATCAAGTACGCGGGCGAAGGGGCGCGGGTGACGGTGAGGGCGCGGGCGCTCGACGGCGCGCCGGACGGGCGAGACTCGGGTCGTCCTCCGTCGGTGCGCATCACGGTCGAGGACACGGGGCCGGGCATCGACGCAAGGCACCTTCCGCGGTTGTTCGAGCGCTTCTATCGCGTGGACACGGGCCGATCGCGGCTGCTCGGAGGGACGGGGCTGGGCCTGGCGATCGTCAAGCACATGGCCGAGGCGATGGGCGCGAAGGTGTCGGTCGAGAGCGAGATCGGAAGGGGCACACGTTTTCATGTGGACCTCCCGCGCGAGCGTGAGCGCCGCACGAGCGGGCGCCCGCCGCCCGCGGCTCAGACGCAAGCGAGCGCGCGCGCGGAGTGACAAGAGCGGGCGGCGCAGCGGGGCAGGCGAGGCCAGCGGCGCGAGTGAAACGACAGTGGGCACAGAGCTGAAGCCCCCACCCGCGCTGCCGCGCGCGAGCGAGTGCAACGACAGTGGGCACAGAGCTGAAGCCCCCACCCGCGCTTCCGCGCGCCCCGCCCCCGCCTGAAACGGCAGGGGCGGCGGCTTCGCATTGGGAAAATGCTGATGAAAGCAGCGTGAGTGTATTGTGATGGCCCTTGCTCTGCAAGGGCTACGCGATCCTCAATCGAGCATCGACACACACGAATCGAGCGACGTGTAGCCATTGCAGAGCAAGGGCCATACAATCAACTTACTTGGCTGAATCCAAGGCATTCGCAATGCGAAGCCGCCGCCCCTGCCGTTTCAGGCGGGGGCGGGGCGCGCGGAAGCGCGGGTGGGGGCTTCAGCACTGCGCCTACTGGCGTTCTGCCCATTGGGCGCGCGGCAGCGCGGGTGGGGGCTTCAGCTCTGCGCCCACTGCCGTTTCACTCGCTCGCGCGCGGCAGCGCGGGTGGGGGCTTCAGCACTGCGCCCACTGTCGTTGCACTCGCGCCGCTGGCAGCTTGCTCCCGCATCTCACTGCGCTGTGCGTGGCTCGGGGACCACACGGGGGCGTGGCTCACAGCGCACGCTGTCCGACGAGGATCACGATTTTGCCTCGGAATTTGCCCGCTGCGCGAGTGGCACGGGCCGTGAAGACACTCGTGGCGAACACGGAGATCGCCATGATGCTCGAACCCTGGTTGAACACTGTCAGCGCGTTGATCGCCGTCGGGCTGTTTCTCGGAACGGTCCGGCTGCGCCGCGCTTGAGCGGCTGTGATACACCCCGCGCGCCATGACCGATCGACGCTCGATCGGCGTCGGGCGCGCCCGCGCCTGCGCCAACATCGCACTCGCGAAATACTGGGGAAAATCCGATGAAACGCTGAATCTACCGGCGGTTCCGTCGCTGTCGATCACGCTCGACGCGCTGGTGACGGAGACGACCGTGACGCTCGAGGCGGGCGGCGAGGACGGCGAGGACGTGGTCCTGTTCGACCAGAAGTCGCGCGACGGCGAGGACAAATCTCGCGCTGTCGAGCTGCTCGATCGCGTCAGGGCCATCGCGGGCGACGATCGTCGGGCCAGGGTCGAGACGGTGAATCACTTTCCGACCGCCTCGGGGCTGGCGAGCAGCGCGTCGGGCTTCGCCGCGCTCGCGACGGCCGCGGCTCGGGCGTACGGCGTCGACGCTTCGCTCGAGCAATTGTCCGCGTGGGCTCGGCGCTCGAGCGCGTCCGCGGCGCGATCGTTGTACGGAGGCTTCGTCGAGCTGGCCGCCGGGCTCGTCGGCGACGACTCGCTCGCCGCGAGCGTGGTCGCTCCCGCAGAGCACTGGGACGTGTGCGTGGTCATCGCGCTGGCCTCGCTCGCGCGCAAGAAGACCTCCTCTCGTGACGGCATGATCGAGACCGCCAAGACGTCGCCGTACTACCCCTCGTGGGTGGCCTGCGCGCCTGCGTACTTTCGCGAAGTGCGCGACGGAGTGCTCGCGCGCGACCTCGAGAAGGTCGGAACGGCCATGGAGGCGAGCACGTTCGCGATGCACGCGAGCGCGCTCGCGGCGAGGCCTGCCGTCCGCTATTACGCGGCGGCGACGGCGACGCTGCTCGACTGCGTCGAGGCCCTTCGCGGCGATGGCGTCACGGCGTACTCGACGATGGACGCTGGCCCGCACGTCAAAGTGCTGTGCATGCGAAGCGACGCCGAGCGCGTCCGCGATGCGTTGATCGCCACGGGAGCCGCGGTGGACGTGCGCGTCGCGCGCCCTGGACCAGGGGTGCAGTGATGCGCCCTCGCGCCGCGGGGCGGGCGCCGGGAAAGGTCATGCTCGCCGGCGAGTACGCGGTGCTCGAAGGTGCTCCCGCGGTGGTGATGGCCGTCGATCGCTACGCCGAGGCCGTCGCGGATCAGCAAGACGCGCTGAGCGATCAGCACGGATGGCTCACGCCCGAGCTCGACGCGACCCTTCGGCGCGCGCGGCGAGAGGGGCTCGTCGACGCGATGATCTCGGCGCGTGTTCGTCCCGCGAGCTTGTTCGACGGCGACCGAAAGCTCGGCCTCGGCTCGAGCGCGGCGATGTGCGTCGCGGGGCTCTTTGCTGCGCTGCGAGCGAGCGGCGGAGACGACTCGGACGAACAGACGCGCGCGCGTGCGACGGAGATCGCGCTCGAGGGGCACCGTGAAGCGCAAGGCGGAGGGAGCGGAATGGACGTGTACGCCAGCGCGATCGGCGGGGTGTTTTGCACGGCGATCGCTGGGGGACGGGCGACGACGATCGAGCGGCTGTCCTGGCCGAAGCGCTCGGCGTGGCGCGTGTTGTGGACGGGCGAGCCCGTGAGCACCAAGGCGTTCGTCGCGCGGGTCAAAGAGCTCGCTTCGAGCGCTCCGAGCGAGCACAGGGCGCTCATCGCGCGCGTCCGCGAGGCGTCCGAGGCCTTCGTTCGCGCGCTGCGGGACGACGACGCGACGGCGTTGGTCGCCGTCGTTCGGGCGCACGGCGAGGCGATGGACGCGCTCGGCGCGCGAGCGGGGATCCCGATCGTGACGGACGTGATGCGATCGCTCAGCGCTCGGGCCGCGGCGCTCGGCTGCGCGATCAAACCAAGCGGGGCGGGCGGCGGGGACATCGTGCTCGCTGTGAGCGACGACGAGCCGTCCATGTTCGCGCTCGTGAGCGAGTGCGCGGCGCTCGGAGTGAGCGCGCTGGAGCTCTCTGTCGATTCGCTGGGCGCCCGATGCGAGCGCGACGATCACCCGTTGCGGCGTTGATCGACGGTGAAGCCCAGCGTCCCTGCGGCGCGCGGGTCTTCTTCGCCGGGCGACGAGTTGCGAGCGTCCAACAACAGTTGCAGCGTGAGCACGCGCGCGACTCGGATGACCGAGTTGGGGCCGACGGGAGCCTCGGTTCCACGCGGGACGGGTAGATCGTCGACCTCCGTCATTTGATCGGAGACCGCGCGGAGCATCATGCGATTGGGCGTTCGACGAAGCTCGAAGTGCCAACGCGAGAGGCGCATCGTGGCTTGCACGTCGGGGTGCCACAAGACGATGTCGTTGGCGACCCTGCCGTCGTGCTCCTTGAGCCTGCCGAAGGTGATCGTGTCCTTCGCGGGCAGGACGTGCTCTTCGTTGGTCTCGACGATGCGCACCTTCGTGGGAAACACCGTGGGATCGCGCCACTCGAGCGCGAAGAGCTCGACCGGCTGAACGATGCCCTTGAGCTCGACCGGAGGCATCGCGCGGCACCGCACGCGCCAGCGCCCTCCGAGCTCGCCAGACGCCGCGCGCGTGACGCGAACGCCGCCAGGATCCGCGGTGCCCGCGACGCGAGCGGCCAGGTTGACCGCGTCGCCGGTGACCTGAACTCCATCCGTGAGCACGGGACCGTAGTGAACGCCGACGCGAATCGAGAGGTGGTGCTCGTTCGATCGCTGCTCGTTGGCCTGGCTGACGGTGAGCAAGAGCCTGGCGACGACGTCGACCGCTTGATCGACCGTCGAAAACACCGTGAACGCGCCGTCTCCGGCGGTGTCGACGATGCGTCCGCCCCCGAGCGGAAGCGCGCGCGACAGCAGGTCGAAGTGCAGTTGCTGCAACGAGCGCCCAGCGATGTCGCCGTACCGCGCGAAGTACGCGGTCGAGCCGACGACGTCGGTGAACACCAGCGCCAGCGGCCTTTCGAAACGGCGACGCAGCGCCTCCAGGACCGTGCCCTGCAGGTGGATGAGCTCGTTCATCGAGAGCGCCTCGAGGTCGTGCACCATCGTCGTTGCTTGCCGTCAGTATAGGCCAGAACGGGCCCCTACCAGCGAAGCTCGTCCCGCTCGGTGAAGGTCTCGCGCAAGAGACCGTCGAGAATCCTGGATTCTTCCTCGCAAAACGCGTTTGGAATCGGGCTGTCGAGGTCGAGCACGGCGCGCACGTACCCGTCTGCGTCGAAGACGGGGATGACCAGCTCGCTCCTCGATCGGTCGTCGCAGGCGATGTGTCCTTCGAACGCGTGCACGTCGGGGACGAGCTGCACGCTCTTGGTGCGCGCGGCGGCGCCGCACACGCCGCGATCGAGCGAGATCGTCAGGCATCCCATCGTGCCGTGATAGGGGCCCACCTTGAGGGTCGTTTCGTCGACGCGCCGGTAGAACCCCACCCAGTTGCACCAGGGCAGCGTCTCCCACAGCAGGCACGCGAGCGTGGCTTGCAGGCTGATCACGTTGCGCTCACCAGAGAGCACCGCGCGGATTTGCGGCAGGGCTTCTCTCAGTCGCGCGATGCGGAGCTCTTCGGCGAGGAGCTCGTCGCGAGGCAGGGGGTCGAGGGCGATTCCTTCGCTCATCGGGTTCGAGGCTATCTCGCCTCGAGCCGAGCGGGCACTGGCAGATGCATTAGCCAGCCAAGGACGGGAGATTTCGAGGATTTCAACGCCACGCTCGCCGCAACTCTGACAGTGCGCGAGCGAGGAGGTCCCATGGCCAACGCATCGTCACGCGCGATCGTCGCGCTCGCTGTCGCATGTTCGCTCGCAGCCACTGTTCCTGTCGCCGCGCAGAGCGTCGCGCCCGAGTATCCTCGGCCTGCGATTCTGCCGATCGCGCCGCGCGACGTGCGTCCGTCGCCGCCGGTGATCGTGCGTCCGCAACCGCAGCAGCAAGGGTGCCCGACGGGCGATTGCGTGAGCTACAACCTGTCGACGCAGGACGAGTGCGTGATGTTCGACCGGCAAGCGACGGGCGATCAGCGGTGGACCTCGGGGCTGTCGCTCGACGTCGACGGCGAGCTCTTCGTCGAGCGCGGTCAACGCCAGTGGAACGTGCAGGTCTATCGAATCCAGTGGTTCAACGGAACGTGGAGCGGCTGGTACGTCGCGGGCGTCAACGACCTCGATCACAAGTACAACCCAGGCTCGAACACGATGCGACGCATGTGGTCGTACTTCGCGGACCACGCGCATCAGGCGCTCGCGTGCAGGCGACGGCAGTAAGCGAGGGGAGGGGGTAGAGGACATCGGCGCCGAAAACTCAGCGGCTGAAACAGAGCGTCTGGGCTGAGAATCGAGCGACAGAACGACGTTTGCCACCGAGCCGCGAGGCGGCCCCCGAGTGAGCAGAACGACGGTTAGCGCAGTGCTGAAGCCCCCACCCGCGCTGCCGCGCGCCCCGCCCCCGCCTGGAACGGCAGGGGCGGCGGCTTCGCATTGAGAAAATGCTAGCGAAAGCAGCATACGTGTATCGTGATGGCCCTTGCTCTGCAAGGGCGAAGCATTGGTCACTCGAGCATCGACGCATACGAATCGAGCGAAGTGCAGCCATTGCAGAGCA
>LNEO01000204.1 GCA_001465015.1 Deltaproteobacteria bacterium Ga0077539 | reverse complement strand
AGACGATCGGTAGCCGCACGAAACGCAGGCGCTTTTTGGCGCCGAACGCGCTCCGCACGCGGGGCATCGATCCGGCGTTCGCGCGGGGTGGAGTTGGTAGTCGTCCACAGGCATCGAAGCGTTGAAATCGTAGCCCCGGAGGATAGGCCCTCCAACCGCGGTCGGTCGCCCATGCGTCCGCTGTCGGCGACCGGATCGCCCGTTGCCTCGCCCGCGTCCTCTGCCCGATGCTGCACAGACGCGAGCGTCACACCCCGCCGCACCGTGCGTTCGCCGCTGTTTTCACAGGAGATACTGTGTTGGCGATCTTGTCGCGCGCGCTCGGAGATCATGGACCTCTCGAATTCGGCAAAGCTCATCAACATGTTGAGCGTGAGCCGACCCATCGCGTCGGTCGTCGAGAAGTTCTGCGTGACGGACACGAACGACACGCCTGCCGCCGTGGATCGCTCCATCATCTTGGCGAAGTCGAGCAGCGAGCGACTCAGGCGGTCGACCTTGTAGACGACGATGACGTCGATCTTCCCGGCCTCGACGTCGGCAAGCAGTCGCGTGAACGCCGGCCGGTCGGTGTTGGCGCCAGTGAAGCCGCCGTCGTCGTAGCGCTCCTCGCGCACCTTCATGCCGCGTCCGCGGCCCTGGAGCACCGAGCGGCACGTGATGGTGTCTGCCATGCGCTGCGCCTCTTCGGGGGCAAAGCATGGGACGAAGCGAACGGGGGACCGTGGCGCACGAAAGGGAACCCACGGTTCCTAAACGTGAGCGGCGATCCCGCCGCATTGCACAAAACGGAACCAAGAGTTACGTTTTGTGCATGGCGGAGCCGGAATCCAACGGGCCGAACTGGGACCGGCTGTACGAGACCGCCGCCGGGCAGTCCGGGTACTTCACGACGAAGCAGGCCGCGGAGGCAGGTTACTCGACCCACCTGCTCCGGAAGCACATCCACGCCGGCCGCGTGACGCGGCCTCAGCGGGGGATCTACCGGCTCGTGCATTTCCCGGCCACCGACCACGAGGAGCTGGTCACTGCATGGCTCTGGTCGGAGCAAGCTGGGGTGATCTCGCACCAGACGGCGCTCTCGCTGCACGGCCTCTCTGACGTGCTGCCGGCGAAGGTCCACCTCACGCTCCCGGCTACGTGGAGGAAGCGTCGCTTCCGCGTGCCGCCCCACGTGGTGCTGCACCACGCCGACGTTGCACCGGAGAATCGCGCTTGGTTCTCCGCGGTCCCGGTCACGAACCCGCGCCGCACACTGAACGACTGCGCGCGCGAGGGACTGTCGCCCGAGATGCTGCGACAAGCCGCGCAACAAGCCCTTCGACGCGGACTCGTCACGAAGTCCGAGCTCGACGACGTCGAAGTGGCGCTCGAGCCCTTCGGAGGGCTCGCCGCATGACGATCCGCACGTACTCGTCCCCCGAGGCCTTCAAGCAGGCCCTCGAACAGCGCCTGCGCACCTCCGCGAAGTCCGGCGCCGCGTTCGCGCGCAAGCGGCAGCTGCTCGTGTTCGATCGTTTCCTCGCGCGCGTCGTCGCCGTGCTCGGAGATGCCGCAACGCTGAAGGGCGGACTCGTCCTGGAGCTGCGCATCGAGCGTGCTCGCAGCACGAAGGACGTCGACCTCCGCATGGTCGGCTCGCCCGACGACATCCTCGCGAGGCTGCAGGAGGCGGGGCGTCGCGACCTTGGCGACTTCCTGACGTTCGAGGTCGGCCCCGACCAAGACCACCCGGAGATTCAGAACGACGGCGTGCAGTACGACGGGCTTCGCTTCCGCGCCGAGAGCAAGCTCGCGGGGAAAGTCTACGGCCAGCCCTTCGGCGTCGACGTCGCGTTCGGCGATCCGATCCTCGGCGAGCCCGAGATCGTGGTGGCCGAGGACGTCCTGGCTTTCGCCGGCATCGCACCGCCCACGCTGCGTCTTTACCCGATCGAGACGCACCTCGCCGAAAAGCTGCACGCGTACACGATGCCGCGGTCGCGCCCGAACTCGCGGGTGAAGGACCTCCCCGACATCGCCCTGCTCGCGACTGCGCAACCCATCGACGCGAAGCGTCTGCGAGCGGCGCTGGAGCAGACGTTCACGTTCCGCAAGACACACGCGCTACCCGCGAACGTGCCCGCGCCGCTCGGCGCTTGGACGACGCCCTACGCAGCGATGGCCCGCGAAGACCAGCTGGCGTGGCTCACTCTCGACGAGGTGACCAAGGCGGCCCAGACCTTCCTCGATCCCGTCCTCGCCGGAGAGCTCGATGCAACGTGGAAGCCCGAGAGCTGGTCCTGGCGGTCGCGCTGAAGTCGAACGGGACGCCGTTGGATCCGTTGAATCTGCCCACGACCTGCAAGGCCACCTCGTCGCGGCGCGGGGGCATCCGTGAGCCGCCGACAGAGAGGCCGTAGAGAAGTCCCACAACCGAAAGCTGTCCAGGGACATCGCCCCAATGGCTGCGCGGGGTTCGCGATGCAGACAACGGACGGGACAGACGCGCGACGGAGAGAGCGACCCGTCCGAGCCCCGCAGAGAGTGGTTCGCAAGCCGCTCCCCATGGGGAGCCAATGGTCCAGAGAGAGTCGCGCGCCCGAGAGGGCCGTCCCGACCGGGACGATGGTCGATCGAGCACGCGCGCTTTCGGCGACCCGCTCGCCCGTTGCCTCGCCCGCGTCCTCAGCCCGATGCTGCACAGACGCCATCGTCACACCGCCCCGCACCGTGCGTTCGCCGCTGTTTTCACAGGCGATGCTGTGTTGGACAACGAACGCAAGGTCCTCTTCGATCTTCGAAAGCTGCTCGACATTCGACCTCGATGGCGCCTTCTCGTGTACGGCGATCACAGCAAAGACATCGTTGGCGCGACGTCGGTCGAGAAGAGCATTCAGTCGCTCGTGCGAGCGCAGGACGACGCTGAGTTGCCCTTGTCCTTCCTGTTCGTAGGCGTGCCGTGGGACGAGGCTGTCGATGCGATTCGTCCGTGGTTCTTCGATCGTGTCGGGGGCCGCCTCGTCGTCACGCGCCTCGACGTTCCTCGGTAGTGTCTCGCGTCGAGCCGACTCAACGGCGAGTGCGGCCGCACAGACGATGAGGCAGCTCGAAATCGTGTGCGTATTATCGAGCGTCGCTCTCTGCGTCGCGCGCGTCCTCACTGGCGTCACCGACGGCCGCGTCTGCAGGAGCGCACGGCGCCGCGAGATTCGCTGGATTGCGTCGCGCTTCGCGAGGGAGGCAGGTGCCGTCGCACCCGCGACCAATCGCGCAGTCCCAGCCGGCGGGGCACTGCTCGTCGACGACGCAGCGGACGCTCTGGCGTTGGCGCCAACATCCCGCGGAGCCCGAGACAACGCAGACGTTTGAAGAGGTTGTGGTGATGCCCGGACGAAGCATCGCGTCGTCGATCCCGCAGTCGTCACCGAATCCTGCGGGGGCGGGCGGGCGAGGGACATAGGCGCCGAACACTCTGTGGCGACAGTAGAGAGTTTGAGCTGTGAATCGAGAGACAGAACGACGTTTTACATCGAGCCGCGGAGCGCGGCCCCCACCCGCGCTGCCGCGCACGAGATGCGCAACGCCCCAAAGGCAAAGTGTT
>LNEO01000203.1 GCA_001465015.1 Deltaproteobacteria bacterium Ga0077539 | reverse complement strand
AACTTTCCGCAGAATCGAGTGACGGATCACCGGATCGGCGTGACGTTGTACAAGCTCGATCGCGTGATCGACGGCGCGCTCGACGAGCTGATCGTTCCGCTGCGGACGCACTATCAAGCCGAGCGACTGAAGAGCGAACTCGGCATCGACATCGGCGTCCAGGCGCGTCGCGCGGAAGAGTAAGCGCCCCCTTCAGTGCGAAAGCAGGGCCCCCGAGACGACTCGATCGTCAAAGGGTGCATCTACTTCGATACGACGTCAGCCGCGGCGCGGCAGCGAGGGACGACAGCGGCGGCGCGGCAGCGAGGGACGACAGCGGCGGCGCCCCGGCTGTCGTATCGACGCAGATGCACCCATCGCCGAAGGGGCCGGTGAGGCCGGGAGACGTCTGTCCGAGCGCGGTTCGTTGCAAATCTGCACGGTCGTCAGGCGGGGGGAGTTGCCCTAATTCGGGCGAACGAAACCGCGGTCCGCTCGATGGTCGCAGCTTTTTCGATGTTTTCTGCGGTCGTTGCACTGTCCGCAACAGAGCAGTCTGCCAGCATAGCACGAGGGCGAACTGCAAATCTGGAATGCGATTCGAGGCCTGCGAGCGCAGCGCCTGCGGTGTTTTGTCATCTGGGACGCCGACGATCCGAGCGCGATTCTCGACGCTCGAGCGTCTGAATTTCATTCGGGGGGTTGTCGACAGAAGCGACTTGGGACTAGAGTTCGAAACGGTTCTCGGACAGCCCCGGCGGGGGAGTTCGGCCGAGCACCTGAGGTGATTTCCGTGACCACGAATACCGAACTCCGAAGAGCGATCCGAGACATGGCCGAGCAGCTCGCCGATGGCGTTGTGAAGCTGATCTCGTCCATGTCGCTGAAGCAATTGGCCGCGCTCACTGGCAGCTCGCCGACCCCGCGCGCCGCTGCTGAGCCGCGTGAAGAGCGAGAGGGCAAGCCCGCTCGCGGCCGTCCGAAGGGCAAGCGCGGACCGGGCCGTCCGCCCAAGGTCGAGAAGACAGAGCGCAAGCTCAACCGCCGCAAGGGGACGGAAATCGAGAAGCTCCGTCGCGGTGTGCTCGACGTGCTCAAGGGCAACGACGAGTGGCTGTCGGCCAAAGAAATCGGCCAGAAGATCGGCCGCAACGTCGGCACCGACGACCTCTCGTTTCCGATCAACTACCTGCGCGATCGCGGCCTCGTGCAGAAGAAGGGCGATCGCTCGCAAACCCGCTACAAGATTACGGACAAGGGCAAGTCGCACGAGGGCAGCTTCACCGGCGGCTCCAAGAAGGGCGACGCCGAGGGCGGCTGATCTTCGGGTCGCGGGGGGGGACGAAATGGCCAGCGGCGCGGGGACCGCGTTGTGATTCACCGCGCCCCTGCGCCGGTTGCCGATCCCGCGCTCGCGACGGGCATCGCGGGGCCTTCTACCGACTGAATTCGCGGGAAAGCCGGAAATTGCGCGACGATCTTCGATGCGTGCGGCGATCCGCCGGGTGTCGTCAGAAAGTTGCTTGACCGGACCCACATGTGCGAGCGACCAGTGTGATGACTCGCGTTCGACCTGTGCTCTGCTCGGCCCTGATTTTGTCGACTGCTCTGAGCGCGTCGTCGGTCTCGGCGCAACAACAGGCAGCGAGGCGCAGTCGGCACACCGCGTCGCGCGAAGCGCCGCCAGCGCTCGCCGCAGCGCCCGAGCGCCGAGCCGAGTCCGCTCCGCCTCGCGTCGACTCGCCGCGGCAAGGCAGAGCAGAGCGGCGACGGGCGGCGCTCGAGCGTCCGAGGGTCGAGCCGCCGTGCCTCGGACCAGAAGTCGAAGTGCGAAGGGCCAACGGCGGTTTTCGCTGGCGTGGCTCCTTGCTGGATTGTCGCGGGCAGGTTCGAGCCGAGGCCCTCGCAGGGTTGGCCGCGATCGCGTCTCCCAACTCGGGAGCGTCGAACTTCTCGCCCGACCTCGCGACCATCGCGGCGGCCATCGTTCGGGTCGCGCCCGTCGCGGGGTGGCGTTTGTCCGAGCCGCGCCGAGCGAATCGAAGCGATGGCAACGGCCGTCCGACCGCTCGTTTGTCGGGCGAGCGAGCGGCGTGCCCGCGTGGGCAAGAGCCCGCGCCGCCCGAAGAGCGCGCGCCCGAGCGTGATCGGCGGGCGAGCGCCGGGGCAAAAGAGCGGGCGCGTCGGACGAGAGCTCCGGCCGAGCAGCGCCAACCTCGGTGCCGACCGATCTCGGTCGAGCGAGACGCGCACACGCGGGACGTCGTCGTCGAGCTCGAGCGGAGGGTTCGCGTCGTTCACCCGCGGCTCGTCGAGCTGGTTGCGCGCGTCGTCGAGCGATGGCCGGGCCACGTGATCGAGGTCGTGAGCGGCTATCGTCCGTCGGGCGATCCGCACGCGGGATCGAGGCACGCTCATGCGCGCGCGCTCGACTTTCGGGTCGTGGGCGTGGCGCGCGAGGCGCTGCGGGACTTTTGTCGAACGCTTCCGTTGGCGGGCGTCGGCTACTACCCGCACAGCGTGTTCGTGCACCTCGATGTGCGCGATCGATCCGAGGGGTCCGCGCGATGGACGGATTACTCGGAGCCCGGAGAGCGAGCGCGCTACGGCCACTGGCCGCCGAGCGCGGATGACGTCGTGCGCGAGGTGCGGCACATCACGGCGCGCGTGGACGCGCTGCTCGAAGCGGCGGCGCGCAACGAGGGCAACACCTCACGAGGCGCGAGCGCGCTGAATCCTCGCGCGCCGACGCAGCCGAGCGAGCCGTCGAGCGAGGGCGCGGCCTCGGGCGAGTGAGCGCTTGCAGGGAGGGGGCATTCGGTGCAGAGTGACCTTTGCAGCTGTCCTCTGCTGAGAAACGAAAGCGCTCTCGCAATACAAAGTGAACCCCGTGCGCATTGAAACGGGAGACAAATAACCGAGCGGTGTGCAGACCCGGATCTTTCACCGGGGAGCCTGAAGCTTGGTTGCGTCGCCCACCTGGTTACGCCCAGGGGTTCAAAGCGTTGAGAGTGGCGTCGGTCATGGTGGTAAGGCAGCGGCGAAGGGGTTCGACGGGCGTGATGCTCGACGGGCCCCCTCGTGCGCGAGGGGGCGGCCGCCGAAAAGCGGAATACGTCTGCATTTGACTGGTTGAACGCCGCGCGATCTGTGGGGTACTCCGCATCTCCCCCGGCAACCCCCAGCAACGTTAGCGGCTCCAGTGATGACCGAGGAGCCCGAGAGTAGGAGCGAACGGTCGATTCATGTACAGCAAGGCGATCAACGAGCTGGTCCAGCGCGAGAGCGAGTTCGTGGACCAGATCATGAGCGAGGTCGGCAAGGTGATCGTGGGCCAGTCGATCATGGTGGATCGGCTGCTGATCGGGCTGCTGACGGGCGGACACGTGTTGCTCGAGGGCGTTCCTGGGCTCGCCAAGACGCTCACGGTGCGGACGTTGTGCGACGTGATCGACGCGCACTTCTCGCGGGTGCAGTTTACGCCGGACCTTCTGCCGTCGGACGTCATCGGCACGGTGATCTACCGCCCGCAAGACGGCGCATTTACCGCGAAGAAGGGGCCCGTGTTCGCCAACCTCGTGCTCGCCGACGAGATCAACCGCGCTCCGGCGAAGGTGCAGTCGGCGCTGCTCGAGGCGATGCAAGAGCGGCAGGTGACGATCGGCGATCAGACCTTTCCGCTGCCCGACCCGTTCATCGTGATGGCCACGCAGAACCCGATCGAGCAGGAGGGCACCTACCCGCTGCCCGAGGCGCAGGTCGACCGCTTCATGCTCAACGTGAAGGTCGGCTACCCGACGCGCGAAGAAGAGCGGTCGATCATGGATCGGCAGACCGGCGGCGCCAAGACGACGGTCAACAAGGTCATCACGCCCGAGCGGCTGATCGCCGCGAAAGAAGTGATCCCGCAGGTGTACGTCGACGACAAGGTGAAGGACTACATCGTGTCGATCGTCTTCGCGACGCGCGAGCCCGAGAAGGCCGGGCTCAAGAACCTCGCACCACTTATCAAGTACGGCGCGAGCCCTCGCGCGACGATCGCGCTCAACCTCGCGGCGCGCGCGCGGGCGTTCATGCAGCACCGGGGCTATGTGACCCCCGAGGACGTCAAGAACGTGGGGCCCGACGTGCTCAGGCACCGCGTGGTGCTCACCTACGAGGCCGAAGCCGAAGAGATCACCACGGATCAAGTGGTGTCCAAGGTGTTCGAGCAGGTCGAGGTTCCTTGAGGCAGCCTGCGCGCGCGACAGAGCGCGGGACGGACGGGCGACGGATCGAGCGAGGGCATCGGTGATCGCGAAGGAAGTCCTCAAGAAGCTTCGGCGGATCGAGATTCACACGGCGCGGCTCGCCAACGAGCAGCTCGTCGGCAGCTACCACTCGGTCTTCAAAGGGCGCGGCCTCGCGTTCGACGAGGTGCGCGCCTACCAGCCGGGCGACGACGTGCGCTTCATCGATTGGAACGTCACCGCGCGAACGGGCGACCCCTACGTCAAGGTCTTTCGCGAAGAGCGCGAGATGACCGTGATGCTCCTGGTGGACGCGAGCGCCTCGCAGCGCTTCGGCACCCGCGTGGCGAAGAAGAGCGACATCGTCACCGAGATCGCCGCGGTGATCGCCTTCAGCGCGATCAAGAACAACGACCGCGTCGGCCTCGTGCTCTTCACCGACGAGGTCGAGCGCGTCGTGACGCCGAAGAAGGGCGCCAAGCACGTGATGCGCGTCGTCGCCGAGACGCTGGGCTTTCAGGCGCAAGGCCGCGGGACGGACCTCGGTCGAGCGCTCGAGGTGGCCGGAGGATTGTCGCGGCGCAAGGCTGCGGTCTTCGTGTTGTCCGACTTTCTCGCGGCCGAACCGTACGAGCACTCGCTGCGGATCGCCGCGGCGCGGCACGACCTCGTCCCGATCGTCGTGACCGATCCGCGTGAAGATTCGCTGGTCGACGTGGGTATCGCGTACGTCGAAGACCTCGAGACCGGCGAGCTCGTCGCGGTCGACACCTCGTCTCGCGCGGTGCGAGAGCACTACCGACGCGAGGTCGCCCGGCAGCGAACGCAGCGGGACGCGCTGTTCAAGCGACTGGGCCTCGACTCGGTCGCGATCTCGACGGCGCAGCCGTACATGCGGCCGCTGGGTGAATTCTTCAGGCGCCGCGCGGCGCGGATGAGGACTGCATGAGCGGTGAGCGACTGAGTTGGCTTGCATCCGCGCCCCTCGCGCGAACGATGGCGACGTGCGTCGCGCTCTCGGTCGCGACGGTCGGCGCGGACGCGTTGGCGCAGGACGCCGAGAGCGCGCAGGACGCGAGCGGCGCTGTGCAAGACGTGCTGTCTGCGGCGAGCGCGGACGGCGCCGCGCAGAGCGCGCCACGTGAGGGCGAGGGGGCGTGCGAAGAGGACCCGATGCCCGCTGGGCACCTCGTGCGGGTCGAGACGCGCGTCGAGCCCGCGCGCCCGAAGGTGGGCGATCGCGTGTTGATCACGTACAGGCTGATCGCTCCGTCGAGCGACCGCGTCGAGTTCGAGCCGGATCCCGCGGCCTTCGCGCAGCCGGCGAACGAGCTCGAGTACGCGAGGCAGCAGCCCGATCGAGATCGACGCGCGCGCTCGGGGTCGGCAGGGACCGTCTTCGGCGAGGTGACCGTCGCGGTGCAGCCTTTCAAGACCGGCGAAGTGGTGATTCCGCGGCAGCTCGCGCGGCTCAACGCGGCGGGCGACGTCGTGCGTGTGTGCACGCCGGCGGTGCGATTTCGCGTGGGAGATCCCTTTGGAAACGCGCCGCACCCCACGCCGCGCGACCTGACTCCGCCCGAAGTGGTCACCGCAGAGACGCTGCGCTGGCGCTACGTGATGCTGGGGCTCGACGCGGCGTTCGCGCTCGTTGTGATCACGGTCGCGGTCAACTCGTATCTGCGCGCGAGGCCCAAGCCCGAGGCGCCGCCGCCGCCGCCCATTCCGCCGTGGATCCTCGCGACCGAGTCGCTCGAGGTGCTGTCGAAGAGCGACCTGCTCTCGCGCGGTCAAATCAAAGAGTACTACGACCAGCTCTCGGACGTCGTGCGTCGGTACATCGGCGCGCTGCGAGGGTTCGACGCGCTCGAGATGACGACGCTCGAGGTGCTCTCGAAGCTCAAGCGTGTTCCGATCGCGGGCGTGACGACGACGGAGATCGCTCATTTGCTGACCGAGTGCGACCTCGTGAAATTCGCGCGCCACGTGCCGACCCACGAAGAGAGCGACAAGATCCTCGACGTGGCGTTCTCGATCGTCCGCCGCTCGAGCCCCGCGGGGCAGAAGGCCGCGGCTGACGCAGAGCGCAGCGCGAAGAAGAGCGAAGCCCAGAGCTCGAGCAGCGTCGCTGCGGACCCTGTCGCCAAGGCCAAGACCGACGAGCCGTCGAAGGACGCCGAGGTCGTCGAACACCAGGAGAAGCGCGGATGAGCCCCACGCGTTCGGTCTTGCGTACGTCCTTTGCGAGCGGCGTGATCCTCGCGCTCTTCGCTGTGACGTACGCGTACATCGTGCTCAGCAAGGGATGGAGGGTCGAGCTCGCCAGGCCCTGGATGCTCTTGTCCCTCGTCGGCGCCCTCGCGGCGTTCATCGCTGGCTGGGTGGTGCTCGGTCGCCGCGACGCAGGGCCCGGAGCGAGCGCGCCCAAGCTCTTTGTCTCGCGCGGCAGCGACCTGGCGAAGCTCCCCAAGAGCTGGAAGACCCGCGTCGCCGAGCTTCCCGCGGCCCTGAGAGTGTGCGCGTTGTGTCTGCTCGGCGTCGCGCTGACGCGGCCGCAGCGCGTCGATGCGCCCGAGACCCTCGAGCTCTCGGGCATCGACATCGTGCTGGTGATGGACATGTCCGGCTCGATGCGCGCGCAGGACCTGCAGCCCACGCGCTTGCAAGCGGCGAAAGAAGTGATCGACAACTTCATCGTCCGCCGGAGGACCGATCGAATCGGGTTCGTCGTGTTCGGCCGCGAGGCTTTTCCCGCGCTCGCGCCCACCTTGGACTACCAGGCGCTCAGGCAGACCGTCTCGGCGATGGAGATCGGCGTGCTCAGCGAAGAGGGGCACGCGGGCACCGCGATCGGCGACGGTCTCGGCGCGGCGCTCAACTACCTTCGCCGCAGCGACGCGCGCTCGAAGGTGGTGGTGCTGCTCACCGACGGATCGAACAACTCTGGCCACCTCGACCCCGACCACGCCGCTCGCTTCGCCGAGGCGCTGAGGGTGAAGGTCTTCACGGTGCTCGTGGGGCAGTCGGACGAGGCGCCCATCACGACGGGTCAGGATTTCTTCGGGCGTCCGGTGGTGCAAACCGCGCGATTTCCCATGGATCCTGCGCTCTTGCAGCGCATCGCCACCACGAGCAACGGGCAGTTCTTTCGCGCGGCTGACCGAGGGACGCTCGAGCAAGCGTTTCACTCGATCTTGGACAACCTCGAGCGCTCGCGCATCGCGGACGCCGGCGTCCGGCACACCGAGCTCTTCGCGTACATCGCTGCGCCTGCGCTGTTTCTGCTCGCGCTCGAGCTGCTGCTGAGCTCGACGCTCTTGCGGAGGTTTCCGTGAGGTGGGCCGTCGGCGAGTGGCGATGGATCACGCTCGCGCTCGCGCTCGTGTGCGCGGGCGCGCTTTTGTGGGCGTATTTTCAACGGCGCAAGGCGCTCGCGAGCTTCGGCGACGAGCCGCTCGTGCGCGCGCTGCGCGACGGGTCGCCGGCGGGCTTTCGCGCGGCGCGCGGTGTGCTCGCGGTGATCGCGCTCTTGCTCACGGGCTTCGCCGTGGCGCGGCCGCAGGGGCGCGCGAGGACCGAGGTGCTCTCGCGGCGCGGGATCGACATCGTCGTGTGCCTCGATGTGTCCAAGTCGATGCTGGCGCGAGACGTCGCTCCGTCGCGCATCGCTCGCGCCAAGAGCGAGCTCCGTCGGCTGATGGAAGAAGAGCCCGGCGACCGGGTGGGCGTCGTCGTGTTCGCGGGCAGCACGATGGAGTACCCGCTGACGACGGACCACGAGTCCGCGCAGCGGTTCTATCGCGACGTCGAGCCCTGGAATTTTCCTGTCGGAGGAACGTCGATCGGCCGCGCGATCACCGCGGCGCACGAGATGTTCAAGCGCGACCCGCTCGCGGCGCGGCGCTCGAAGGTGATCCTCGTGCTCACCGACGGAGAGGACCTCGACGGAGACCCGATCGCCGCCGCGCGCGCGGCGCAGGGCGACGGGATCGCGACGTACGTTGTCGCGATCGGGAGCACGGTGCCCGAGCCGATCCCGATGTTCTCGCCAGAGGGTCGGATGGTCGGCTTCGAGCGTGACTCTCGGGGTGAAGTGAAGACCACGCGGTTTACGCCCGAGATGGAGACGCAGCTGCGATCCGTCGTCGACGCGGGCCGCGGGCAATACATCCGCCCCCGGCAG
This sequence comes from Deltaproteobacteria bacterium Ga0077539, assembly GCA_001465015.1. Lineage (GTDB taxonomy): Bacteria > Myxococcota_A > Polyangia > Polyangiales. The sequence goes on along the minus strand of LNEO01000203.1, from coordinate 3,518 downwards.
GGCGAGATCGGCATCGAGCAGGTGCGCCGCGCGATCGGAAACCTCCGTCGCGCCGAGATCGCCGCGTCGCAGCAGACCGTGTACGACGAGCTGGCCGGGTGGCTGCTCGTTCCGGCGTTTGTGCTGTTGCTCATCGGCTCGGTGTTCGTCCCCGAGCGGCTCGGGCGAAAGGCGAGCGAGAGGCCCGCGCCCAGACCCGCGCGAAAGCCTCGGCGCAAGAAGGGGGTGCTGTGATGGCCACCTCGAGCGCCGAGCGAAAGAAGAAGAGCAAGAAGAAGGGCGCCAAGGCGCAGCCGAACGAGCGTCCCTGGTGGATCGTCGGCGTGCTCTCGGCAGCGCTCGTGGGCGCTACCGCGTATGCGTGGAAGCCGCGCGAGGTCGCCGAGCCGAACGTCCATCGCGGCAACGAGCGCTATCGCGCAGGGCAGTTCGAGTCCGCGCGGGACGAGTACGAAGCGGCGCCCGGCGCGGGGCCGCGCTTCGCAGGCGTGCACACCGATCGCGGGCTGGCGCGGTTTCGTCTGGCGATCCCCACGGATGGTGGCAGCGGGCTGCCGCTCTTGTCGTTGGACGGGGGAGCCCCTGCGGGCGTCGATCAAGCGCAGGAGGCGTTTCGCACCGCTGCGCGCGGCGGGACGACCAACGCCGCGGAGGACGTCGATGCGTTCTTGCGCGCGCGCGCAGCGTTCAACCTCGCCAACACGTTCTTCTCGACGCGCTCGTGGGACAACGCGATCGACTCGTACAAAGAAGCGCTTCGTCTGCGTCCAGGCTGGACCGACGCCGCGTGGAACCTCGAGCTCGCCCGAAGGCTCCGCGAGCAAGACCGCAATCCTCCGGACGCCGGACAAGACGCGAGCTCCGACGCCGATCAGGGAGACGCGCAGCCTCCGCCGCGCGACGCCAACGACGGCGATGGCGGCAACAATCGCGGCGATGGCGGCCAGAACGACGGCGGCCAGGGTCGTGGTGATGGAGGCAGCGGCAACCCCGACGGCTCCAATCAGAACGACGGCGGCTCTCAGGGTGACGGCGGGTCGGACAGCGGTGCGCCGCCGCCCGAGTCGAGCGACGGAGGCAATCAGCCCCCGCAGAGCGACGCGAGCGCGCCGAGGACGATGGCGCCGCTCGATCAGCTCGAGCGTTCGGCGCGCAGCCTTCAGCAAGAAATGATGCGTCGGCGCGGGATCGCCCCGCGAACGCCGGACGACGATCGATGAGGACCGCGCGATCGGGACGCTTCGCGCCAGGGGTGCTCTCCGCGCTGGTCTCGCTGGCGTCGGTGGCTCTTCCCTCGGCCGCCGAGGGGGCGGTGTTTCTCACGGTCGAGCTCGAGCCGCTCCGCGCGCAAATGGGGCAGGTGGTGAGCGTGCGCTACTCGGTGCGTACGCGGGACCATGGCTCGGTGCAGATCATGCCCTTGAATTTTGGTGCGCTGCAGCTGCTCAGCGATCCATCGCCTCCGCAGGTCCCGACGATGTGGGGGACGGGCATGGGCTTCTCGATGGAGACCTCGACGGACTATCTCGTGCGCGCGCCGCGGCCTGGCCGCTACACGATCACGGGCGGTCGCGCGGTGGACCCTCGATCGGGGCGCGTGATCGCCCAGGCTCCGCCGGTGACGCTGGTGGTCGGTGACGTTCCGGACGAGCCGGACGCGGGCGTCACCGTGGGGGACCCTGACGCGAGCGCGGGGCCTCCGCCGGACCCGGACGCGCCGGCGAACGGCGATTTGACCGGCGCGTTCTACGACATGGTGGGGTTCTATCGCGTCGGCACGTCGCGCAGCCGAGTGTACCTGGGCGAGCAGGTCGAGTTTCGACTGTGGGCGTACTCGGCCTCGCCCGACGCGGGCTGCGAGGTGAGCGAAGAGCCGACGTTTCCGGGCTTCTGGAACGAGCCGTACTTTCAGCCCTCGCGCGAGTGCGCGCAGCGCTGGTTTTCGCAGCAGGTGAACGGGCGGTTCATGGCGATCGGCCTCGTGCGCAAGTACGGGCTCTTCGCGTCGCAGACGGGCGTGCAGCGATTCGGCTCGGTCGTCGGGCGCATCGACGTGATGACCGGTGGGATGTTTCGTCAGGTGCGACGGGCCGAGTCGCGGACGCCGCAGGTGGAGGTCAACGTCGTAGAGCCGCCCGTCGCAGGGAGACCCGAGGGATATGTCCCGGGGACGATCGGTCCGATCGCGCTCGATGCGACGATCGACCGCGCGTCGTGTCCTGTGGGTGAGACCGCGACGATCTCGGTGCGCGCGGTGAGCGAGGGCTCGCTCGCGAGCGCGCAGCTTCGCTTCGAGCGCAACGTCGATGGCGCGCGGCTGCGCGCGGCGGAGGGCCGCACGGTCGTCGAGCAAGGCCCATCGGGGCGCTATCAGAGCACGCGCACGATGGAGGTCCTGGTTGTTCCCGAGCGGCCGGGCGACATCGTGTTGGGCGAGGCGAGCGTCCCCTACTGGGACCCGAGCCAGGAGCGCTACGGCGTGGCGCGGGTGGCGCTGCCTGCTGTGCGCGCGACGGGAGAGCGCGCCGGCCGAGGCAGCGCAGAAGTCGTGCAAGAAGATCCCGCGAGGGTGCTTCGAGCGCTCAGCGCGAGCCCGAGGCTCCGCGGGTACTCGCCGTGGTTTCAATCGCCGCGCGTGGCGTTGGGGACGGCGTTGCTTCCGACGCTCGCGGCTGGTGCAGCGGCGCTCGCGCGCGCGGGTCTTCGTTGGAAGAAGGGGCGCGACGTCGAGCGCGCCGAGGGCGCGAAGAACGACCCCGAGTCGCTATTGCTCGAAGCGCAACGCGCTCTTGCGAGTGACGCAAAGCAAGCGTGCGCCCTCTGCGCGAAGGCGATCGACCGCGCCAGGATCGAGGCTCGCGAGGCCGAGGTCGAGCTCACCGCGCAGCAGAACGAGCTGATTCGCGAGGCTGAAGAGTCCCTCGAGGCCGTGCGCTTCGCGGGGACGGGCAGCGCGGACGAGGCGGTTTCGCGCAGCGCCAAGGCGGTGCGCGCTGTTCTGGAGGGGCTGAAGTGAGCGCGCGCAGGCTCGCGACCCTCGTGGCCGCCGTCGTGCTCTCGGCGTCGCTCGCGGCGAGCGCCGTCACGACCACGGAGCTCGTCGCGCGCTCTCGCGCTGCGGCGGCGCGCGGCGATTGGAACGCCTCTGCCCGAGCGCTCGAAGAGCTGGTCGCAGCGGGCGTCGACGACAGCGTGGTGCTCTACGATCTCGGGACGGCGTACGCGAACGCGGGTCGGTTCGGCGAGGCGATTCACCGCTTCGAGCAGGTGGTGCGCAGGCAGGTGTTCGACGGCGACGCGCAGCACAACCTGCGCGCGACGCGGCTGCGACTGGCGCACCGAGACGCCGAGCGCACGGGGCGCGCGGTGGCCGAGACGTCGCTTCCGCTGAAGACCGCCCTCGGCGAGGTGTTGCCGCTCGACGCGGCGGTGCTCGCGGCGGTGCTCGCGCAGCTCGCGGTGTTGGCGAGCTTGTGGATCGCGCGTCGTCGCAGCAGCGAGGCCTCGCGCATCGGCGG
>LNEO01000202.1 GCA_001465015.1 Deltaproteobacteria bacterium Ga0077539 | reverse complement strand
GCGAGAGACGTCGGCGCGCTCGAGTAGTCAGCGAGGAAATCTCCTCGCGCTACGCGTCTGCGCTGTGTCAGGCATTCCCCGGAATGCAGTCGAGGAAGAGCGACTACGGAGGGATCGACTTTTCTGCGAAGGGCACGCTCATTCGTGGGCTGGTGTTGGCGCTGAAGGATGCGGGGCGACTGGCGAATGCTGTCGGCGGGCTTCGATTTGTTTGGTGGCTGCGGCAGCGCCGAGTTCAAGGGCGTCTTCGGGGGCGCGACCGCAACGAGCTCTTGATCGAGCTGCGCTGGGAGTGACGAGGGAGGTCTGACTACTCGATCGTGAGCACCGTCGCGCCTTCGGCGCGCAGCGTCGCGCTCACGCCGCGGTCGACGAGCTCGGCTCCAGAGAACGCGCCGATCGCGCGGTCGTCGAGCGCGTCTCGCACGGTGTACATGCGCGCGCGGTCGATGCCGAGCGCCGCGGCGTCTTCGAGGCGCACGGTGCGCGCTCCGGCGGCGGTCCCGTCGTTGACGACGAACACATAGAGCGCGCCGCTCGGCGCTCTGCGGGCGTACGCGAAGGTGCGTAGGTCCGTGCTGCTCACGACGGGGCGCTCGGCGCCGAGCGCGCAGAGATAGCTCGCCATGGTGCGCGCTGCGGTGAGCTCCTGGTCCGAGAGCGTGTAGAGGTCGTCTTGATTGAAGCGCGTCCACGCGCTCGTGCCGAGAAAGGCCCTGGTGCGCGCGCCGTCTCGCACGACGTAGCCAACGACGGCTCCGTCGCGCCCGAGGGGCTGCGTGCGCTCCCAGGCAAACGGCTCGATCGTGGGTCCTCCGCTCACGGGCTGCCAGAAGCTCGCGTACCACTTGCTCGCGAGTTGACCGTCGAGCATGGGGATGCGGACGTTGACCGTTCCGCTTCGCGACGCGCTCGGCCACGTCCACGAGCCCGCGGCGGTCGCAGGCCACAGCGCAAGGTATCGTCCCTGCGCGGCGCTCGGTCGAAACGCGTCGTCGGTTCTCGCGGGCCACAGCAGATTGATCAGCACTCCCGAGCCGCTCGTCGCGAACGTGGTGAGCTTGTCGGCCGTCGCGTCGTCGATGAAGTCTGGGTTGAGATAGAACGCGACGCGATAGCGGGCGAGCTCCGCGGGGGTGGCTTGCCGAACATCGACGGGCTCGGCGTCGATACCAGCGCGCGCGAGCCAGCCGAACAGCGCTGGGTACTCGTTGGACCACAGGCGCTGCATGTCATCGAGCACGCCCGCTTGCGGGGGCTGGTGTCGCGGGTTGGCGAGGATCGCGACGCGGTTGGTCACAGCTCTCGCCGTCGAGAGCCGCGCTCCTTCGCGCTGCAAGAAGAGTCCCCAGCGGCGCATCACGTCGTAGCGAGGAGAGGTGGTTCCATCGACGCGGATGGCGGCTTGATAGTCGTACGACGAGTCGTCGAAGTTGAGCCCGTCGCGCATGACATAGAATGTCCCGCCCTTGAGGCCGCGACCGAACGATCGCGCGAGGATTTGCTCGGTCGCAGCGGGGCGCACTTCGGGCTGACCGATCGCTGGGTACGAATAGAAGCCGCCCTGCAGCTCTGCCGCGTACGAGTAGTCTTGCGGGCCCGTGTATTGATCGTTGTACCGATCGTAGAGCCTGGTGAACCAGTCTGTTTGAAACGGCTGGTCTTGCAGGTTTCGGTTGGTGGGAAACTGCTTGGGGTAGAGGTCGAGCCCCGCGAGGCCGACGCCGTTCTTCGAGGGGCCGTCGTGCATGAGCACGGGGCGCAGCAAGAGGTCCTGCGCAGACAGCGCGAAGGGCGAGTCGTTGGTGAAATAGAGGACGTCGGGCTGGCGAAAGCCCTCTTCTTCCATCATCGCGCGGAGGCGGCGGAGGTACTCGCTGGAGTACGCCTGGCCCGCCTCGTACCAGTCGGCGAAGAGGGCGTTGCGCGGTCGGTCGCCGGGTCCGACGCCGGGGCCAGAGCGGGGCGGATCGACGGCGTCGAAGCTCGCGTGGGAGGTTCCGTACCGCGTGTTGAGCGCTGCAATGGTGCGGTATTTCGTCGCGAGCCACCCGCGCCAGAATGCGATCGAGACGTCGCTGTAGTCGACGTCACCGTATCGATTGCCCCAGTAGCCGTTGGTCTCGTTGTCGACTTGAAGGGCGATCAAGCATCGCCCAAGGTGCGGACGAGCGATGGCGAGCGAGCGCGTGTACCAATCGCGAACGGCCGCGAGAAACGTTGGGTGCAGATAGGAAGGCTGTCGTTGGTCTTGCGCGCCGGTCGGCGAGTAGGACCAGAGCTCACCGCGCGCGTTGCGCACGAGCGCCTCTGGGTGCGCGGCCTTCCACCACGCGGGAACGGCGCCGAACGTCCCGAACCCGCGAGGCCACTCGGCGGTGATGAGCGGCCCCGGCTTGAAGACCACGTACATCCCGCGGTCGCATGCCATCTGAATGAAGCGCCCGACGTCTCTCGCGCCGGTGAAGTCGAAGACGCCTTCGCGCGGGTTGTGAAAGTCCCACGGGATGTAGGTCGTCACGAGGTTCATCCCCGCGGCGCGCATGAGGTCTAGCGATTGCGCCCACATCGCATGGGTCTGCGCCGCGTCGTAGTTGCGAGCGCGCACGCGAAAGTAGTGGAGATCTCCCCCGTAGAGCGTGGTCGCGCGACCGTCGATAAAGAGCCTGCCGTCGCGGATCTCGACGTGCGGGGGCCTGCCCGCGTCCATCGTGGTGTCGGTTGCGGGCGCGTCGATGGGTGGGCTGGTCGCGTCGAAGGCGTCGTCTGAGGGCGCGTCGATGGGTGGGCTGGTGGCGTCGAAGGCGTCCAGCGCGGGGCCGATGTCCGAGGACGTGTCGCGACCGCTGTCTTCGACGGGCGTGCCGTTGCCCGAGCAGCGAGCGAGAGACAGAAGGGCGCCGGTCAGCGCGGCGGCGAGCGGGGATCTTCTGTGAGTCATGCGTGGTCGTGGCGACGAGGGTACCGCGCGGAGTCTTCTTGATGAATCGAGGTATTCTTTACGGTCGCGGGAATAGGGCGCGTCGCGACGGGGCGCGCGAGGCATTTGCTCGCCCGCAGAAACTCTCGTTGACAGCGCGGTCGCGCCCGGCGGAAATGCGCGCATGGCGAAGGACGATGTGACGATCCTGGTTGCGGACGACGACGTCGAGCTGCTGGCGATCCTGGTGCAGCACTTGCGAAGCCGAAAGTGCGAGATCGTCGAGGCGCGCGACGGCAACGAGGCGCTCGATCTCGCGCGCAAGCACAAGCCGGCGGTGATGATCCTCGACGTGATGATGCCGGGGCTCTCTGGGTGGGAGGTGGCCAAGCGCGTGCGAGACGACAAAGAGCTCGAGCACACGGGCATCATTGTGCTCACGGCCATTGGCGAGTCGCTCAACGCGCTGACCTCACCTCTGTACGGAGCGGACGCGCAGATGGACAAGCCGTTCGAGTTCGCCACGCTCGACGAGAAGATCGACGAATTGCTCGCGAAGAAGCGCTGAGCGCCCGGCCCGAGGGGGATAGGGCGCGAACGTTCGCGCGCCACGCGATCGAGCGGCGAATCGACCTGCGGCGGCGAGTGCGCTATTTTCTGCTTCATGGCTTTGCTGGGGCCGCGAGAAGAGTCGATCGAGGGCGCTTTGTTGGCGGGGCGCTATCGCATAGCGAAGCGCCTCGGTACAGGCGGCATGGGAGCGGTGTATCGCGCGGTCAACGAGTCGCTCGGTCGGCCTGTGGCGATCAAGGTGCTGCACCCCGAGATGCTGAAGAACGCGGAGATCGTCGAGCGATTTCTCCGTGAGGCGCGCGCGGCGAGCCTGGTGCGGCACCCCAACGTGGTCGATGTGCTCGATGTGCTCGAGCACGAGGGCGTTCCGTTCATCGTTCAAGAGCTGTTGAACGGCAACGACCTGGCGAAGTATCTCGAGGTGTGCGGCGGCAAGCTCTCGGTCGAAGAGGCGTTGCCGATCTTGATTCCGATCGTCGAGGCGGTGGGCGTCGCGCACCAGAAGGGCGTGGTGCACCGAGACCTCAAGCCCGAAAACGTGTTCTTGCACGAGGTCGAGGGGCAGGTGATCCCGAAGGTCCTCGACTTCGGGATCTCGAAGCTCACCTCGCCCGATGCAAAGAAGATGACCGGCACGGGCCTCGCGATGGGAACGCCCGCGTACATGTCCCCCGAGCAGATTCAGGGCAGCGGCGCTGTCGATGCGTCGAGCGACGTGTGGTCGCTCGGCGTCGTGCTCTTCGAATGCCTCACGGGACGGCTGCCGTTCGATGCTGAATCACCGGGCGCGCTGTTCGTGAAGGTCTGCACGACGGAAGCGACTCGGTTGGATCGCGTCGATCCGACGCTGCCAGAGGCCGTGGTGGAAGTCGTATGGAAGTGCCTGCGACCCCGTCGCGAAGAGCGCTTCGCCAACGCGACAGAGCTCGCGAAGGCGCTGCGCGCTGCGCTCGCTGTGCGCGGGGTCGAGTCGACCAACAAGCTTCAGGCGATCAGCCCTGCGATCATCGACGCGCTCGAGTCCAAGGCCATCATCGGCAACGCAAAGGCTGAGAACCCTACGAAGGTCGCCTCCCCGTCGGCAAAGAGCGACGAGCGCGACGCGCGAGACACAGCCAACGAGCGGCCCGATGCCCGAGGAAACATTGGGAATCACGACACCGTGGCCGCGCCGCTCGAGGCTGTTGCTGCGCGGGCGAAGCCTCGCCTTCCTGGTGGTGTGCTCGCGGTGGGCGCGGTGGTGCTCTTCGCCGCAATCGGACTCGCGGCGGTCGCGACGGCTCGCGCGACGGGCGCGACGAACCAGACATCGGACGCCGGGACGCACGCGGTCATCGCTTCGGACAACCGCGCAGAGCCGCGCGCGGACGCTGCGGTCGCGCAGCAGGTTCGATCGCAGGACCCACCGATCGACGACGCCTCGGTGACGGTCGTGGCCGCCTCGACGCCAGACGCGGCGCCCGAGCCGCCGAGCAACCCGGCCGTCGCCGCCGTCACCACAGCTCGACGCAACGGGCGCAACGGGCATCGGCCGAACGGGACGGCGAGCGCGACGAGCGCCGCTGGGCCTGGCAATACGAGCGCGGCCCAGCAAACTGGCTCCAGCGCCGCGAACAGCGGATCGAGCGCGACGATCACGACGACGTCGGGCCGGCGCACGCACGCCGCGACGAGCTACGAAGACTGACGACAGGGCGAGGTCTGCGTTGGCGGGGCCGTCGGGCGGGAGCGACACGAAGGAGTTCGAGCGCCGCGCTCGTATTGCGAATCTGTGGAGACTTCGTGGCGCTGGGAGCAAACTTCGAGCGACCGTTGCCCACGTGATATTCTGGAGAACGTGATGACGTATTCGGCAGGGGAAAGCCGCTCGAAAATCAGGCTTCGTGGCAGCGGCGCGCTCGGTTCGTGCGTGGCGGTGGTGTGTCTGTTTTCCGCAGAGGCCCGTGGACAGCGCGCGAGCACCGGCGCGACACAGTCCGCAGCGCAGCCCGTTCAGGGCGCGACGCAGCCGGCCGTGCAGGCCGTGCAGGCCGCGCAGGCCGCGCCGGTGGCTCCGGTCGATCCGCGTGAGGCAGAGGCGCGGGCTGCGTTCGAGGCGGGAGTCGCGGCGCTCACGGATGAGCGATACGCCGATGCGCTCCGGTACTTTCAGCGCTCGTACGACGCTCGGCGCGCCGCGAGCGCGGCGCTCAACCTCGGGGTGACGCTTCGCGCGCTCGGTCGACTGGTCGAGGCGAGGCAGCGGTTCAACGAGTTTCTCGAGCTCGCGAGCCCGGCGCAGCACGAGCGTCACGACCGCGAAGTGGCGCAGTTCATCGCGGACATCGGTCGGCGCGTCGGGCGCCTGCGCGTCGCGGTGGTCGAGCCCGCGGGCGCGCGGGTCTTGATCGACGGGCGACGAGCCTCCCTCGATGAGCGAGACGAAGCGGTGGTCGACCCCGGTGAGCACCGCGTCGAGGCGGTGCTCGCTGGCTACGACACAGCAATTCAAACGATCAACGTCGAGTCTGGTCGAACCGCGGACGTGCAGCTCCGGCTGCGGCGGCCGACGATCGAGCAGCGGGTGATCGTGACGCAGCCGACGCCAGCCCGCGGCGGAGCGATCTGGCAGAGCCCGTTGTTCTGGGGCTTGATCGGCGTGGCGGTGACCGCGGCGGTGGCGATTCCCGTCTCGATCGCGGTGACGAGTCAGCCGGACATCCCGCGGCTCACGGGGCTCTTTTGTGTGCGAACGGACGACATGCTCTGTCCAACGGCGGGGATGTGATGCGCGCACATCGAATCAACATCGCGACGCTTCGACTCGCCGCTTCGCTCTTGGTCGCGGGCGCCGCGACGGCGTCCTGCAAGCGCTCCCCGACGGGGCTCCGCGTGCTCGTGTCGACGGACTTTCGGCCGACGTCGACGAGCCCTGCGCTCGAGTTCGTTCGCCTGCGAGTCACGCGGATGTCCGACGGCGCCGAGCTGCACGCCGAGGACTTCAACGTGGGCTCTGGCGGGCTGGCGTTGCCGCTGAAATTCAGCGTATTTCTCGCGGGATCGGGCGGCGAGCGCGTGCGGATCGAGGCCGAGGCGCACACGGTCGAGACGCAAGCGGGGCGGCCCTTCGTCGACGGGCGCGGACGGTTCACGGGGGCGCTGACGACCGCGCGCGTGATCACGGGGTTCGTCGAGGGGGACATTCGTGTGGTCCCTGTCGTGCTGTATCGCGGCTGCTGGGACGCGCGGCTGCAGTGTGAACCCGACAGCACCTGTGGTCCCAGTGCGACGTGTCAGAGCGCGCAGGTCGATCAACGCGAGCTGCCGCCGTTCGATCGCGACGCAGGAGACCCCGACGTGACGTTGCCGACCGAGATGGACGCGGGCGGCGATGGCGCTGCGGATGCGCTCGACGCCAGCGACGTGACGCCGATCGACGTCGTGATTCCTCCGGATATTGCGCCGATGGACGTGCGACCGACGGACGTGCCGACGCCGCCTCCCGACGTG
>LNEO01000201.1 GCA_001465015.1 Deltaproteobacteria bacterium Ga0077539 | reverse complement strand
ACACGATGCCGCCGATGATGGACGGCGGGATGCCTTCCATGCCCAGCGCTGACATCGAAGTGGCGTGGGGGGGGCCCTTCTCGCCCATGATGATGAACGCCAACGTCGTCTCGTCGGCTCGCCTGCAAAACCCGGGATCGGGCTACGTCGTCACGCGCGTTCCGCGAGAGACCAGTTCGTTTGGCATCGCGCCGCTCCAGACGCTGTCGCTCGTCCGCAACGGTGGCGAGATCGGCGTGTTGGGATTCGATGAAACAATGATGCCCGTGCGAGAGGTGCGCTTGTTCGGCGCGCCCATCAATCCAGCGTCGGGCGTCGGAATGGCCACGCCCTTCATCGGGACGGGCCCCTTCACCATGCCTGCCATGACGACGCTCACGAAGAACAGCGGCGTCGCGGCGGTGAGCTCGACTTTGATGGGGCCAAACGTCGTCGCGTGTTTTCTTCCCGGCGACCGCAGCGTGTTGACCTGTCGATACACCGATTCGATGGCCACGATGGCCTCCAGCTTCTCCGTAGATTTCTCGGTCGCGGCCGTCGCGCCTGGGGCGCGCCTCGTGGCCCTGGCCGTCGGCGGACCCGGATCGGGAACGGCCGATCGCCGCCTGCAATTCGTGCTCGAAACGGCGGACAACCGCGGGTACCTTCTGTGCTCGTCCGCGAGTACGGTCCCACCCATGACGTCGATGGACACGGCGACGTGTTCCTTGGTGTCGGCGATCACCACGATTCGGCCCGGCTCGTTGTCCGCTCAGTGGATCGACGCGTTCAACTGCGGAGGCGGGATGATGTCCATGCAGAGCGGCTGGTTCGGCGCCCTCGTAGAGAGCGGCTCGGGCATGGACACGCTTCGGGCAGGAAAGCTCGGCGGCGTCATCGGGTTCCGCACCGACCGTCTGGCAATGAGCACGTCGGTGTCGATGGTCATGGACACGCGCACTGCGGTATCGGTCGCCCCCGCGCCGTGCGAGATGCTCGTCGGGCGCGTCGCCGCCGGGGAGGTCGAGTACCGCAGGGCGCTTTTGTCCGGCACCGTCGTGGGAGCGCCTGTCCGGTTTGCGGCGCACACAAACAGCGCCCTGCGCGCGGTCCCGCTCTCGCCCCCGTCGCGCACGATGGGCGCCGACGATCACGTTCACGCGTTTGTCGACAGCACCAATCAGGTCAACGTCGTCGTCGTGCCCGCGTCTTCGTGCCGGATGTAGCGCGCGATGTGATAGCGTCGCGGCTTCCCCGATGAAGGTGACGATCTCGCACGAGTTTCAAACCACGGCCGAGTCGTATTGGACGCACTGTTTCCTCGACGAGGCGTTCAACAAAGCGCTCTACGTCGACACGTTGAAGTTTCCCGCGTACGAGCTGCTCGAGGGGCGCGAAGAGGCGGGGGTCTATCGCCGCAAGGTGCGCGTCACGCCCAAGCAAGAGGCGCCCGCGCCCGTGCTCAAGGCGCTCGGCGGAGCGTTTTCGTACATCGAACAGGGCGCGCTCGATCGAAGCAAGAACGTGTACCGGTTTCAGGTGATCCCCGGGACGCTGGCGGAGAAGATCCGCGCCGAAGGCGAATTTCGCTTGGAAAAAATCAGCGAAAAATCCATCCGTCGCGTGGTCGACATGACCGTCGAGGTCAAGATCTTCGGCATTGGAGGGCTCGCCGAGGGCTTCGTGTCGAAGTCCATGCAGGACACCTACGGCAAGGCCGCGGAGTTCACCAAGAAGTACCTTCGGGACAAGGGGCTCTGAGCACGACCGCGCCCGTGGATCTCCCACACAAGGGCGCAGGGAGGACGACCATGATCAAGTTCACGCTGACCCACGAAATCAACTGCGACGCCGACACGTTCTGGAAGCTCTTCTTCGACAAAGAGTTCAACGACGCGCTCTACAAGGGCGCGCTGGGGTTCACCAAGTACGACCTGCTCGACTCCAAGGACTCGGACAAGCAGCTCGTCCGCAAGGTCAACGCGGTGCCCAAGGTCGACCTGCCAGGGCCGATCGCCAAGCTCATGGGCCCCGGCTTCGGCTACGTCGAAGACGGCGTCCTCGACAAGGCGACCAAGCGCTGGACCTGGACGCTCACCACCAGCACGATGGCCGACAAGCTCAAGCAGAGCGGCGTGTTGAAGGTCGAGTCTGCCGGCGAGGGCAAGGTCAAGCGCGTCGCTGAAATCACTGGCGAAGCGAAGGTGTTCGGCCTCGGCGGCATGATCGAGAGCACGATCGAAAAAGAGCTGCGCCAGGGCTGGGACAAGAGCGCCGAGTTCATGAACAAGTGGATCCGCGACGGAAAGGCGAAGTGATCCAAGCGCCCGCTGTCACCTCGAGCGAGTCGAGGTCCGACCGAGGGGCGGTCGGAGCGGGCGACGACACTCCCGAGGCCAGCGCTGCTGAAGCGACGGCCACGCGCAGCAGCGCTGCCGTGCTGCGCGCCGCGTTGCCTGCGATCGCGGTGACGGTCGTTTTGGCCATCGCGGCGGCGGCGTACTTCGTGCGCGTCGGCGACGTTCCTTCGGCGTCTGGAGACGAGGGCAACTGGATGGCGATGGGTCATCGGTTGCTGCTCGGGCTGCCGACGCGACTCGGTCCCGACGCGCGCTTCGTCACGCTGCTGTTCGCGCGGATGATCTCTTGGTCCTATCGACTCACGGGCGACGTCACCATCGGCGCCGCGCGCGGCGTGCTCGGCGCTTCGCTGCTCCTCGGGTTCTGCGCGGTCTTCGCGCTCAGCTGGAGGATGAAGGCTCGCGCCGTCGGAGCCGCGATCGTCGCCGTCGTCGCGCTGCACCCGTGGACGGTGTGGTGGTCGCGCAGCGTCGTGACCCCGTACGCGATCTCGCTCGTTGTCGCGCTGCTCGGACCGCTCGCGTGGCTGCACGCGCTCACGAAGTACGCCGAGCCCACGAAGGGATCCGACGAGACGCCGCCGGCCTACAAGCGGCACCTGGGGCTCGTGCTCGCTGGGCAGGTGCTGGTGCTCGGCCTTCACTTTTCGCCGTTTTCGCTGGTGGCGCTCAGCTCGTGCGCGCTCTGGACCCTCGCGGCGAAGGACGGTCGTCGAGCGCTGCGAACGCCGGGCCCGTGGCTCGCGCTCGCAGGAGTGCTCTTTCACGCGCTTCCCATCCTCGTCGATGTGCGCACGGTGGTGGGACAGGCTCGGCCGTCGCCGCGGTTGGTCGACTTCGGAGCGCGGGCGCAAAACCTCGTTCGCTCGATGATCGACGGCTTCTCTGGGGAGCAGACGCTGCGCGACTATGTGGGCGACAACGCGTACATGACGCTCGGCCCGTCACCCACGCGGATGGCGGTGCTCGTCGTGCTCGGCGCGGCGCTGTGGCTCGCGCTCCACCGCGGCGACGACGGCCAGGCCTCTCCCTCCGCAGTCGCGTTGCGCCGGTTCGCGCCGCTGTATTTCTTTCTGTCGCTGCTGTTGCTGCCGCTGGTGCTCGCGCCGGCGCGAGACTGGTGGCTCGCGACGATCGACTCCGAGCGGTACTTCTTCACGCTGCTCGCGCCCGCAGCGCTGCTGGTCGGGTCGATGCTCGTGCGCGCTCCTCGAGGCGGCGCGGTCCTCGCAGCAGCGCTGTGCGCGTATTTCGCGCTCGGGCCCAACCGGCGCGCGGCGCAGTATTTCTGGCACGGGGGAGGGCCGGATCACGGGTACTTCAGCGCCCATCGAGGCGGGGGCTACCGCGGATACAAAGTGCTGGCCGGGCCGAGCTCGGTGACGACGGCGATCTACAGGGCGTGTCGCGACGAAGCGCGGGGCGAGCCGATGAGCATCGCGTTCAACGACTACGCGTTTCATCCCATTCGAGTGCTGATCCGAGTGAAGCCCGACCACAACCTCAACTCGGTGTACCTACGCGACGCGTCGCTCGCGCGCGGGCGGCTGTTGTGCGTGCCCCTGTGGCCCGAGGTGATGTTTACCAACGGGCATATTCCGGGGTTTGCGGTGCAGCAAAACCGCTGGACGCGCGACTACGTGACGCGACGGATGGACGGCTCGCGGAGGATCGCCGCGTGGTCGCAACCCAACGGGTTTCCGTTGGTCGAAGTGTACGTGGGGCGCGTGAGCGAAGCCGAGGCCGGGCACAGTCCTCGATAGGCCGCGCTGCTCGTCGCGTGGATCGACATGGCAGTGCGCTGACCGACACGAGCGATTGCCGCTATGCGTCACGCAGACGTCACGCGTGGCCGCGCGCTGAGTCGTGTATCCTCGCGCGTAGATGAATTTCACACTGCGCTTTCGCTCTTCTTGTTCGCTGCTCGCCGCAGCGGGCGCGCTGACTGTGGCCTGTTCGCAGCCGCCGCCGCTGGTGCCCGATCGCTCGGGAGACGCGACGTCCGACCTCGGTGTTCCCTCGGATAGTCCCGTGCCCGATGGCGGAGTCGGCGATACAGGCGTCGCGACGGACGGAGGCGTCGACACCGGTGTTCCTCCGGGCGACGGGGGGGGGCCGATCTTCATGCCGCCGCGGATCACCACGTGCGCAGGGGACATGATCCCGTCGCTCCCGACGGGGACGTGCCGGGTGATGGCAGGCGGAACGGGTCTGCTCATCACGGGCGACATCCTCACGCCGGGCGAGGTGTTTCGCGGCGGTCAGGTCGCGGTCAACGCGATGGGGCAGATCACCTGCGCCGCCTGTGACTGCAGCGCGATGGCCGCTGGAGCGACGCAGATCGTGTGCCCCGACGGCGTCGTATCGCCGGGCCTCGTCAACGCGCACGACCACATCACGTTCAACAATCAGCTGCCGTACACGCGCACGGACGAGCGCTACGAGCACCGCCACGACTGGCGCGCCGCGAACGACGGGCACACACGAATTCGAAACGCCGGCGGAATGGCGTCCGCCGCGCAGCTCGCGTGGATCGAGCTTCGGCACATCGTCGCCGGCGCGACCTCGGTCCACGGCTCCGGCGGAACGTCGGGCTACCTGCGCAACCTCGACGCGAACTCGCCCACGACGACGACGCAGCTCGAGGGCGCGCCCGGTCCCACGGCGGACTACGACACCTTTCCGTACAACGACACGAGCGGCACCGAGCTGCGCGGGATGAACTGCGGGATGCCCCCGCTCGCGACCGCGTTGACCCGCGGGTTCTCTGCGTATGTTCCGCACATCGCAGAGGGCATCGAGCAGAGCGCGCGCAACGAGTTCTTGTGCGCCCGCATGGGGATGAACGACATCGTCGGGCCGCAAGCGGCCTTCATCCACGGCGTGGGTCTGCTCGCGACAGACATCAGCGAAATGGCGCGCGACGGCGTCGACCTCATCTGGTCGCCGCGCACCAACATCACGCTCTACGGAGACACCGCGCGCGTGACCGAGTACGCGCGGCTCGGCGTGAACATCGCGCTCGGGACCGACTGGCTCTCGACCGGCTCGATGAACATGCTCCGCGAATTGCGCTGCGCAGACACGTTCAATCGAAGCTTCTTGAATCGCTTCTTCAACGACGAGCAGCTCTGGCTCATGGCGACGCGCAACGCCGCAGCGGCGCTCGGCTGGGAGAATCGACTGGGCGTCCTCGCGCCGGGTCGCCTCGCGGACATCGCCATCTACGACGCGCGCATGCAGCGCGATCACCGCGCGGTGCTCGACGGCTCGCCGCAGAGCGTGGCCCTCGTGCTTCGCGGCGGCGCCGCGCTGTACGGCGACGACGCGGTCGTCTCGGCGCTGCCCAACGGGATGATGTGCGAGGCGCTCGACGTGTGCACGTCGATGAAGCGCGTGTGCGTCTCGTCGCAGCCGGGCGGACAGACGCTCGCCGCGCTGCGCACCGCGAACATGGCGCAATACCCGCTCTTCGCCTGCGGAGAGCCCATGAACGAGCCGTCGTGTCTCCCGGCGCGCACTCGCACGATGGCCCCTGCGGCGAGCGTCAACGGCTCGACGGTGTACACGGGCATGTCGTCGATGGACGACCGCGACGGCGACGGGATCAACAACGGGATGGACAACTGTCCGGACGTGTTCAACCCGATCCGACCGATCGACAACATGCGCCAGGCGGACAGCGACATGGACATGGTCGGCGACGCGTGCGACGTCTGCCCGCTCAACGCGGGGACGATGGTGTGCACGAGGCCCGATCCCAACGATCGCGACGGCGACGGCGTCGCCAACGCGACGGACAACTGCCCGGACAACGCCAACCGCGATCAGGCCGACCGCGACATGGACGGAAAGGGGGACGTCTGCGATCCGTGCCCGATGGCTCCCAACCCGGGGACCCAGATGTGTCCCGGCGCGATGCTGACGATCCCGCAGATTCGCAATCCCATGTCGCCGATGCGGCCGATGACCAACGGCGCGGTGTCGATCACCGGCGCGGTCGTCACCGGCGTCAAGACCACGGGAACCAACTTCGGCTACTTCGTGCAGGACCGCATGGCCACCGAGTGGGGCGGCATCTACGTCTTCACGGGCACGACGCGTCCCACCGTGAACGAGGGTGATCTCGTGAACGTTTCCGGGACATTTACGGTCTTTCAGGGCCTCGAGCAGATCGACGTGCGCATGGGCGCGAGCATGGCGATGGGCACCGCCGCGGTGCCGGCGCCGGTGGTGGTGACTCCTGCCGAAGTGCGCACGGGTGGAGCGCGAGCGATGGCGCTGCAGTCGATGCTCTTGCGCGTGAACATGGTCACCTGCTCGGGCTCGACGCCGGCGATGGTGGGCATGACGCCGATCGCGACGGACTTTCTCGTCGGGACGAGCGCGACGGACGCCAACTCGCTGCTCGTCACGAGCTTCGTCGTGAGCGACACCACCACGCCGCCGACGATCCGCGCGATGATGGGCGACACGTTCGTGTCGATCACTGGCAACGGCTACGCGTTCGGAATGCAGAACAAGATCGCGCCGCGCTCGATGGCCGACGTCGTTCGCATGTGAGCGCGAGGGGGGCCTAGCCGATCAGCGATCCCGCGATCTGTTCAACCCGATCGCGTGCGGGCCTTCTTCAAGCGCTCGCGGAGGGCGGCGCGGGACTTTCCTGTGAGCCTCGCGAGGCGCGAGAGCGAGCCCCCCGCGGCGTCGAGCAGCGCGAGCAGCGCTTCTCCATCGGGCAGGACCATCGTTGGCTTGGGGATCGTGACGCGATCCATCGGCTCGACGGGGCTCGGCGCCGGAGGCTCGGTCTTGCGCTCGGCCGGCCGCGAGCGCTGTGCGAAATCCCCGAGGTGCTCGGGGCCTACGCGAACGTCCGGAGCCCTCGACGCCGCCGCGCGAAGGACGCCCAAGAGCTCTCGAATGTTGCCTGGCCACTCGTAGGCCAAAAGCCGCGCGAGCGCTGCGTCTTCGAGGATCACCTCGCGACCGAGCTCGCGCGAGACGCGCTCGCAGAGCGTTCGGCAGAGGGGCGGGAGGTCTTCGAGCCGCTCGCGCAGCGGCGCGACCCGCAGCGTGTGCTGCGCGATTCGAAACAACAGGTCCTCGCGAAAGCGCCCCTCGCGTACGAGCTCGTGAAGGTCGCGGTGCGTCGCGCACACGAGCTTCACGGTCACCCGAATCGGGCTCTCGGCGCCCACCCGACGGACCTCCCAGGTCTCGAGCACGCGAAGCAGCTTGGCCTGCTGCGAGAGCGGCAGCTCGCCGACCTCGTCGAGAAACAACACGCCTCCGTCTGCCTGCTCGAAGGCTCCACGCCTGCGCGAGTTCGCTCCGGTGAACGCTCCCTTCTCGTGGCCAAAGAGCTCGTCCTCGACGAGCGTCTCGGGCAGCGCCCCGGCGTTGATGGCCACGAACGGCGCCTTCGGGGTGCGGCGCAGCAGGTGAACGGCGCGGGCGACGAGCTCTTTGCCTGTTCCCGACTCTCCGTGGATCAGCACGGGATAGGGCGTCGTAGCGGCCGCGGCGGTCTCGCGACGAAGCCTCGCCATCGCGAAGCTTCGACCATAGAGGGCGTCGCTCGTCGGAGCGTCGCGGGTCGCTGTCTCATCGGCTTTGCGCGCCACGCATCGCATCGCGCTGCGGCCCAGGACGATCTCGAGCCCCGCGCGCAGCCGCGCGCTCGTGACGCGAACCGAGTCGACCCAGGTTCCGTTGGTGCTTCCCTGGTCGCGGATCTCCCACCCTTCGTCGGTGGCGACCACTCTCGCGTGCGTCGTCGAGACCGATCGATCGAAGAGCTGGATGTCGCACTGCGAGCCGCGTCCGATGAGCAGGGCTCTGGTGTCGAGGCGGTGCGTGCGCCCGGCGTCGTCCACGAGCGCGAGCTCGCGCGGGACGCCGAGGACGAGTCGCTCTGTGTGTAGCGAATCGACTTCGGGCGGGCGTGCTTCGAACGCGGCGCCTCGTGAATCCTGAACGCTCTCTCTGGCCCCATTGAAGTCACTGCGCATCGCCCACCACCAGTCCGTTGATAGACCCTTTGTCCTTCCGCTGGATCCGCCGCTCGGCGGCACGGATCCATGGCAGTGGGGCGTCATCGGAAGGCGAACGCGGACAGTTGCGCGCGACGAAACATTTCTACGGATGGAGCGCGCGCGCGTCGCAACGCACAATGGCTCGCAAGCGCGAGCTGTTGCTCACGAGCGCTCGAGAGCGCTCGCTTCTCCCCTCAGAGTCCCCCCGCGGTGCGAATCACAGCCCTTCGGTGCGCGTGCGCTTGCGGCGGCGACGCGCGGCTTCGCTGGCCTTCTTGCGGCGCTTGATCGACGGCTTCATGTAGTGGCGGCGGCGCTTGAGCTCGCGGAGCACGCCTTCGGCGGCCATCTTGCGCTTGAGGTTCTTGATCGCGCGCTCGATGCCCTTGTCACCGACAGTCACTTCGAGGGGCTTGCAGACGATCGCCTCACCGGGCGTGGTCGTCGACTGGGTCGTCGGCTGGGTCGGCGCGTTGCTCGTCGTCGTCATCGTGAACTCACACTCTCTCGTAGAAGAAACAGGGCTTGCAGTTCGAATCTTCAGGGTGGTCCCGGCGCAGGGCTTCACCGTCCTGCGCTAGGAGGGTGACAGAACGCGCGGTTCCAATCGGGCGCGGGAGTATGCACGGACGAGGGATCCGCCGCAATACCCCTGGTTATCGGCAGCAACCCCCCTGGCGCGAGGGCCCGAGCGCCCTCCTGCCTCGTGAGCGTTGTACCGCTGAGAGAGCGCCGGAATCAACGGGCGATCAAGCGGAGATTGGGCCGACAGGGGGGGCAGAGGAGTCTCGAGCACTCTCGCGCGATGGACGTGCTGGGGGGACGGAATCGCTTCCACACACGACGGTGCGCGCGTCACTTGGAGATACGTCGATCGGCTCGGGTTCGATCTCGACGCGGCAGGTACTTCATTGGTTTTCTCGGCTCGAGCGTTCGAAAATTCGACGAAATCCAGCAGATCGTCGTTCGACTCCCGCTGCGTCGCCTGCGCTCGCGCATCCTAAGCGGATGATGACTCTTCTTCGATTGGACGGCGTGCGCGCGCAGCGCGCGAGCTTCGCGACGCGGGCGGTGAGACTCTCGCTCGCGCTCTCGGTCTTCTCGGCAACCGCGGTGATCGGCAGCGGCTGCGGAGGCGGTCGCGACGCGGACGACGGCGGGGATGCGGCGTCGATGCTCGACGCGAGCAGCCCGCTGGTCGACGGAGGTGGGCGTGACGCGAGCACGCCAACGACGGATGGGGCGGTCGCGGGCGCGCCGACGAGCACCGGCGTGGTCGAGGGCAACGAGCAGCGCGCGGTCGTCTCGACGCCGGTCGCGGTCGCGCCCAGGATGTTCGTCCGGGACGCCAACAACATCCCCGTGGCCAACGTCCGCGTTTCGTGGCGCATCGCGCAAGGCAATGGAACGGTCGCGGAGAGCAGCACGAGCACGGGGCCCGACGGGACCTCGGCGGTCTCGCGCTGGACGCTTGGTCCGACGCCGGGGGCCAATCGGTTGATCGCGGAGGTTCCGGGGCTGGCGCCGGTGCTCTTCGACGCGACCGGCACGATGGACATGCGCGGGTCGCTCACGATTCAGTCGGGCAATTTTCAGATGGCGCTCGCGTCCACCGCGGTAGCCGCCGCGCCCGCTGTGATCGTGCGCGACGGCAGCGGCGCCCCCGTCGCATCGCGCACGGTGACGTTTCGCGTCGGTTCGGGCGGCGGAACGATCGAGGGCAGCCCCGCCACCACGGGCGCTGACGGGATCGCGCGGCTCACGCGTTGGGTGCTCGGGCCGACCGTCGGTCAACAGACGCTCGTGGCCGAGACCGCTGGGCTGCCCGCGGTGACCTTCGAGGCGACGGCGCTCGCGAGCGGCGCGCCAACGGTGCGGCCCACGGTCGTGCTCATGGGCCGCAGTCGCGTGTGGGATCTCGCCTTCGCGAGCGACGGAACGATGCTGTTCACCGAGCGCGCCGGCCGTGTGTTCGTGCTCCCTGCGGGCAGCAGCACGCCCAGGATGATCGCCGCGCCGAGCGACGTGAGCGCGCGAAGCCAGAGCGGGATGCTCGGAATCGCGCTCGACCCGGAGTTTGCGGCGAACCGATTCGTGTACACCTACCTCGCGTCGACGCGGCCGGGCAGCGGGCGGATCGACAACCGCGTGCGGCGGTGGCGCGCGGGCGCGGATTTCACGCTCACCGAAGACAGGGACGTTCTCACGGGCATCACGTGGGGATCGGACGGAGGACACTCGGGCGGGCGCATTCGGTTCGGCCCCGACGGATTTCTGTACATCACGACCGGGGACACGCGGAGCGCGACCGTTCCGCAAGACCTCCGCGAGCTCGGAGGCAAGGTCTTGCGCATCACGCGAGACGGCGCGCCGGCGCCGGGCAACCCGATGCTCGGGGCAACCGCGAGACCCGAGATCTATTTCGTGGGTGTGCGCAACCCGCAGGGCATCGCGTTTCGGCCGGGCTCTGGCGACGCGTTCATCTGCGAACACGGCCCCAATCAAGACGACGAGATCACCCGTCTCGTCGCTGGTGGCAACGGCGGATGGAACCCCAACGACGGCATGGGGAACTACAACGGCTACACTGGCGCGCGCATGAGCGACACTCGTATCGCGGGCGTGGTGCCGCCGACCCACGTCGTCGCCGACTCCGCTGGGATGAGCGGCTGCGACTTCGCGTCGGGTCCGCGCTGGCTCGGCTGGGATGGCTCGCTGCTCGTCGGGATGCTCGACGGCACGCGAGTGTTTCAAGTGCGTCCCAACCCGGCAGGCACGGGTATCGTGGGCGCGCCGAGCAACGTGCTCGACACAGCCGATCGCTTTCGCGCGGTCGTTCGTGGGCCGGACGGGGCCATCTACGTCGTGAGCGACTCGGACAGCGCGACGATCTGGCGCATCGCCGCGCCGTAGCGCTGCCCGTCGCATCACCGCCCCGATCGAACCGTCGATTGGGGAAGGGGGGGGTTCTTGCCATAGGCGCCGAAAACTCCACGGCATAACAAGCGAGTTGGAGTTGCAAATCGAGAGACGAAACGACGTTTGACATCGAGCCGCGCGGCGGCCCCCACCCGCGCTGCCGCGCGCCCCGCCCCCGCCTGAGACGGCAGGGGCGGCGGCTTGGCGTTGATGAATCCTGG
>LNEO01000200.1 GCA_001465015.1 Deltaproteobacteria bacterium Ga0077539 | reverse complement strand
TTCTGCGCTCCCGACAACACCCCGCGCGTCGAGCGGTGCGACGGCGTCGACAACGACTGCGACGGACGGACCGACGAGAGCGATCGCATGCCGCCGCCGTCGATGCCCCCGCTCGACCCCGACGCGGGAATGTGGACGCCAGACGTTCCCACGCCTGATGCTTCCGCAGACGGCGCCACGGATGGCGCCACGGATGGCGCCGCGGACACGGGTGTCGTGACGGACACGGGCGTCGCGATCGACACCGGCGTTGTCACCGACTCGGGCGTCGCCACGGACGTGGCCACGATGCCCGACAGCGGCGTGACCATTCCGCCCGTGTGCCCGCGAAACGGCGACGTGTGCTTCCGAGGCAACTGCGTTCCTGGCTGCGTCGAGGGCGCGTGCTTCGGAGAGCAGACGTGCACCAGCGAGTCGGTGTGCGTCGAGACCTCGTGCTTGCGCGTCGAGTGCCCGCCGGGACGTACGTGCCGCGCGGGGATGTGCGTCGATCCGTGCGAGGGCGTTCGATGCCCGGCGCCGACGACGTGTCGCTTCGGAATCTGCCAGGACCTCTGCCTCGGAGTGACCTGCGATCCGCTTCACATCTGCCGCGAAGGTCGCTGCGTGCCCGGTTGCCAGTGCGTTCCGTGCGCGACCGGCGAGACGTGCCTCCCGACCGGGCAGTGCATCCCGACGCTGTGCACCGACGCGATGTGCGACCCCGGTGACGTTTGCGACAGCCGTGGCCGTTGCGTCAACCCGTGCAACGACGCCCGATGCCCCGCGGGACAAATCTGCGATCGAGCGATGCGCCGTTGCGTCGACGACGCGCCTTCGATGCCCGATCCGCCGCCGGACTCGGGCGTCGACCCTGGCGCGACCGACAGCGCTGCGCCCCCGCCGACCGATGGCGGGGTGATGGACGGCCGAGGCACTGCAGCGGACGCCGATCTCGGCGGTCCTGGCCTCCGTCGTTCCGGTTGCGCGTGCCGCGCTCCTGCGGGTCCGTCGAGCACGCCTGGCGCGCTCCTCGCGCTCGCGGCCACCGCGGCGCTCGCCGCGGCGATGGGTCGACGACGCCGTCGTTGATCGCCACACCATCGGGCGTTGCCTCACCAGCAACGCCCCGGTGGAACGCTTCGTGCCACGACGCTCGCCCTGCAATGACCCTCCGAATCGACACCGCTGGTTCTCGCGTCGTCATCGAGACTCGTGCCAAGGGGATGCTCGCGTCTCTGGCGCACGACTTGCGCGTACTCGCGCCGATTGCAGGCGAGCTCGTCTCCGAAGATCGCTGCGTTGCGACGTGCACCGTCGGGTCAATGCGCGTCGACGAGTCGAGCAAGCACGGCGCCGATCGCTGGGGGCCTCCGGCGCCGGGCGACCGCGCGCAGATCGAAGAGAAGATCGCCGCCGAGGTGTTTCGCGGCGTCTCCACAATTCAAGTCGAGGCCACCCTCGCGGGAACGCGCGCGACCATTACGGTCAGCGCGGGCGCTGCTCGACAGCAGGTCTCGCTGCCGGTTCAGCTCGAGCGCACCGAAGCCGCCGCGCGGGTTCGCGGAGAGTGCATGATCTCGCTCGAGGCGCTGAAGGCGACGCAGCCCAAGGTTCCGCTCGGCGCGATCAAGCTCGAAGACGCGGTCAAAGTGCGCTTCGACGTGCGCTTCACGGGCTGAAACGCTGCGAGAGCGATCGTCGGTCTCTCGATCGATTCGGGGCGACTCGACGCGAGAGCAACGAACGCGCGCCTCGCCAAGCGCAGTCGAACGTCACGGCGCTGTGCGGCGTGCTTCGACCCAGGGCGCTCCTCGCAGATCGCCGGCGCGGTAGCCCGTCGCGCGTCCGCACCGTTGCGACGCCGCTCCCCTCCCCGATGCGGTCACTCTTCGACGGGCTCGGCTGGGAGCGCCACCCACTGCGATCGTTCGTCGTCGTGCTCGATGGAGACCACGAGCACGTCGTCGGGCGTGTAGCGAACGGCGAGCGCTGCGGACGCCACGTAGATGGCGTCTTCGGTGGCTGTGAGGTCGAAGCAGATCTCGTCGAACACGCACTCGAGCTTCGAGCCGCTCTCGCGAAAGAGCCCTCCTTCGTCGAACGCAGCGCTCCAGTACACCTGACCACGAAAGACGCACGAGGCGTTGAGGTCGCCTTCGAAGTCGCTCTCGACTCGCGCGAGCGCCGAGAGCGGGCCGCGGAGCCGTGTGCCTCCTTCGCCGGCGATCCACAGAGTGTTGTCGCGATCAACGCGCACTCCGTTGAGTCGCTCGTCGGTCTCGACCTCGATGCGAGCGGCCTTGCCGTCGCGGAGCGAGACGATGGCGCCGTCTGCGCCCACCGCCACGGCGCCGTCGCCCATCGCGCAGACCGCGAGCAGCTCGAGCTCGTCGTCGGTCTCGACTTCGCGCCACTTTTTTCCGTCGAACCACGCGATGGTGTCGCCGACGATGTAGCGCTGGCCGTTGTCGAGAGAGGCCATCGCCCGTTGCGCCTCGCCTTTCAGGGCGATCGACTCGGCGGGCTTCGCCAGGTCATCGAGGGAGAATCGATGCAGCGACCCCTCGACCAGCACCCACAGCGCGCCGTCGCGAAGGTCGACGTCCATGATCTGCTTGTCGATCGCGCAGAGCCGCTCGCCTGGCTCGGCGAAGTCGCGTACGCGAAAGAGCACCGAGTGTTGCTGGTCGAAGTCCTCCATGTCCCAGCAGCGCGCGGCGAAGATCGCCGCTCCATCTGGGGCTCGAACGATCCGCGTGATCTCGAGCGAGGGGTCCGCATAGTCATCGGGTGAGGGGTCTTTTTCCAGCGGGCGTGTAGGCCAGAGCTTCTTGGGCATCGCCGGAACTCTCGCAGAGTAAAGCGGTGTCGTCGACTCGAGACGCTCGGGCATCGAGCCGCGGCGCTCGGGCACTCCCGCGATCGGCCGAGGCGCATCGTCCCCGCTGTCGCGCAGTCAGCGATCGGGACCGCGGGTCGCCCTCACTCTCTCGTCGCGATTCCGCTACGCTCGCGGGCGCTGGTGAGCGACGCGCCGTCGATCGATGGGTACGACATTCTCCGCGAGCTGGGCCGCGGCGCGATGGGCGTCGTGTACCTCGCGCGAGATCGCTTTCTCGAGCGCGAGGTGGCCATCAAGCTCGTGGCCGAGAGCGAGCTCACGATCGAGGCCGTCGAGCGCTTCTTGCGCGAGGCGCGCGCGATGGCGCGGCTCTCTCACCCCAACGTCGTCACGGTCTACCGCGCCGGCGTCACGGGAGGCGCGCCCTTTCTCGTGATGGAGCTCTTGCGAGGACGATCGCTGGACATCGTCCTCGAGTCGGACGGCGCCCTCTCTTCGGCGCGTCTGCTCACGGTCGCCATCGAAGCCGCTCGAGGAATCGCCGCCGCCCACGCGCGCGGCGTCGTGCATCGCGACATCAAGCCGTCCAATCTCTTCGAGACCGACGAGGGCACGGTCAAGGTCCTCGATTTCGGGATCGCCAAGCTCGCGACCGCGGATGTCTCGACGCTCGCGGGGGCTGCAGAGCGCGAGACGACCGGGAGAATCACGGCGCAGTCGCTCGTGCCCGCGGCGACGGCCTCGATCGGAGCGACCGGAGACGGAAGGCAGAGCGCGCCGACGCCGATCGCGCCGACCGCGGACAGGGCTTCGGACGCAGGGCGCAGCGACTCTTCGAGCGACGGTGCGGCGAAGCACGCGATGGCGTTCGACGCGACGCTGCAGCCGGGGTCCGAGGTCGCTCACAGCGAGACGTTCTCGGTGACCGACACGCGCTCGTCGGGCTCTCGCGACTCGGCCGCGGGAACGCAAGTGAGCGGCACCGCGCTCTTCATGGCCCCCGAGGTGTGGCGCTCGGAGGGCGCCGACAACTCGTCGGACGTCTGGTCTCTCGGGGCGACGCTGTACATGCTCGCGACGAACCGACCGCCCTTCAACGGACGAAGCGTGGCCGAAATCGCGTTCAACGTCCTCGTCGCGACGCCGGTCGAGCCGCTCAAGGACAAGCGCGCGGATCTCCCTGCAGAGCTCATCGAGATCATCGAGCGCTGCCTCTCGAAGAACCGCGCGACGCGCTATGCGAGCGCCAGCGAGGTGCTCTCGGAGCTCGAGCGCCTCTCGCGCGCCGAGCGCGTCGCGCGCGCGCCGAGGACGGACGCTCCGTACCCAGGCCTTCGCGCGATGGACGCGCAAGACCGCGATCGCTTCTTCGGTCGCGACGACGACGTCGCGCGAGTCATCGAGCGATTGCGAGGCGAATCGCTGGTCGTTCTCGTCGGCGCGTCGGGCACAGGAAAGAGCTCGCTCGCCGCCGCGGGCGTCGCCCCCGCCGTCGCCGAAGGCGCGCTCGGCGAGCTTCGTCCCTGGCGCGTCGTCCGAGTGCGTCCCGGGCGGTCGCCTTTGCGATCGCTCTCCGAGGCGATCGCCTCGACGTTGAGCCTCGACAGCGCTGCGTCCGAAGCGCTGTTGAACGAGCTCACGGTGCAGCCCGACGCGCTCGCGAGGGTGCTTCGCGAAGCCGCCGTCCGCGATGGCCAAGGAGTGTTGCTGCTTATCGACCAGCTCGAAGAGCTGGTGACGACATCGGCGGGCGAGGAGCGAGACGTCGTAGCGCTCGCGCTCGCGACGCTCGTCGAGGTCTCTCCCCGCGGCGTCAGAGTGCTCGCGACGGCGCGGAGCGACCTCTTCGATCGACTGGGATCTCTCGGCGAGCTCGGCGCGAGGCTCGGTCGGGCGACAGAGCTCATCCGACCGCTCGAAGGCGCGGCGCTCCGCCAGGCGATCGTCGAGCCAGCGCAGGCGGCAGGGGCGACGTTCGAAGACAACGCGATCGTCGACAAGATCGTCGCCGACGTCGGATCGAGCCCGGGCTCTCTGCCGCTCGTCGCGTTTGCGATGCGCGCGTGGTGGGATCGTCGCGACCGAGGTCGATCGCTGCTCGAGCGAAGCGCTTGGGAGTCGCTCGGCGGCGTCGTCGGCGCGCTCGGCACGCACGCAGACGCCGTCTACGAGGGGCTCGGCGCAGAGGAGCGTGACGCCACTCGCGCGCTCTTCTCGCGGCTCGTGGCCAACGACGGAACGCGAAGGTACGCGACGCTCGCCGAGCTCGAGGCGAGCGCGTCGGGCCGATCGTCGGAGCTGGCTCGGGCGATCGAGGCGTTCTCACGAGCCCGCCTCGTGCAGTGCGAGGGCGACGAATCGACGGGAAACTACACGATCGTTCACGAGTCGCTGTTTCTCGCGTGGCCGCGGCTCAGGCAGTGGATCGACGCGGGGCGCGAGGACCGCGCGCTCCACCAGCAGCTCTCTGAGTCCGTTCGCGCGTGGGACGCCTCGGGTCATCGCGACGAGCTCTTGTGGCACGGCGCGCTCTTGCAAGAGATCGCGCGCTGGCGCGAGGTGTACGACGACACGCTCTCCATCCAGGAGCGCGCGTTCGTCGACCGATCGGTGCTGCGCGAGCGGCGCGCGCGACGCAGCGGCGTCGTGGCGGTGTCGATCTTGGTGCTCGGGCTCGGCGGCGCTGCGCTCTGGCAGGCGAACGCTGCGTCCGTCGCGCGCCGCGCGAGCGCTTCGGCGACCGTCGCGCTCACGCGGCTCGAGCAGCGCGGCCGCGTCGAGATCACGGGCCGCACGATGGCGGCGGCGCTCGACGCTGCCGAGCGTGATCCGTCTTCGGCGCTCGCGTGGCTGGTGAGCGCGGCGCGCGCCGCTGGCGACACCACGAGCGCGGTGCGGATCGCGGCGCTCGGGCTCGTCGAGCGCGGCGTGGCGACTCGCGTTCGCTGCACAAGCCGCGTCGCCTTCGGCGCGGACCAGGCGAGCGTCGCGTGCGCCATCGACGAGACGCTCTACGCGATGAACCTCGCCGACGGGACCGTGCGGCCCATCGACGCGCAGCAACCTCCGAGGTCGATCGCGGTGTCGCGCGGCGGCGCGGTGCTGTACTGGGTCGACAGCGCGCGGCAGCTGGTGCGCTGGGACGAACATGGGGGGCGCCGTCGAATCGCCAGCGAAATGCCTCGCGGAGTCGAAGTGCTCTGCGACCCATCGGGAGCGCGCGCGGTCATCGTCGACGTGACGAACGACCGCCTCTCGGTGTGGGACGCCGCAGACTCACGGGTCGATCGCGCGCGCGACGCAGGGCCGCTGGCCGCTGCGCTGCCTGGCGACTCGTCGCTGCGCATGGTGCTCGAGCGGCTGTTGCCCGAGCGGATCGTTGGACGGTGGCGGCTGCACCTGCCGACGAGCTCGACGGCGGTGCTCGCGGTGCCGAGCGGCGTCCGTACGATGGTGCGGCGAGTTCCTCTCGATCGCGGTGCGACGCAGGCGGGCGAGGTGCTCGACTGCGAGGCGTACCTCGTTCGAGACGACGTGCTCTTGTGTCACGACGCGTCCGGACCGCGCGCGATGACGGTGAGCAGCGGGACCGAGCGTCCGTTGTCCCCCGAAGAAGCGTCGGCGCTCGAGGTGTCGCGCGGCGGGTCCGAGCGAGAGCTGCTGGCCGAGAGCGGCGACCTTCGCGTGCTGCGTGACGAGCATGGCAGAGCGGAGTTGCGAGGGCGGTTTCCGTTCTCGGGGCCGCTCGGAGTCGACGGAGTGACCGTCTCGCGCGCGATGGTCGAGCCGACATCGCACCGGGTCGCGCTCGTCGACGAGTCGGGGACGTTGCACATCTACGGAGCGACGCGCTCGACGGTGGCGCGCTCGAGCTGGCTCGCTCCGTCGTCTGCGACCGATGCGGCGCGCGCTCGATCGACGTCGTCGGCGCGGATCGTGACGTCGTCTCTTCCCGACGCTCGAGTCGCCGTCGCCGCCGTCGGCCTCGGCGTCTTCTCGGTCGATATGCTCACCGAGCGCGTGCGGTGGTCCGCGCTCGAGCCGAGCGCTGTGGCGGTCGGCGCCGAGGGAAACTACGTCTTGCTCGGCCTCGCGGACGGCTCGGGCGTGCTCGTCGAGCCCGAGCTCGAGCGCAGCACGCGCGGCGCGCTTCTCGAGAGCGCCGCGCCCGTGGCCGTCGCGGTCTCTGCGGACGGCGCGCGCGTGGCCGCGTCCGGACCTCGCGGAGACGCGGTCTGGCGCTCGATCAGCCGCAGCGAATGGCGAATGATCTCGTATCGGGCCTTCAGCGAGCTCTCTTCGGCGACCGCGCTCGCGACCAACGCCGATCGGCTGGGCGTGGCGGGCCGGTGGCTCGGCGTCGTGCAGCAGGGCGGGCTCACCACGCTCGCCAACGGCCACGCGGCTTTCTTCGAAGCGCGCGTGACGAGGCTTCGCTTCGCGACCGTCGATCAATTGTTCGCTGCGGACGATCGCGGCTCAGCGTGGTTTGCGTCTTGTCGAGACCAACGCTGTCGAGTCGAATGGGTCGGGCGCGGCGACGACGTCGCGCCGATCGCGCGCGACGCGGCGGTGTCGGTCGGCGAGAAGGGCGCAGTGCGACTGCTCGTTCGCGGTCGTAGCAGCGAGCTGGTCGTGTATCCGGCCGGGCGCCTCGAGGGCCTGGGCGATATGGGGCGAGGGCAGGGCGCGATCGACGTGGATGACAACGCGCTCGTGATCGCCGGGCCGGCGACCGCCCCGACGGTGCTTCGAATCGAGCTGCCCCCGCAGTTGCCCGAGGCGTTTGCGCGCTGGGTCGCCGCGCGAACCAACGTCACGGTGACCCCCGGAGGAAACGTGCAAATCGGCGCTCCCCCGACGGCCCTTCCGTGACAACAATCACGGCATGGCGGCAACAGGTCTCGCTGCGTTTACGGTGCATGGCAGGGCGGTGGTCGTCGTCGTCGACAACGACGCGGTCGCGAGGCTCTCTGTGTGGGTCGCGCTGGCGGTGCTTCCCTCGGCGGTGATGCTCAAGTGGATCGCGAGCAGCGACACTGCGCTCGCGCTCTCTTCGGTCCCCGCGCAGGCGAGCATCGTCGGGTCCGTCGTGCTCGGCGTGCTGCTGGTCGTGTCGCTCGTTCGCGGCACGGCCCGCGCGCGTCTGCTCGTCGAAAACGAAGTGATGGACACGCTTCGATGGAGCACCGCGCCCAAGCGCAAGCTCGAGAGCAAGATCGGCGAATCCAAGGTCGAAGCCGAGATCGACACGAGCAGCCAGCGAGAGATCAAGCTCTTTGTGGATGGGAATGTCCTTAGATCTGTCAAGGTCGTTTGAGCTGAACACCGGAGCTGCGAGATGAGAGAAGACAAGCCGAGCACAACCGCGGCGATCGTCGCCTTGGGTCGCGCGCTGTACGCAGACGCGCCCGAGGGCTTCGGGCCCACTGGGGACGAGCACACCGAAGCGCTTCTCTCCCCAGCGCTGCGCGCGCTCGTGCGCATGGCGAGACCGCTGTGGAGCGTCGCGCCGAAGCTGGCGCGAGGAGCCTTTCGCGTCGCCACCTTCGGCATGAGCGAGCACGTCGCGCTGCGCACTCGGTGCATCGACGACGCGGTCGCGCAGGCGGTTGCCGACGGCTGCACGCAGCTCGTGACGCTGGGCGCGGGGCTCGACACGCGTCCGTGGCGCATGAGCGAACTGTCCTCGGCCTCTGCGTGGGAGGTCGATCACCCCGCGACGCAGAAGTACAAGCGCGCTCGCGCCGAGCAGCGTACGCCGCGGTGCAAAGAGCTTCGATTCGTGTCCGTGGACTTCACCAAGGACTCTCTCTCCCATCGCCTCGAGGAGGCGGGTCACCAAGCGTCGCAGAAGACCGCGTGGGTGCTCGAAGGCGTGAGCGTGTATCTCTCGCGCGCTGCGCTCGAAGAGACGCTCGACGCGGTGCGCAGCCGATCTGCCGCGGGGAGCGTCTTGGCGTTCACGTACGTTCCGCGCGCTGTCGTCACGCGTTGGAGTCAGGGGCAGCAGTCGATCGACGCGGTCACGCGGGCGATCGGCGAGCGCTTCGAAGGGTTGCTCGAGCGCGACGAGGCGCAGGCGCTCCTCGAGCGCCGCGGATTCGAGGTCGCGTCCGACGAGGGCACCGCGCAGATGGCCGCGCGCTTGATGCCCGACGTCGACCCCTCGGGCGTCTGGGAACGCGAGCGCGTCGCGATCAGCCGGGCGACGGACCGAGCGAGATAAAGATCTTGGTGAGAAAGAAATCCGATAGCAGCACGGCGATGGCCACGGCGACCACGGCGCGCGTCGTGCTCTTGCCGACGCCCTCGGTGCCGCCGCGGGTGATCAGGCCGAGGTAGCATCCGATCATCGCGATCTGCGCGCCGAACACCGGCGTCTTGAGCACGCCCGAGAGAAAGTCCGTCATGTCGACGGAGTTCAACCCCGAGCGATAGAAGAACGCTGGCTGCGTCCCGAACTGCACGTACGCGACGAGCATCGAGGCGCCGAAGCCGAGGACCACCGCGAAGACCGACAGGATCGGCATCAGGATCGTGCACGCGAGCAAGCGCGGCACGACGAGCTTCTTCACGGGGTCGGCGCCGAGCGCGCGAATCGCGTCGATCTGCTCGGTGACCACCATCGAGCCGAGCTCCGCGGCGATGCCCGCGCCGATGCGGCAGCCGACGACCAGCGCTGTGAGCGCTGGCGCGAGCTCGCGCGTGATCGAGAGGCCGATGACGCGACCGACGTAGTCCCTGGCGCCGAAGCGCTCGAGGCTGAAGGCGAACTGAACGGTCATCACCATGCCGACGAAGATCGCGGTGATTGCGGCGATCGCGAACGAGCGGACCCCCATCTGCTCGAGCTGGTAGACCAGCTGATAGAACTCGAACGGTCGCTTCGGGATGGCCTTGAGCGTGTCCCACGTGAGGCTGCTCAACGCGCCGAGGTGCTCGAGCGCCTCGCGCACGGTGCGCCTCGCGCTTGCAGACCACCGCGGCGCTGGCGGTTTGGGCGGAATCGACGGAGCGCCCGGCGGGATCGACAGCCTCGGCGGCGGCGGCGGCGGGAGTGATGGTTTGGGCCCGGTCGTCATCGGCCCTCAGCGGCGCGAGAGAGCGGCGTTCGCTCGGAGTGAAAGCCGTCTACAAACGACCGAAACGTCGGCCGCATCGCAGTGACGCGGGCGGGCGGGCCGACCATCGAGAGATCGTACACGCAGCCGTCCTTCTTGAGCACGAACAGCTCGATCAACACCGGGGCGCCGTCGAGCTTCGCGCGAACAAGCACGTGTCGAGCCTCGCGCCCGTCGAAGGCGATGGTCTCTTCTTCGACGAACTCGCGCTCGGTGAAGCCGATCAGCAGCTGCTGCACGAGCGCGGGCAGGGGCGAGTCCATGTTGCGTCCGCACGCGTGGTACACGTGGACGAGCACGCCAGAATTGCCCACTTCCCACGCGACGTCGGGGCCGTCGTTGACGTCGACGCGACGCCAATCGCTCGGAACGGGTCCGTGGACGTAGGTGACCTCGTCCTCTCCCTGATCGCTTCGGGCGACGACGCGCCGAGTCGTGTCGTCGACGCGGGCTCGGGTCGTCGTGCAGCCAGAGCCATAGCTGCCGAACGCGCAGAGGATCGCGGCGAGCGCGTAGCGACGCGCAGAGGCGTAGGTGACAGAAAAACCGAGCGAGCTCACGTTCGACGCGGGACGATACCGGCGCGTGGCCCTCAGCGCGAGCGCCAAAGCCCACCGGGGGTGGGGCCCGTCCGGGTCGCGCGGTCGAACCGGAAGAACGGGGAGACTCGCCCAAGAATTGGCCGCGACGCTCGAGACCGCGCTAGTACATTGTGCGGCGCGTATGACCAGCACCCGAAGCCCGTTGATCGAGCGACTCCGACAAGAGTCGAAGCTCACCGCGGACCAGTACGAGGGGGTGCTCCACCACATCCAACGCACGGGCTCGACGCCCGAAGAGGCGCTGATCGAGACGGCCATCCTGCCCGAGGCGGAGCTGCTCAAGTACCTCGCGAAGATCTACAACACGCGGTTCGTCAGCACCGATCGGCTCTCGAAGGCGGACATCGACCCGGCGACGCTCGGGACCATTCCGCGCAAGATCGCGGAGCAATTCCAGGTGTTTCCCGTGCTGTTCGACTCGACCAACCGCGTGCTCAGCGTGGTGACACCGGACGCGGGAAACCTCGAGTTGACCAAGCAGGTGCAGGTCTCGTCCAACGCCCGCGAAGTGCGCGTGTTCGTCGCGAGACCCGCCGCGGTGAAGGCTGCGATCTCGAAGTTCTACGGCGGAGACATCCACGCGTTTTCGCACATCGATCGGCAGCAGATCGAGCAGTACAAGAACATGCTCAACGTGTTCGAGCGCAACCTCGTCAGCGAGGAGTCGCTCGCGTCCACGTTTGCGATTCGCGAGCGAAAGCAAGAGCGGGTCGTCACCCAGGACGACATGAACCGCGGCGCGCAGCGCGCTGCGGGCCCGGCGGTGTCCGGCGGAATCAGCCTCGAGGACTACAGCGAGACCCTCACGGTCCTTCTGTCGTTGCTCGAAAACAACCGCGGCGAGCTTCGAGGACACAGCTCGCTCGTCTCGAGGTTGTCGCGAAAGATCGCCGAACGTATCGGGTTGTCCGCGCACGACACGCACTCGATCGCCGTCGCGGCGCTGCTCCACGACGTCGGAAAAATCGGCGCGTATCACCTCACCGCCCTCAACGTCAGCGAGTACGAAGGCCACCGCGTCGCCGCGCAGAAGTCCCACGCAGCGCCGGTGCGCCTCTTCGAAGGAGTGCGCCTGCCGTCGCTGACCGAGATGGCCCTGCGGACCATGTACGAGCGCATCGACGGCAAAGGAATGCCCGACGGCATGTCCGGCAAGGACATTCCCCTCGGCGGTCGCATCCTCGCCATCGCCGACACGTACGCGGATCTGACGCAAAACTCTCGCAACCCGTTTCGAAAGAACCTCACTCCCCTCGAGGCGTGCGAGGCCCTCTCTCGCTACCGCGGCAAGATCTTCGACTCGAACATCGTCGACCTGTTCAGGCACCTCATGCTCGGCGAAGACGTTCGCGCGCGCTTGCTCGCCGATCGCCCCACGGTCGTCGTCGTCGACGAGGACGCCGAAGAGAGCACCGTGCTCGAGCTCAGGCTCCTCGAGACTGGCTACGAAGTGCGCGCGGCGCGAAGCGCAGAGCAGGCCATTCAAATGATCGCCAAGGGCGACGTCGACCTCGTCGTGAGCGAGACAGAGCTGCGCGGAGCGTCGGGCCTCGACCTGCTCGCGCACATTCGACAACAACAACCCGCCGCGCGCATCCCCTGGATGTTTCTCACGCGCGACGCGGCGCGCGACAGCGTTCAGAAGGCGTTCGAGCTCGGCGCCAGCGACTATGTCGTCAAGCCGACGCCCACGGACGTCGTCGTCGCCAAGGTGAGGCGCGTGCTCGAGACCGGCCAGCGCAACACCGCGCGCGGCGTGTCGGGCTCGCTCGGCGAAATGGGCTTTCCAGAGCTCGTTCAGGTGCTGTCGCAGTCGAGAAAGACAGGGGCCCTCAAGGTGCGTCTGTCCAACGGCGAGGGCGGCGAAGTGCACTTCGACGAGGGCGCGGTCGTCAACGCGATGTGGGGCCGAGCCCGCGGCGAAGACGCGTTCTACTCGATGTGCACCCTCAGCGACGGTGACTTCGCGTTCGACCCGACGTTCAAGCCGCAGGCCCGCGTCATTCAGGCGAGCGCCGAGTCGCTGCTGCTCGAGGGGCTGCGACGACACGACGAGTCCAACCAGTGACGGATTTCACTTCCAAGCTCGGTCGTCACGTCCTGGCTGACCTCTACGACTGTGACCCTGCGCTGCTCGACGATGTGTCGCTCGTCGAACGCGCGCTGAGAAGCGCGGCGCACGCCGCCGGAGCCACCATCGTCGGAGCTGCGTTTCATCGCTTCGCTCCCCAGGGCGCGTCCGGCGTGTTGCTCGTGGCCGAGAGTCACTTGAGCGTCCACACATGGCCCGAACACCGCTTCGCCGCGGCGGACTTGTTCACCTGCTCGCCGTCGCTCGACGCCGACGCCGCGCTCACGGTCCTGCGTGGAATGTTCGGCGCCGCCCGCCTCGTGGTCCGAGACCTCCCCCGCGGCCACGAGCTCTGAGCCGCCGCGCACGTCAGCGTTTCGGGCGCAGAGACTCCCGCAGGCCTCGTCGGTCCGGCGTCGTTCAATTCGCTCGCGCGGCCTCCCATTGCGCCCGACGCGACGGTACAATGAGCTCATGATGAGCGATGCTTCTTCGGGCGACGAGCCGAAGCGTGAGGACAACGACGAGTCTCGTGACGAGCAAGACGCCGCGGCGATCCTCGCGCGCAGGCGTCGCTTCGTCGTCGCAGCGATGAGCTCGATCGCGCTCGCCGCGACCGAAGCCTGCTCTCCGCCAGCGCCATGCCTCGAGGTCGTCGCTCCGGACAGCGGCAACGACGCTCGCGGCGACGGGACCGCGAGCGCCGATGTCGCAGACGCAGCGCCCATGCCGTGCCTCTCGCCGCCGTTCGACTCGGGCGTGGACACGGGCTCGCCCATGCCGCTCGACTCGGGCGTGGACACCGGCGTCGACAGCTCGCCGATGCCCTGCCTCTCTCCTCCCTTCGACTCGGGCGTCGCGCAGGACACGGGCAACGACGCCGCGCCATCCGCGTGCCTGCGAATCGCGCCCCCGCGCGACGAGTGACCGCGTCGCGCTCGTGGTGCGTTATCGGTCAGCGCGCCGGCTCGTCGATCGACGCTCTCGTGCGTTGGTTGATTGTGTGTGCGTACGCTACGACGCCCTGACGAGCTCGACGATCGTCGAGCCGTAGAGCTCGATGCGCGCAGGGCCGAGGCCGAAGATCCCCGGCAGCGCCGCGAGGCTGCTGGGTTTCTTGCGGACGATCTCGTGCAGCGTCTTGTCGAGCGCGATGACGTACGGCGGGTCGCCGCGGTCCTTCGCCACTTTGGCCCGCCACCCGCGCAGCCGCTCGAAGAGCGCCTTGTCCGAGAGCGACCATTGCGCGGTGTCCTGCGTCCCTTCGGACTTCGTGCGACCGCTCGAGCGCTTCGCCCGCACCCGCGGCAGCCTGAAGCGCACGAGGTCCTTCGAGGTCATCATCGCCCAGCCGCCCTTGGTCACGAACGGCATCGGATACTCGCCCGTGCTCAGGTCGATCCAGCCCGCGGCGAGCAGCCCGCGCAAGAGCGCGAGCACCCAGTCCTGCGAGCGGTCCTTCATGAGCCCAAACGTGCTCAGCCGCGTGAAGCCGAAGCGCTGCGTCTTGGCGTTGTCGACGCCGCGCAGCATCTCGGCGATGGCGATCATTCCAGCGCGGTTCTTCGCGCGCGCGACCGCCGAGAGAGCCATGCGAACGACCTCGCCCACCTCCGCCCGCTCGCTGTCTGTTGGCTCGTCGAGCGACGCGCACACGTCGCAGTGCCCGCAGCCGCCGAGCACTTCGCGCTCGTCGCCGAAGTACCGAAGCACGAAGTCGTGCCTGCACGTGCCGGCGTCGAGGTATCGCAAGAGGTCTCGAAAGAGCCTCCAGTTGCGCTGAATCGTCGCCTCGTCTGCGCGCGTGCCGTCCGACGCGCTCTCGACGAGCCGCCTTCGCAGGGCGATGTCGACCCCCGAGCACAACAGCAACCCGTGCGCCTCGGCGCCGTCGCGCCCCGCGCGGCCGACCTCTTGGTAGTACGCCTCGATGCTCGCGGGGGGCTGCGCGTGAACGACCGCGCGAATGTCTGGCCGGTCGATGCCCATCCCGAACGCGTTGGTCGCCACCACCACGTCGACGTCCCGCAAAGCGAACCTGCGCGACACTTGAGTGCGCACCGAGGGGTCGAGCCCTGCGTGATACGCGGCGCTATTGTAGCCGAGGGCCGCGAGCTTGCCCGCGATCTTCTCGCTCTCTTTGCGGGTCGCGGCGTAGACGATGGCCGCGCCGTTGGGCCTGGCCACGCTGCCGAGCCTCGCGCGCAGCTCGTCCTGCAAGAGCTTCATCGCCTCGGTGGGGCCGTCGACCGAGCGGGCGGACAAGTGGAGGTTGGGCCGCGCGAATCCGCGCAAGATCTCGACGGCGCGCTCGGGGGGATAGCGCAGCGAGTCTCGAATGTCCCTGCGCACTTGGGGGGTCGCCGTCGCGGTGCACGCCAGGATGCGCGGCGGGCGGAGCTTCTCGAGGACCTCGCCGAGCCGCGCGTAGTCGGGTCGAAAATCGTGGCCCCACTGCGAGATGCAGTGCGCCTCGTCGATCGCGACGAGCGAGGGCCGAAGCCGCGCGAGCTGCTCGATGGCGCTGTCGAACGCGAGCCGCTCGGGCGAGACGTACACGAGCTTGAAGTGCCCCTGTCGAAGGCCAGCTTCTCGCGCCTGTCGGACCTCGGCGCTGAGCGTGCTGGCCAGATAGGTCGCCGCGATGCCGCGCGCTTGCAGGCCGCGGACCTGGTCCTCCATGAGCGCCACGAGCGGCGAGATGACCACGCACACGCCGGGCAGGATCGTGGCGGGAAACTGATACGTCAGCGATTTGCCCCCGCCCGTCGGAGCCACCACCAGCACCCTCGAGCCTTGAGGGAGCACGGCCTCGATGGCTTCGCGTTGCCACGGGCGAAAGCTCTTCAGCCCGAAGCGCTCGTGAAGCACCACTTCGAGCTCTGGATGCAACGCGGTCATGACGCTCTTTTCACCGGAGTGTTCTTTCATAGCACCGGCGGACGTTGTCTCGAGCGGAGGTCGAACGTTGCGTGACATTGTCTGTCAGCGAAGAAGTCGTTCGAACGTGACCACGCGCAGCGCGACATAGAGGGCGAGCGCCGCTGCGACAAGAAAGATCGCCGCGAGCACGAGCACCGACGGAACGCCTGGCGGCCCGAACGCGAGCACCCACACGGCGACGACCGTCGTGGGCCCGAGCAGGGCTCCGCCCATTTGATTGGCCGTTCGAAAGTCTCTGGCGAGCAGCGAGATGAGCAGCGCGCTGGCTGTCGAGTACAAGAGCGCACAGACGAGCAGCGGAAACAGCGACAGAGCGAAGCCGATCGACGCCATCTGCAGACGCAAGAGCACCGCGACGTCGAGCGCGACCATCGCGGAGGTGACCGCGGTCGACATCGCGAGGATCACGCCGAGCTTCGCGGTGAGCACCTGTCGAATGGTCACGGGCAGCGCGGCGAGCAGCTCGAGCGTCCGCGACTCGCGCTCGGACACCATCGTGTACGAGGCGGCCACGGCGGGGACCACCAGCCCGCCCATCGAGACGAGCGACGCGAGCATGAACCGCGCGATCACCGACGAATCGCGGTCCATTCCGACGAGCCCGCGCGGCGGCTGAAAGGTGCTCGGGAGCACCGACACCCAACCCTTCTGGTCTACGTCGACGAGCGTCGCGAGCAACGACAGCGGCGCGAACAAGAGCAAGAGCGAAGGCAAGAGCGTCGCCGTCGCCAGGGCGCTCTTCGATCGCAAGAGCTGCACGGTCTCTTTGCGCAACAGCGTTCGAAACGCGCTCATGACGGTTGGCCCTCGCCCTCTGCGACGCTCGCCTTCGGAGCGCGGTCCTGGTCTCTCTGCACCGCTTGCAAGAACAGCTCTTCGAGCGTGGGCGGCGTCGCGATGCACTCGAACACAGAGAGCCCTCGCTCGACGAGCGCCTTGACGATGGGCGGCAGCCTCGCCTCGGGATCGCTCGCGAGAAAGACGGCGCGGTCTCCGTCGGGCTTTGCGTCGAGGCCGAGCTCCGAGAGCGCGCTCGCTGCGAGGGCGGCACCCTCGCGAACGCCGATCGCGACGTGCGCGGGAGCTCGCCGTCGAAGCTCGTCGATCGAGTCGTCGAGCACCACCTTGCCGTCGCGAAGGACCACGACGTCGTCGCAGAGCGCCTCGGCTTCGGCGAGGTTGTGCGTACACAAGAGCGCGGTGCGGCCCGCCGTCGCCTCGCGGAGCATCGCGATGACCTCGCGCGCGGCGACCGGGTCGAGGCCCACTGTCGGCTCGTCGAGCACGACGAGGTCTGGCTCGCACAGCAGCGCGGCGGCGAGGGTGAGCCTCCGTTGCCATCCGCCGGACAGCTCGGCCATCGATCGTCGCAGATGTTTTCGCGTGAGGCCGAGCTTCTTCGCCGCCTCGTCGACGTCGCCGCGCTCGTACACTCCGCGAACCAGCTCGAGGTACTCGCGCGCCGTCAGGTCCC
Organism: Deltaproteobacteria bacterium Ga0077539; assembly: GCA_001465015.1. Taxonomy (GTDB): domain Bacteria; phylum Myxococcota_A; class Polyangia; order Polyangiales. The sequence continues at coordinate 47,745 of LNEO01000200.1, read as the reverse complement.
GATACATCCCTGGCAACTGAGGAACGACGCCGACCCTCCGACGCGACACGTTCCACGCTGCGCTGCCGGGGGTCGCGCCGAAGACGCGCGCCTCGCCGGAGGTCGGCGCGAGCGCGCCGGTCAAAATGCGAATGAGCGTGGTTTTTCCCGCGCCGTTTGGGCCGAGGAGGCAGGCGCGTCGACCGCTTCGAACCACGAACGTCGCCCCGTCGAGCGCGGGCCTGGCGAGCGCGCCGAAGCGCTTGACCACCGCACGAACGTCGATCGGCTCCGTCGCTTCACCCACGCGATCAACCGCCGCCTGCTCGGACATCGATACCGGTGTCTGTCCTCGCGTCGACGCCGGTGTCCGTTCGCGCATCGACGCCCGTGTCCGTCCGCGCATCGACGACGACGCCTGTGTCGGTGCGCGCGTCGACGCCGGTATCTGCGCGGGCATCGACACCCGTGTCCGTACGAGCATCCACCGCAGCGTCCACCGCTGCGTCTGTCCGCACGTCGACACCGGTGTCCGTCCGCACATCGACGCCGGTGTCTGTCCGTACGTCGACGCCGGTGTCGATCCGGACGCCCGAGTCGCCTGCCGGCTCGAGCCCGCAAATCTCGGTGTTGCGCGAGACCGCCGCGCGAATCTCGACGCAGCCCATTGATCGCAAGCAGTTGATCGCGGCGTTGGGCATCGACGCCATCATGCAACGCGCGTTGCAGAGCTCCCTCGCGAGCTCAGGGGGGTCGCCGCATTCGGCGAGCCTCAGCGAGCACCAGTCTGCGCAGGAGACCGGCGCCCCCGAGTCGGGCGTCGCGGTCGCGTCGAACGAAGGCGCGTCGAACACCGGTTCGATCGCGTCTGGGCGCGGTCGCGCGTCCGCGGGCGCGGCGTCCACTTCGGTCATCGAGGCGGGAGCGCAAGAGGTGATCGCCGCGAGGCACAGGACACAAGCGAAGGATCGGCGCATGTTCGAGCGCCGAGCGTACCGCAAAGGTAGCGCGCTGTTCTACGCGCTCGGCGCGCGGTCGCCGTTCTCGTTGCTCGGCGCGCGGTCGCCGTTCTCGTTGCTCGGCGCGCGGTCGCCGACGTAGCGGGATGCGGGCCGGACCAGGCGTCCATGGGCTCGTTGCTCGTGGACATGCGCACACCACCCCGCGATCCGTCCCGTCGCGAAGAGCACTGTGAACGCTCCGCGATCGACGCCGAGCGTGTCGAGGAGGACCGCTGTGTAGAACTCGACGTTGGCGTGCAGCGGTCGGCTGGGATGCCTCGCGCGAAGAACGCCTTCGGCCGCGCGCTCGACGGCCCTCGCGAGCGCGAGCCGCTCGGTGCGATGACCAGCGTTGGCGAGCGCCTCGATCGCGCGCTCGAAGACCGCCGCCCGCGGATCCCTGACGCGATAGATTCGGTGACCCATTCCCATGATCCTGCGTCCCGCCGCGAGCTCGGCTTCGAGCCACGTGGCCGCGCGGTCTTCGCTGCGGATGGCGTCGAGCATGTCGAGCACTGGGCCCGGCGCCCCGCCGTGGAGCGGCCCCTCGAGCGCGCCCATCGCCGCCGCGACCGCGCATCGAAGGTCTGCCGCTGTGGACGCGACGACGCGCGCGGTGAAGGTCGATGCGTTCATCCCGTGGTCGCTCACGGTTCGGAGATATGCGTCGAGCCCTTCCGCTTCGGCCACCGTCGCGGGCGCGCCCCGGAGCATGCGCAAGAGGTCGGCGCTGTGTCCGAGGGTCGGATCGGGCGCGACCGCTGGTAGCCCAGCGCGACGTCTCGCCCACGCTGCGGCGAACACCGCCGCCGCGCCGGTGATTCGCGCGGGGTCTTCGAAGGTCTCGTCCAGCATCGAGAGCGCGCTTCGGACCGCGGCCATCCCGTTGGTCAGCGCGAGGGCCGAGGCCATGGTCTCGAGCTGCTCGAACGCTGCCATGCGCCCCGCGGCGATCTGCGCCGAGACGTCCGCGAGCCTCGCGGGGGAAAGAGGCGATCCGGCGTTCCACAGGGCGGTCGCGAAGGACTCGAAGGAGGTCCGATCGCCGGGTGACTCGACGTCCCGTCCGGCGATCACGAGCCGTCCCTTCTCGCCGTCGACGTCGCTGAGCCTCGTGTCCGCGAAGCAGACGTCGTCCAGGCCGCTGACCGACAAAGATGTGCGTGTATTCATGATTCTGAGCTCCTCCCGAGAGGCGAACGCGCCCTCGTGTCCGCGATCGATGGGGCTTCGGGGGCCAGGGCGGCTACGTCGATTCGACAATCAACGGATCGGTGAGGCGCGCGCACGGCGCCGTGGTTCGAGCGGATGACGCAGCGCAACACCGCCAGGCGCTCGGCCCCGGCTCGCGCGACGCCTGGCGGGACGCGGCGCGAAATCGACGAATCCCAGAAAAAACACTGGAGATCGGCGGAGAGGCGAGTAACTTCCGCCGTTCGCCGCGGCCGCGAGATCGAAGGAGTGCTTCGATCTGCCCGCGAATTTGCAGATCATTTCACGGTAGGAGAATCGCTCGACATGCTCTCGCTTCGCTCTGTCGCCCCCCTGGCTCTCTCGTTGGTCCTCGTTGCGTGCGGAATGCCCGCGCCCATGACGGACAGTGGCGTCGACGCTCGCTCTGGGGGCGGCAATGATGCGTCGCGACCGGACACTGGCACTTCGAGCGACCGTTGCTCGGCGTCCGACATGAACGCCTCCTCCACTGTCGGCTGCAACGGCGGCTTCGCGATGGGAACCCCAGCGATGAACGCCGCTGGCGGCGCGTGCATGGGCGGCGGCATGGCGAACCCGATGGGCTCCTGCATGGCCAACGCCGTGTGCGACGCGGACATGGGAATGACAGGAATCTGCATCCCGACCTGCATGCCTGGCTCGACCTACGTGAGCACCGGCGGCTGTCCGATGGGCTTCCGCTGCTTCAGCTTGAGCGCCGGCGGCGCTTGCTTCCGCGACTGCAACGCGACGCACCCGTGCGGAGCGGGCCTCGAGTGTGACGGCGAGGGCTCGTGTGTCACGCCTTCGATGAAGCACTGAGCCGCACTCTGGAGCGGCTGCGTCGCGCGTCGACCGCGCCGGTCACAGGGGGGCGCGAGGTGAGGGGGGACAAATAGCGGCATCCGTGAGTCCGATTGGACTCACGGATGCTCCACCACAACTCCCCCCGGACAACAACACACACAATCAAACGTTAGTGCGAGCGAAAGGACTTGAACCTTCACGGGTGTTACCCCGCTGGAACCTGAATCCAGTGCGTCTGCCAATTCCGCCACGCTCGCGACGGGAGGCGGGCTTGTATGTCGATCGACGCGCATCGTCAAGGAGCATCTTCGCCCTCACACACAACCGGCGCCGTGTGACGCGCGCGGACGCGAAGGTCCGTGCGCACCGCGCGACGCTCCAGGAGCCTCCTGAGAACCTCGCTACGCACCAGGCGTCGACGGATTTCGAAGATCGCTCGAATTGCAGCCAATCCGCGCCTCGCGATCGTTGGCACACCCAGTGCTGGGTAGTTGGTCGAGTATGCGTCCGTGACGCGCTTTCACAGGCGCACCGCCCACGACGCTGGAGGAAGCAAACGATGTCTCACACTGACGGTTCGATCGAGCACCCCAACGACGCGCGACGCGCGCTCCAGGTGCTGGCGAAGTCTGTCTTCAAAGAGCTCAAGCGCGGCGGTTACGACCGCGGCGAGATGGTCGCGTTCGCGAGCGAGCTGCTCGAGTTGGTCACGCGCGACACCAAGAACGTCGAAGCCGACGCCGAGTAAGGGGCCCGAGCAATTTGGAGGGCAAGGGCGCTGAGCTGGGCCGCGACGAGAGGCGCGGAGCCGGAGCCAGCGCTCTTCGCGCGGCGCGGGCTACTCGCGCCAGAAGAACTTCCACGGGTTGTGCTTGAGGTCGCGCACGAGCTCTTGCAGGTCGTCGTAGACCTCTTCGTCCATGAGCAGCGCGCCCACAGTCCCGCGGCCCTGACGGATGTTCTGGCTCACGCGTTGGGCGTCGCCCGCGATCGAGTCTGCCCTTCGCGCGATCGACCGCACGTCGCGCAAGGCCGCTTGAACGTCTTGAATCTGCGCGTCCCCCATCCCGCTGGCGATGCGGTTGGCGTTGGCCATCAGCGCCCGCGCGTCCCGTGACAGCGGCGGGACCTCTCGGTCGATCGTCGCCAGCACGCTCTCGGCCCGCGCCATGATCCTGCGCACTTCTGCGCCGTCGACGTACCGAGCGCGCGCCGCGTTGACGAGCCCGTCGCCGTCACGGATCAGCTGGTCTGTGTCTTCGATGAGCCGATCGATCCGCGAGCCGTTGCGCGCCAGAAGATCGTTGGTGTGCTGAAGCGTTCCGGCGAGGTTGTGGACGATCCCGCGGATTTGGTCGCGGTTCGAAGCGACGCCCGCGACCGCCTCGTCGAGCAGCGTATAGGCGCGCGCGACGAACAGGTCGATGCGAGGCGGCCCCATCCCGACGGCGATCGTGCCGGCCGCGATTTGATCGCTGCCGGTGCCCGGATCGATCGCGAGAAACTGCTCGCCGAGCACGCCCTGCGTGGTGACGTAGAACTCCGCGTTGCGGTGGATCTCGCGGTGATACCGCTCTTCGACGAGGATCTTCGCGCGCACCAGCGTCCGACGGCCGGTGAGAGGATCCGGAGGCGACGCGCGAAACTCGAGCGCTTCGATGGTGCCGACGCGGACGCCAGCCATCTTCACGGGCGCTCCCGGCTGGATCCCGCCAGGGTTTTCGAAGTCGACGTAGAGCGGGAAGCGCTTTTGAAACGTGATCCCGCCCATCACGAGGATGAGCGCGGCGAGCAGCGAGACGCCCACCAGGATCAACATCCCGACCTTCACTTCGATCGATTTGGTCGCGGCCATGGCTGATCCTCGATCGTAGCTGGAATACTTCAGGAAATCTCACACCTCCATCGGTCCATCCGCCGCGCCGCGGATGAACTGATGGACGATCCGGTCCTCCTGATCGTCGAGAAACTCTTTGGGCGTGCCGACCTTTCGGAGCCGACCTTTGTAGAGAAACGCGACGCGATCGGCGATCGAGAAGATCGAGGTGAGGTCGTGCGACACCACGATGGAGGTGACGCCGAGCTTGTCGCTGAGCTCGCGAATGAGCTTGTCCACCCGCCGCGCGCTCACCGGATCGAGCGAGGTCGTCGGCTCGTCGAAGAGCACGTAGCGCGGGTCGACCGTGAGCGCGCGGGCGATGGCGACGCGCTTTCGCATTCCGTCGCCGAGCTCGGCGGGAAACCGCTCGCTGAACTCTGCCATGTGCACCTGCTCGAGCCGTCGTTTGGCCTCGTGCAAGGCGTCCTTCGGCGAGAGGCCTCGGTGTTTGCGTAGCGGCAGCGCCACGTTTTCGGCGCACGTCATCGAGTCGAAGAGCGTGGCGTGCTGAAACACCATCGCGCACACCTTTCGGATTCGATAGAGCTGCGCTTCGTCGAGCTTGGAGACGTCGTCTCCGTCCAGCCAGATCTCGCCCGAGTCCGGCTTGAGCAGGCCGATCAGGTGCTTGATGAGCACGGATTTTCCTGCGCCCGACGAGCCGATGATGAAGAACACCTCACCGTCACGGATCGTCAAGTCGACGCCGTCGAGGACGACCTTCGGGCCAAACGCTTTTCGGATCTCCTTGAACTCGATCATTGCGACGCGGATTCGTAGAAGGCCTGCGGCGGACAGCGATCGTGCGACCGCTACGGAGCGACGAGCACCTTGAGGGCTCCTTTGCGCTGCGCGTGCTCGAACGCTCGGTCCGCTTCGTCGAGCGAGTAGCGGGCCTCGATCAACGGCGTCGGATCGACGTTGCCGTTTTCGAGCATCGTGACGGCGCGCGACATGTCCCCGCAGCGCGAGCCCACGATGTTGATCTCGTCGACCACCACCCTCGCGGTGTCGATGCTGACCGCCTCGGCCACTGTCGTCTTCAGGACCAGCGTTCCGCGCGGGGCAGTGAGCGAGAGGGCGCGCGCGAGGCCCGTGGCGGATCCTGTCGCGTCCACGACGAGCGGCGCTCGCAGCGCGCGCGTCGAGCGATCGTCGAGCGAGCTCTCGAGCGCGGTTCGGCAGTCAACCGCGCGGGCGATGGCCAGCTTTCGCTCGTGGTGACCGACCACGAGCGTCTCGACTCCCGCGCCGCGAAGAGCGAGCGCGATGAGCAGCCCGAGCTTTCCGTCGCCCACGACAATGGCGCGCGAAGGAACGCTGAAGGAGTTTGCGTCGAGCACGTGGAGCGCCGCGGCCACGGGCTCGGCGAACACCGCGCGCTGGTCGTCGAGCGCGTCGCTCACGGGCACGAGGCGCCGCTCGGGGATCGCCACGCGGTCGGCCAACGCGCCGTCTCGCGCGAGGATCCCGAGCACCGTGCGCGCCGCGCAGTGATGGCCGTCGCGCTCGAGGCAGTCCTCGCAGGCGCCGCAGCTCGCGTTGATGTCTGCCACGACGCGACGACCCCGCAGCGAGGGCGTCTCGCTCTCGATCACGGTGCCCACGAACTCGTGCCCAAGAACGCCAGAATACCCCATGTATCCGCGGGCTAGTTGAATATCTGTGTCGCAAATTCCAGCGAGGTCGACCCGGATGATCGCCTCGCCCGCGCGGCGATCAGGCGACGCCCGATCGCGGGCGAGCGTCACGTGACTTTGGTCGAGGACGAGCGCGCGCATGGCGGTGGTTCCTTTGCCGCGCAGGCTCGACGCTGTCGAGGGCGACGCGTCTCCGTACCACGATACGGGTTCTTTACGTTGCGACCAAGACGCACTAGGGCACCACCCTCGTATGAACCTGATCGGTCCGAGCGGGCTACGGCATGGTGCCGTACACGTGACACACCACCCAATCCCCCACGTCGATGGCTATCGCGTCGTTCGCACGTACGTCCCGGCGCAAGCGAAGAGGCCGGGACGACCGCGGCCGCTCGTCGTGATGTTCGATGGACAAAACGTATTCGACGACGAGCCCTCGTTCGCGGGCGGGTGGCACCTGCACGCGGCGGTCGAGCGGCTGGCGCGCGTGCGTAGACCTGCGCCGATCGTGGTCGCTGTCGACCACGGGCACGAGCGCAGGATCAACGAGCTGAGCTGGGTCAAGACGCGCTTCGGAGAGCCCAAGCTCGATCCGCTGGCAGACTGGCTCGCGAGCACGCTCATCCCCGCGGTGAGGTCGCAGTTCGAGATCGATGACGGGCCGAGCGGCGTGGTGATCGGCGGATCGTCGATGGGCGGCCTCGCGGCGATGTACACCCATCTCCGTCGGCCCGAGGCGTTTGGGAGAGTGCTCGCGATGTCGCCGTCGTTCTGGCTCGGATCCGGGGCGATCTTCGACGTCGCCGAGAAGACGCCTCGGCCCTGGTCGACGCGGATCTATCTCGACGCAGGTCGCCGAGAAGCCCGCGGAACGCTGGCGCGCGACGCCGCCCGCATGTCCGAGCTCCTAGCCGTTCGAGGGTGGCGCCATGGAGACGATCTCCACCTGCGCATCGACCCTCGGGGAACGCACAGCGAACGATCCTGGCGACGACGCGCCACGAGCGCGCTGCGCTACGTCCTGTCGCAATAGAAAAGAGATAAGGCTGCGATCGTCGCTCAGTCGCTCGCGCGCTCGGCGACGCAGCCCTCGAGGCTCACTCGCCGATGGCGTTGGCCGCGAGCAGAATCAGCACCAGCGCGAACGCGAGCGTGACCGCGCCGACGCCGATGAGCTTCGTTGCGTTCCAGTTCATCTGGGGGTCGTTGCCCGAAGGATCTGTGATCTCGCTCTTGGACGACATGAACCGTCACTCTCCTGAATAGAACGCCCACCGAGGGCCTTCGCCGCGACGGCTTCGCACGGGCGTCCAGCGCAGTCAACGGAAAGGACTTCGCTCGCTCCGATCAACGGCATTTCCGGTGGTTTCGAAGCGACAGAATCCCGTGAATATTTCGGTGTGGCGGGCGAAGAAGGGATGGCCCACCCGGTCGGGTTCGGCTACTTTACAACTTCGATAACCAAGTCATGAGCGAGGCCACAAAGAGTGCCCTCGTGGTGGTGGTCGGCGACATTCACGGCCGATTCCATCGCGTGAGAGAGTGGATCGCGGCGCTCGAGAGCGCCCGCGGGCGCTCGGCTACGCTCGTCCTGGCGGTCGGCGACATCGAGGCTTTTCTCACGGCCGACGATCACCGGCGCAAGGCCGCCAAACGGGCGATGCCCGCGGAGTTCGCGGACTACGTCTCGGGCCGATGCGCCTTCGAGCGGCCGTTGCACTTCATCGGCGGCAACAACGAGGACTTCGAGGCGTTGCACTCGATGCCCGAGGGTGGCCTCGTCGCGCCGAACATGCACTTTCTCGGTCGCGTCGGCGCCCAGTCGATCTCGGGTTTCGACGTCGCGTGGCTCTCGGGTATCTACGCGCCTCGGTACGTCGACAAACCGCTGTTGCCGCCGACGACGCCGGACGCTTGTCGGCAGGCGGGTTACTTCCGGCACGACGAAGTGCGAGCGCTCGACGCGGTCTCGACCGCGGATATCGTGCTCACCCACGAGTGGCCGCGAGGGCTGGCGTCGCGCGCGCCCGCGACATCACGCGGGATTCACAAGGATTTTCGGGCGTTTCACACGCCGTGGATCGGCAACCAGGTCGCCCGCTCGCTCGTCGAGCGCATGCGTCCGCGTTGGCTGTTTTGCGGACACTCGCACGTTCCATTCGCCACCGTCGTTCGTCACGCGGACGGAACAGAGACTCGAATCGCCTGCCTCGATCAGGCCTCGCGCCCCGATGGCGCCGTGTTCTGGACCGAATGGCGGGACGGTCGGGCCGTGCTCGCGGGCTGGGGCACGAGCGGTGACGCCTGTTGGCGGGACGGTCAGCCGTGGGACGAGCGCAGGACGCCGCACGCGGGCGTCGCGCCCAAGGCGCCCTTGCACCGCGCGGGAACGCCAGCCGAGCCGATGACCAGGCCAGACGCCCATCATCGGTCCCCGAACGTTCACCATCGCGTCAAGCGCGACGCGGACGCGAGCGGACCGCACAGCACCAAGCGCGTTCCGCCCATCACTGGGACGCACGCGACTGGCGTCGCGCAGAGCTCACGGGACGTGCAGCGCAGCGAAGAAGTGGCGGTCGAGCCCGAGCGCAAGGCCGCTGGGGGCGAGCGCTGAGCAGACCGTCGATCGCGATCGCCGCGACCCTGTCGGCTGTCGCGCTCGCGGTCGCCATCGGCGCAGAGTCCGGTCCGCGACCGTCGCCCCGCGCCGGTGCAAACGCATCGACCCTTCGCGCGAGCGAAGCGGCGCTCGAGGTCGCAGGATCCGGCTCGAACCTGCCGCTCACCCGAAGGCTGCTCGAGGCGTGGAGGGAGCAGACGCGCGGCGCGTTCGTCCTGCACGCGAGCATCGGCAGCACTGGCGCGGTGCAGGCGGTGCGCGATCGCGCCGTGCACATCGGGCTGCTCTCTCGGCCGCTGTCGCCCGAAGAGCGCTCGGGGCCTGCGGCGACGCTCGCTCAACACCCTTACGCGTGGTCCGTCGTGGTGTTCGCCGCGCACCCCGCGGTCGTCGATCGATCGATCAGCACCGCGGCGCTGGTGGCGCTCTTGCGTGGTGAGCCGAGCGCGTGGAGCGACGGGTCGCCGCGGGTCTTTCTCTCTCGCGAGCGAGGCGACTCGAGTCATCGCGCGGCCGTCGCGAGGGTCGCGGGATTTCGCCAGGCCGAGCGCGAGGCGCAAGAGGCGACTCGATTTCGTGTTCTATATTCAGACGTCGAGCTTCGCTTCTCCCTGTTGTCGACGACCGGCTCCGTCGGGCTCACCGACCTCGGGGCGAGCGCGATCGACCGGCTACCGCTCGTCGTGCTCGCGCTCGACGGCGTCGCGCCGACCCGAGAAAACGCGCTCACGGGTCGCTATCCGCTGGTCAAGCCGTTCGTCGCGCTCGTGCACGCGAGCACGCACCCGTTAGCCGAGAGTTTTCTTCGCTTCGTTCGGTCGAACGCGGGGCAGTCGATCATCGAAGAGAGCGGATTTCTCACGGTCGAGCCGCAAGGAGGCGCGCCGTGACCGAGCGTGACGACGCCAGCTCCGAGCCCCGTGGCGACGAGCTCCTCGCGCCGTTGCGCGCGCGGCTCGCGCCGTTGGTGGTGACGCTCGCGACGCTGCTCGCGCTCGGCGCGCCGGTGGCCCATCACGTCGTCGGCGTGCGAGAGCTCCGGGCGGATTGCACGACGATCGCCGCCCGGGCAGCAGAGGACCTCTCGCGCGAGGCTCAAGAGCGACCGCGTCTGTGGCGGTACGACTCGATCAAGATCGTGGCGCACTTGCGCGCGCTGCGATCGCGCGCGGCCGTCGCTGCGATGCAGGTGTACGACGACGCCGGCGTCGCCGCGGGTGCGCCTCCGTCGTCCTCCGCCCTCGTGTGGTGCGATCGCGCGGTCCGCGTCCGCGGACAGACCGTCGGGACGGTCTGGGTCGCGATGGCGCTTTCGCCGCTGCGGGCTGCGTCGTTGGTTCTGCTGGCGGTGTTCTCGACGCTGTCGATCGTGCTCGGGTGGCTCGTGTACGCCCTGTCCATTCGGACCGCCGCCCGCGCCGCGTCGCGGATCGTCGCGTTGGTCTCGGACCTCGAGCGCTCGCGATCAGAGCTCGCGACGCTCAACGAGGGGCTCGAGCGCGACGTCGCAGAGCGCACCGAAGCGCTCGACCGCGCGTACGTCGAGCTCAAGGCCACCGCTGCGCGCGCCGTGACGCTGCAAGAAAACGAGCGCCGCGCGATCGGTCGCGACCTTCACGACTCGGTCGGGCAGGCGCTCACCGCGATTCGCATCCACGCGCAGCTCGCGGCGGAGCTCGCCGACGAGGGCGCCGCGAAAGAGCAGCGCGAAGTGCTCGTTCGAGTCACCGAGACGACCGACGCGGCGCTCGAAGAGCTGCGGCGCTCGCTCGCCCGATTGGGTCCGGCGGTGCTCGACGAGGTGGGGCTCGAGGCTTCGCTCTCGCGGGCGATCGACGCGTTTTGCGAGCAGACCGGGTGCATCGCGGAGCGCTCGATCGACGCGCCGAACGGGCTCGAGCCGGCGATCGAGGTCGCGCTGTATCGCATCGTCCAGGAGTCGCTCACCAACGTGGCACGGCACGCAAACGCGCGGCGCGTGCGTGTCTCGCTCTGCGAGAAGGACCGGACGATCGAGCTCGAGGTCGAGGACGACGGGCGCGGCTACGACCGAAGCGGCGAGCGCTCGGGCCGCGGCGTCGACGGCATGCGCGAGCGCATCGAGCTTCTGCGCGGAACGTTTTCGATCACCGCCCTCGACGCTGGCGGAACGCGCGTCCGCGTCACCCTCCCGCGCGCATGAGACCCCTGCCACCTCGCGCTGCAAATCTGCGCGCAGAAGCTCGATGATCAGTGCGTCGTGTGATCCGCGACGGTCTCGTCGGCTCGGCGAAACGCTGGCGGATCGTAGCTCGTAAGTCCCCAGAGCCGCTGCGCACGCGGGCGAAGGAGCGACGCGACGATCGCGATCAGCGTGAGGGCGAACGTGGCGGTCGAGAGCGCGAAGCCGGCCACCTGCGGGAGCCGAGGCGCCGAGAGCACGATCACGCCGTGCGCGAGCGCCGCGCACACGGAAATGACGAGGATGGCGCGCGCCGACCGCTGCACGATCGCCTGCGAGCGAGCGTACGAGCCTGTCCAACGAAGCCACGCGGCGCAGATCGTGAGCGCCCACGCTTTGGAGACGAACAGCACGGCGCCGGACATTTGCAGTGCTGCCGAGGCTTCTTGTTGGCCGAGGTCTGTGCCGGGCACTTGCCAGCCGCCGAAGAACGCGGTGACGCCCGAGCACGAGGCGAGAAAGGTTCCGGTCCAGCCAGCGATGTCCTTGGCGAGCGCCACGCGGGATGCTCGCTCGCTGGCGGGCCGACGTTGCGGAGCGCCTGCGCAGAGGCCGACGACGAAGAGCACCGACAACGCGACGGCGAAGGGAGATCGAAACGCGTGCCACGCCCACGGCGCGCCGCCTTGCGCGCTGACGACGCCTTCGGCGCGAAAGGTTCCGCTCGCGACCACGGAGGTGGCGAGGGCGAGGATGGTCGCGATGGAGATCGGCAACACGCGCGAGAGGCTCTTCCACGACAGGGCAGGGCCCGAGACGAGTCGTAGCCCCGTGCCCAGCGCGTAGAGCAGACCGATGTCCCACCCGAGGCGCAACAGCGCGGGAGCGAACGGCGCAAACCCGAGCGCTGTGAGCGGCGCTGCGAGGACGACGTACGGGATGATTTCGTGCTTCGAACGACCGCGCACGGCGTCGCGGAGGCGCTCGGTGAGCCAGGGGCCCAGCGCGCCGCGCTCTCCTCCGCCGAGCGCGCGCTCGGCGATTCGACCGAGCGAAGGCAACATGCCGGGCGCCGATCGCAGCCCGAGGGCGAGCAGGATCATCACCACGAGGCCCATGATGCACGCCGCGAGCATGTCCGTCGGAGACGCCGTCGCGAAGCCGTCGAGCGCCACGACGCGCTCGTCGATGATGTCGTCGCGGCCGACGCCGAGGCGCACGGCGCGGGTGTTTTCTGGGACGGCCATGTCCTCGATCGCGAGGACAGAGAGACCGTCGACCGCCGTGAGAACGTCGTTGGCGCCGATGCCCACGCGCGCTGCGGGTCCGCCGTTGCGCACCGATGCGACGCGGAGGCCGCCGTTGGTGGGGTGGGCGTCCGCGAGCGTCACGCCGAGCGCGTCGAGGACGCGGGCGCTGCGGCGGCGCAGGGGATCGACGCGCAAAACGCGGCTCGAGGCGGGAGCGAGCAGGTCGAGGGTCGCGCCGCGGAGGGTGCCTTCGATCGCGTGCGTTCCGGTGGTGCCTTCGAAGCGAACGGTGACGCCGAGCCGCGCGTAGCGCGCGTGCGCGCTGCCGAAGGAGAGCGTCGCGTGATCGACGGGCGGCGCGCCTCGGTCGCCGGGGCACCGGGTGAGCTCTTCGAAGAGCCGCTCGGTGAGCACGAGCGCGACGCGATCGGGGCCGTCGAGCCGCAGCGTCCGTTGCGACGTCCGCGCGTAGGTGGCCTCGCGCATCTGCTGGCTGATCGGGTCGAACTCGCTCGCGCCTTCGGGCGGATCGGTGATGGTCACCTCGACGGGCGCGGCGCAGGGCGCCATCCCGCCGCGCGCGAGCGTCGCGCGCAACGTGAGGCGCACGCGCTTGAGCTCGGATGCCTGCGGAAAATGCTGCCCTGTCACCTCGAGCCGATCGCCGATCTCGACCTGGCGCGGCCCGATGTCGCTGACGCGCAGGATGTCGACGGCGCTCTGCGAAGAGCAGCCGATGCCGAAGAGCGAGGCCGCGGTCACGGCCGCTGCCAGAGCGTTGCGCGGGTGCTTCACCTTCGCGCGAATAGCGGATTTCGCGTCCCCCACGCGAATTTGTAACAGTCGCCGCGGAGCCTGGACGAGGCGATCAGCCGCCGCCGCTCGAGGCGTCCATCGCTCCGCCGTCGGTGTTGCAGTCGAGTCCCTGGATGTCCATCTCGTTGCGGACGCGGATCTTCCACACGCCGAAGTCGGGGTTGAGAATGCCTGTGACCGCTCCCTGGCTCATCATGTTGCGACCCGAGAAGTACGAGCGAACGCAGTCAGTCCTCGGAAAGTTCGAGATCTGAACCTCGATCGACCGCGTCGCGTCCATGGGATCGACGAGATAGACGTTGGTGAACGACGAGCCGGCGTCCTGCACCGTCGTGGTCACGCGAACGTTGGACATCGGGATGCGAACGAGCGTGCCTTCACGGGCGAGCGTGCGCATTCCGAGCACGCCCATGGCGCCCTGACCCACATCCGCGGCGCTGACGTCGCTGGGCGTCGGAGCGGTGCCTGCGCCCATCGTGTTGATCGCCGCGGTGGCCGCGCCGAGAAAGAGGTTGGTGAGCTCGAAGTTGCGGCACATCGCGGGGTTGCTGCCGGTGGGGCCCGCGCAGAACTCGCCGAACGAAGCGTCCATCACCGACGTGACGCGCGTGCCCGGCGCGATGTCCATCGGGATCTTGCGGACGAGCATCGCGTCGAAGCAGTTCCGGGCCGCTCCGCGCGGAACCACTTCTTGCACCTGCACGCCTGCGAAATCACCGCCCGTCGCCGTGCCGACCCACACCGCGAAGCGACAGTCGGACGCCGTGGCGCTGCTCGTCACGATGCGGCCGCTGAGCGCGACGAGGTCGGGCTGCACGAGGTTGACGCGGGCGCGCGGCATCGGGTGCGCGGGATCCGTGATGTCCTGCAGCTGGCGCAGCGTGAGGTTGACCGAGCCGCCGCCGTCCATTCCGCCTTCTGCTCTGCCATCGACGGGAGGCGTTTGGACGTCGTTTCCCTGGACGTCGGACGGGTCGGGGCGATCGGTCGTCGTCGCGTCCGCCGACGGAACGTCGTTGGGCGGCGGCGTCATTTCGCGGCACGCGGCGCTCGAGAGCGACATCGCAGTCAAAAGAGCGCAGCTGGCAGAAAGCAGTCGGTTGTTCATGGGTCCTCTCGGGTCGCGTCGCCGGCGCTCGTTCGTGGCGCCGCTCGTCGTGGTGATCGTAGGGATCGTAGGGATCGTAGAGATCGTCGAGATCGTCGAGATCAGAGGGGGTGCGGTTTACAACGAACATCGCTCTTCCGCAGCTTTGCTACGCACGCTGTTTCGCCAGTGAGACATCGCTGTCGCACCTCGAACGTTGACGCGGACGCGCGCCGACCTCCCGTCGCGGCGACTTCGTGCGACCGACGCAACCCCGTTCGTGCGGTCAGATCCCAACGCGATCGCGAATCTGAATCTGGACAGCATGCCACCGAGTCTGCATACTCCTGCCTACTTTGTCTGACATGGCAGGCTTCTTGCTGAAGCTCCAGGGATCGTCCGAGTGACCGGGCAGAGGGAGAGCGTTGTTCCAATGATTTTTCGACGTTCATCGCGCGCCGTGATCGGTTCTTCGATGATGTGGTTGGCCCTGACGGCTTCGGCTTGCTCCGAGAGCGCCGCGCCGCGGTCCGGCACCGAGCTTTCTGCGCAGAGCTCCGGGGCAGAGGCCTCGCAGCCTCGCGTGTACGCATCCGAGCAGCTGGCGCTCGACGCGGTTCGATGCGTGTTGCGGCTCGATGAGCCCGGCGCCGCGCGGTGCCAGGAGGTCGCGCAGCTCGGCGGCTCGAGCGTCGATGGCCTGCTTCGCGCCGAGCTCGACCTGGTGGATCGGCTCAGCGAGACGATCGGCCGCCGCGCGCGCACTGAGCGCATGACGTCCGCCCGCCGCGCAGGGCTGGGTCGCTGGTTCGACCTGTCGATCGCCGCGGCGCGCGAGGCCGCGCTCGCCAACGCCGCAGCCCGTGCCCACCACGTCGAGCACCTTCGCCGTGACCCCATGCGCGCGTCGGACCTCGACGCGGTCGAGCACGCCGCTCGGCTCGACACGCGGGCGGTGCGGGCGAGGGTTCAGCTCGACGCGCTCCGCGCCTTTGCCCGCGAAGGCCTCGAGGGCGCAGCGGACGCCGACGCGTTGGCCGTCGTGATCGCGAGCTCGCGCCTGCGCGGCGCTGGGGTCGCCGACGCCGCGATGCGCGTCGAAGCCACACAGAGCGCGACCGACGTCGCGATCGACGTCGCGGGCTCGAGCACTGCTTCGATCGCTCGTGAGCGAACGCCAGGCGACGTGCGCAGCGCAGCGGTCCGCTCGAGCGAAGGGCCGTCGGCGGAGATTGCGCGGCAAAGGCTCGCGGCGCGCGCCGCGGAGCTGTGCCCGAGAGCGAATTCGTTGGTTCAGACGCTCTGCGAAGCGAGCGTTCGCTGACCCGATAGAAGGGGGGGGGCTGAGGGGCAATTCGACCTGCGCCCGCCCGAGGGACGCAAATCGCTTCGCTGTTGGGGCGGCGAAGTCTGATACCTTCTGTCGCGTCATGACGGACGACGGGAAGACCGTCACTGCGCTCGCGCTCAAACTGAAGACACCGCCGACGAGGACCGTCGAGGTGCAATCGCCGGGCAATCCCCAGCTGCTGAAGGTGCGCGAGGGCGTAGTGCGCATCGGACGCGACGCGAACAACGAGATCGTGATCGACGATCCGTTTGTCTCGCGCAATCACCTGGAGATTCGGGTGTTTCCGCACGGCGTCGAGGTCGCGGACCTCGACACGAAGAACGGGACCCACTTTCAAGGCGCGCGGATCCGCGAGCTGCCCGTGAGCTCCGAAGCGACGCTCGTTTTGGGAAAGAACATCTCGATCCGCATCCGCGTCGTCGACGAGTCCCGCGAGAAAGCCGAGCTCGATGAGTTCGTGGGGGCCTCGGCGTCCATTCAGAAGCTGCGCTCGACGGTGCAGCGCGTGGCGCCGACGACGCTGACCGTGCTGATCGAAGGCGAGACCGGCACGGGCAAAGAGGTCGTCGCGCGCGCGATTCACCAGCGATCGCCGCGGGCCGGCAAGCCCATCGTCGTCTTCGATTGCGCCGCGGTCTCCCCGACGCTCATCGCGAGCGAGCTGTTTGGTCACACCAAGGGCGCGTACACGGGCGCCACGGGATCGAGCGAAGGAGCCTTTCGTCGCGCGCACGGCGGCACGCTGTTTCTCGACGAGATCGGCGAGCTGCCGTTGGACCTTCAGCCCGCGCTCTTGCGCGCGCTCGAAGCGCGGCAGGTCAAGCCGGTCGGAGGCGAGAGCTACGTCCCTGTGGACGTGAGGATCATCGCGGCCACCAATCGCTCGCTCGAGTCCGAGGTCGAAGCGGGACGATTTCGCAAGGACCTCTTGTTTCGCCTCGCGGTCACGCGGATCAAGACGCCTTCGCTGCGCAGTCGAGTCGAAGACATCGCGATTCTGGCCAAGCACTTCGCCGCGTCGCTCGGCGCGACGCTCTCGCCACACCTGATCGCGCAGCTCGAGGCCCGCGAGTGGCCCGGCAACGTGCGCGAGCTGCGAAACATCGTCGAGCGCGCGGTGATGCTCGCGGGCGGTCCTGGGGTGCTGGTCAACCAGCTCGACGTCGACGACGACGAGTTCGACGAGCTCGAAGAGAACAACGAGCCGACCAACACCGCGATGAGCGCGGTGCCTGCGACGATCCCGCCCGGCGGGCTCTCGGTGGCCGCGCTCGCATCGACGGGGCTGCCGTTTCAAGACGCCAAGCAGCTCGCGGTCGACACCTTCGAGAAGGAGTACCTGATGAAGCTCTTCATCGAGAGCGGCTACAACCTCTCCGAAGCTGCGCGACGATCAGGCGTTCATCGTCGGTACCTGCGCGAGCTCTACAAGAAGCACAACATCGACCTCGCGTCGCTCCGCTCGTCGCGTTCTCGTTGAGCGATACGGATGACCTACGGTCATCCAGTGATTCTCGCGGCGAAAGTCGAACTATCGTGGCTGCGCCTTCGGTTGGCGACACGCGCCCGATTGCGCTCGTGGCGTGTCTTCTCCCGACCTCGGCTGCGATCGATCACGGCTTTGCGCTAGCGGCTGCCGAGCACGAGTCCGATCACGAGGGCGACGATCGCGATCGCGGCGAGCGCTCCGATCCGGACGCCGATGTTCATCGGACGAGCGGCTGGTTTCTTCGGAGCGCTGGGCGCTGGTTTGTTCGCGGTCGAACCGCGGGTGGGCGCGATCGCGGTCGATTGCGCGGAGGGCATCGGCTGCGTGGAGGGCGCAGACGGAGACGCGGGAGCGCCGAGGATCTGATGAGCTTGCGCGGCGCTCGCGGTCGGCGCGGCCGCGGGGGTGGGAGCAAATGCGACGGGCGCCGCGGTCTGCTGCGTCGGCTGAGCGCTCGGGGTCGCGTGTTCGGGCGCGACTGGCAGCTGATTCTGGCTCGGTCGAAGGGGCCTCGGCTGCTCGATCTCGATCGTTCGGGGCGGGATCTTGAGGCTTCGCTTGGTGACGCTCTCGATCCACGCGAAGCGCTCGGGCATCGACTGGCGGGTGACGTGGGCGACGACCTCTGCGCGCTGCGCGGGGGGCGGTCGAAAGGGCTCGAGGTCCCGCGCGAGCTCGCGTCCGTCGGCGTAGCGGTAGTCGAGGTTCTTCGCGAGGCATCGCAGGACGATGCGGTCGAGCGCTGGGTCGATCCCCTGGCGAATCTCGCTGGGAGAGACGGGCTCTTCGTTGATGACCAGGCGAGCGACTTCGAACTCGTCCTTCGCCTGGTAGAGCCGACAGAGCGTGAGCGCCTCCCAGAACACGACGCCGAGCGAGAACAGATCCGAGCGGTGATCGAGGGAGAATCCTCGGATTTGTTCGGGCGACATGTAGCCGAACTTTCCGCGGATCGTCTGCGTGCTGGAGTCTTCGCCGCGCGAGAGGATGCGCGCGACGCCGAAGTCGATGACCTTGACGCTTCCGTCGTAGCCGACGAGCACGTTTGCTGGCGAGACGTCTTGGTGAACGATCCCGAGTTCTCTCCCCTCGGCCTCGACGGTGTGCGCGGCGTGGAGCCCGAGCGCAGCGCAAGCGACGACCTCGGCGATGAAGTCTGTCGGGAGCGGCGCCTGGGCGGCCTCGCGCGCGTGAACGAGGGCGCGCAGCGAGTCGCCCGCGACGAACTGCATCACGAGAAAGCGCCCGTCGCGGTCTTCGCCCCAATCGATGGACTCGACGATGTGCGGGTGGTGCATCGCCGAGATGACGTACACCTCGTCGAGAAACGCCTTGAGCACCTCGGGCTCTTGCGCGAGGTGCGGCAGCAAGCGCTTCATCGCGACGTACTCGCCGGCGCTCGGGCCCGAGAGCGCTCGGGCGAGGACGACCGCGCCCATTCCACCGACGCCGATTTCGGCGACCGGTTCGTAACGGTGGGTGACCATCACCGTTCCGTCGGAACCGGCGCCGGAGGGCCTCCACGAGGAACGGCTGGACGTCATCGACAAACGGAGCGCCACGCTATCACGGTCTTTTGGAGAGCGGGCGTTTGTTGCGAGCAGCGGTCCCCGCGGGAGACCGCTCAGGCCGAGCGCGCCGGGTTGGCGCGGCGCCACGCTGCCAGGATCGCGTGGGCTCCGGCGGGGCGGTCGCCGGGCGCGGCCGCGCGCGACGCTGTCCGATGTGGGGAGTCGGGGCCTGCTTCTTGATCGGCTCCGACGAGCGCGGACTTGCGCGCGGTGGTGGCGCTCTTTCGCGCGCGGCTGTCGCTGCGGGTCGTGCGCTCGAGACGCACGGCGAACGAGGGGTCTCGGGAGAGCAGGCCGCCGCTCAAGAAGGCGGGCGGAGCATGGAGCGCAGCGCGCAGGCAACGCTGCGCGAGCGCCGTGTCCGAGACCCAGGCGAGCGCGGGGCCGTCGCCCCACGCGACGAGCACCCAGGTGTCGTTGTCGGCGTCGTTGGAGTCGAAGACGCGCGACTGAACGAACAGTCCCCAGAGCGGCGACTGGCCTTCGTCGGCGCGAAACCACTTCATCCACCGCACGTCCGCGGCGGCGATACCCGAGGGCGTCGCGGCGCTGACGGCCTCGCCTGCGATCCCGCGTCGCTCCATGGCAGGAACGAGCTTGCGAACGAACAGCGCCCGCAGCTCCTCGCGCGCTTGATCGCCCGCCGCGCGATAGCGCTCGGGCAGTACGCTGGGGCCTTCGCGCCAGAGCCAGTTGCGCCCCTCGCTCGTAAACGTCTCTTCGAGGATCGAAGCGGGGCGGGGACGTCGGGGGGCGGTCTTGGTCGCGGCCATCACGAGCCTGACCCTAACTCACGAACGCCTAGAGAATCACCGCTCGAACACAGCGTATGGACATACTGTGACCCGGGAAGAGCCCCTCGAAACGCTCGCTGAATCGATGGTCAGAATATGTCTTTGCTGTCGAACACGTGACAAGCGCTCCGTTTGCGAGGGAAGAGCGTCGGCAGGACCGGTCGTTTTTCGCAGGCGCCGCGGGTGGCGCAAGCGGCCCCTACGGCCAGAGAGCTCACTGAACGCACCGTGAAGACAGCGCGAACACGAAGCGGAGTCCGGCTCTTTGCGACGGCCATGGCCATCGGCGCCGCGGTTGGGGCGGCGGCGTTGGCGGTGACGACCCGCTCGGCGCCTTCGCAAGCGCAGGCGCGCACGGAGCGCGATCGATGGGACGGCGGCGCTTCGAGCGCTCTCGTCGACGGGGCGCTCGTCGATGCAACGATGGACGCGAGGGGCGTGACTGCCGACGATGCGTCACGGGACCGCCGAACGCGCGATCGCGCTCAGCTCGTCGACGCGGCGCCAGCATGTCCAGCGGATATGGTTGCGGTACGAGGCGTCTACTGCAACGAGGTGTACGAGCCGTGCGAGCGCTGGGCGGACAACGATCGAGACCAGTGCCTCGCGTTCATCGCTCGCCCGCACTGCACCGGGCAGCGCGTGCCGATGAGCTTCTGCATGGATCGCTACGAGTGGCCCAACCGCGAGGGAGCGCTTCCGTCGGTGATGGTCTCTTTCGTCGAAGCCGAGTCCCTCTGCGCGGCGCAAGGCAAGCGGCTCTGCACGGAGGACGAGTGGGCCTTCGCGTGCAGCGGTGAAGCGCTGTTGCCGTACCCGTACGGTCGCGAGCGTTCGGCGGACTCCTGCACGATCGACCTGTTTGCCAGGGCGCCGGACAAGCGCCTCTTGCACTCGTCCGATCGCGCGACGAGCGAGGCCGAAGTGTCGCGTACGTACATGGCGACGCCCTCGGGATCGAGGCCCCGCTGCGTCTCGCCCTTCGCCGTGCACGACATGACCGGAAACGTCGACGAGTGGGTGCGCTCGACCGCCGATTGGGGCCAGCGCTCTGGGTTGATGGGCGGCTTCTGGGGGCACGTCCGCAACCGGTGCCGCGCCGTCACCCGAGCGCACGGGCCGCTGTTTCGCTACTACCAGATTGGCTTTCGTTGCTGTTCGGACCGGCCCGCGGCTCGCACGCGGCCGCGCGGCGCGGTATAGGTACGGGGATACTTCGATGGACCGCGGACCTGATGACGATCGCGATCGCTTCGACGACGAGCGAGGCGAGCCGCCTGCTGCGCCGATCGACGCGATCTTGCGCGGCGGCGCTGCGGCGCTCGCGTTGGACCTGGCGTTTTCGATCGGAGCGCAGTTCGCGAGGCCGGCGATCAGGCATCCCGGCGTCGCCGCCGCGCTCGTGTACGTCGTGTACGCGAGCAAGCTGTTCAGCGGCTACGTCGGCGGCCGCGTCGCGAGCCGCGCGGGGGTCGCGCACGACGATCGCGACGCGCTGCGGACGATGGCGCTCGGGGTGACGGCGCTGACGATGGCCGCGAGCGTGGTGGTCGACCGACTCGCTCCGTGGGTGCGCATCGTGCGTTCGGCAGGGCCGCAGTGGTCGGGGCCGCCGC
Organism: Deltaproteobacteria bacterium Ga0077539; assembly: GCA_001465015.1. Lineage (GTDB taxonomy): Bacteria > Myxococcota_A > Polyangia > Polyangiales. The sequence continues at coordinate 26,472 of LNEO01000200.1, read as the reverse complement.
CGGGAGTCCGGCTGGTGCACTTCGTGTTCGAGGTCGTCCTGCTCTCGTTTTTGCTGGTCTTTGGCCTGGCCATGGGCGCCTGGGCTCAGGCTCGTCGCGACGACAAAGTGCAGGACGAAGAGCCGAGCGCCGACGATTGACGGCGATCGCGAAGATCCCCTGTTGACCAGCGAGGAGGGCGTTGCTAACAGTCGGGTCCCCATCGACCCGATCGATGGCGAGCGTGGCGCGGTAGCCAAGTGGTCAGGCAGAGGTTTGCAAAACCTCCATACGTGGGTTCGAATCCCATCCGCGCCTCCGAAGAGAGCAACTCGAAGGACTCCACTGGGGCGGTGGAGCCGGGCAGGGGCGGTCGTGGAGCGACCCATCTTTTCAAGAGCGGTCTGCACATCGCGCGGCGCTCTCGCGGTTGCGTCGGCTCAACCGTGAGCGATGCGGGTCGACAGCGCGGCTCGTCGCCGCTCGAGTCACGATGGACTCGAGCGAGTGCAGGATCAGCCTTCTGGCCGATGTGCGTGCGGTGATCGGCGGCTACGGTCGGCGCATGTTCACTCGCTGCGAAGGGCAACGAAGATGCGCGTGCTGATCACCGGTGCGACCAACGGGATGGGCAAGGGCGTCGCGCACGCGCTCGCGCTTCACGACGACCAACGGCACGAGATCGTCGTTCACGGTCGGTCCAAGGGCGCGTGCGAAGCCACCGTTCAAGAGCTTCGGAGCGCGACGGGCAATCAGCGTCTCTCGTACGTCGTCGGCGATCTCACGAGCCTCGCGGCGGTGCGCCGGATGGTCGACGAGCTTCGCGCTCGCTACGATTCGCTGGACGCGATCTTCATCAACGCCGGCCTCGGCTACGCGGCTCGCCGGCAGGAGACCGAGGACGCAATGGACCCGCACTTTCAGGTCAATTACCTGTCGCAGTTCATGCTGACGCTCGGCCTGCTCGAGCTGCTCGCGCGATCGGAGTCTGGCGGGCGTGTGATCTTCAACGCGACGCGGGGCGGAGAGATCTTCTGGGACGACCTGCAAATGACGAAGAAGTGGGGCTACGAAGACGGCGTTCATCAAGCGATGGTCGCGAAGAGGATGTTCTCGTCTCGGCTCCACGCGCTGCACAGGCGCGTCGAGGGCAGCAAGACCGCGTTCGTCTGCTTCGAGATTCAGAAGACCGTGTGGAGCAATCAGCTCGAGATCATCCCGTGGCCGATGCGGGCGATGGCGACGGTCATGAAGTGGTTCGGCTCGTTTATCTCGATCGAGCGATGCGGCGAGATCATGGCGCCGTTGTTCACCGAGGCGCAGGCCGAGAGCCTGAAGAAATCGGGCAGGTTCTTCACGGGAGGCGACGACGGCTTCGTCGAGATCGCCGAAGAGAAGGCGGTGCTCGACCCCGAGGCGCAGGCCAGGTTGTGGGATCTGAGCCTCGGACTCGTCCGCGACGAAGAGATCGCGCGGCGAGCGGCGGCGCTCTGTCGGGCCGCGTGAGCGGCGGTCACCAGCGTACGTTCAACGGCGTCGGTGACAGTCTGGCGGCGAAGGTCTCGTCGCCGAGCTGGTTGCTCGTGTTGGGGCCCCAGCACTTCACGCGCGCGGGGGTCACCGTCTCGTCGAAGAGCGCGCAGAACCCCTCGCGATCGGCGGTTCGGGCGCTTTGCGGCAGAACGTTTCCAGCGCCGACGATCGACAGCGTCCGCGCCGAGCGAAGCGACTCGATCGGCACTGCCACCATCGGACCGCGCGGGGTTCCGTCGGCGAGGCGCCCGTCCGCGCCGTCACCCCAGCAGAGCACCGCGCCCGATTGTTGGATGGCGCACGCGTGCCGATCTCCAACGAACACTCTCTCGACGTCTTCGAGCGGCGCGCCGGACTCCGTACGAACGGCGCCGACCTGTCGACCGCTGCACATCCGATCGGCGGCGAGCGCACCCCAACACAACACGCGGCGTCGCGCGCTCTGATCCTCGCCGCACGTCGATGCGGGTTGCCCTCCGTCGACGCTCGCGTCCATCGGTCCGACGCCAGAATCGCCCGGCGCTGTCGCGGCGTCGCGCGCGTCCGCCGTCGCGTCTGTAGCGGCGTCGACCGGCGGACCCGCGTCAGCGCCGTTACGCGTCGTCGAGACCACCGCGCACGTCGAGTCGCCGCCGGCTGCGACGTCGTGAACGACCATCGAGAAGTTGTCGGAGATCGCGACATTGGCCGCCGCGATCGCGAACGATCCGACGCGCTGCCCCCGGCCTAGCTGCGTGCGGTCATTGGCGCCCCAGCACACGATCTGCTGTTCGCTGTACGCGCAGGTGTGCGCCGCGCCCGCGACGATCCCGGCGAATCGATCGATGGACAGCGCCGCGCCAGTGCCTGTCTTGACCGTCGCGAACGGCCCGGCGGTGCGCTCACCGCCGAGCTGGCCGCGATCGTTGTCGCCGAAGCACTGGATCACCGTGCGATCGTTGGCAGGGTTGGGCAAGGCGACGCACGCGTGCCTCGCGCCCGCGGCGACCATCCTCGCTCCCACCACCGATTCGAGCGCCGCGAGTCCGTCGGGCACGATCGACCGCACAGCGTTGCCCCAGCAACGCAGGGTGCGCGAGGGGCCGCGGATCGCGCAGCCGAAGCCGTCGCCGACGGTCAGCGAGTGCACCTCGCTCGTGTCGCTGACGGTTGGGTCCGTCGGGGTCGCGCGCACCGTCGCGGGAGCCTCGGGGGCAACTTGATTGTGTGTGTTCGAGCCCCAGCAGCGCACCCCGCCGAGCGAGTCGCCGGCGACCGAGACGCACATCGTGCCCGCAGCGCCGGCGAGCAGCCGCGGATCGAGGGGGCGAGCCTGGACGCACGCGACGGTCGCTCGACGCCCGCAAGCCCCGCAGTGTTCGCGGCTCACATCGGTGTCGACCTCGCAGCCGTTGGCGGGGTCACCGTCGCAGTCGCGTCGGCCCGCGACGCACTGACTCGAACGTTCGCGAAGGGAGCCCCACGGCGAGCTGCAGCTCGAAATCGTGAGCGCGAGCGCGATGAGCACGATCGGACGCGCGCGCATCAGAATGCTCCTTCGAGCGCGAGCGCTCCGAGCGACGGACGCAGGGCCACGCCGGGCCGGGTCGCTCGAACGGGGACGTATTCTGTTCGAGGCAAAGCGATCAGCGTGATCACCGCGCCGACGACCGAGACGCCGACGCCCGTCCAGAGCGTGACCTGCCCCGCGAACTCGAGGCGCTCGCCGCGCTCGGCGGCGCGAAGAAACGAGGGGTCGTTGGGGCAGATAGACATCGTGCACGCTTGCTCGAGCGTGGCGTAGCGACCGCGCGCGGTGAGATAGAGCGCCGCGCCCGTCGCCGTCGCTGCGATCCCCGCGCCCGCAACGGCGAGCCCCACGCCAAACGCCGCGGGAATCCTCCGCACCGCGACGAGCTGTCGCTCGACCGTGCGCTCGATCACCCGCGTCTGCGCGACGATTCGCTGCAGCGCGACCTCGACGGCGGCGACGCGGCCGCGATCGAGGGTCACGGTTCCGTTCCAGTCTTGGTAGCCGGGCGCTCGGATGTGCACCCGGACGTCCGAGCCGGGCGTGGCTGCGACCGTCCTGTCTGTCACCAGGGCGATCGGCGGACGATCCCCGAGTTGAATGGTCGCTCCAGAGGGGGCGCCGCCCTCGAACCGCGCGCTGAACAGCGCGACGCGCGGCGCGAGCTGCCCGCGCTCGACCGCGCCCTGCTCGATCGAACGCATGTACCTCGCGCGACCTCGCTCGGTGCTGTCGCGCACCGAGCATCGCGTCGCGAGCACCACGCTCGTCTCGAACTCGTCGTATGCGTCTTCGAGTCGCTGTTGCGCCGCGAGCGCGCGCCCGAGCAAGAGGTGAGTGTTGGGGCTGTCGAAGAGCGCGATCGACGTGCGAAGCGATCGCTCCGCGCCCGCCGCGTCGTTGGCGAGCAGCGCGGTTTGCCCTGCGTCGAAGTGCTCGCGAGCCTCTGCGAAGAGGTCGGCTGACGCGTCTTCACCGCACTGAACTGCGCGCCTCGTCGGCGCGCGCGGCGCAGCGGTTGCTGTCGTTGGGGCCACCTGCGCTCGCGCGTCGGGCGCGATCGTCGCGAGCGCGAGCGCCGAGGAACCGAGCGCGACCCCGTAGCGCTGCGTGCGGCGCTTCTTTCTCGCCGAGAGCGCGGCGGCGATGACCGCCGCGAGCACGAGCGCTCTGCCGGCGTCGCTCGCGCGCGACGACGCGGTGAGGGCGCGAGCGTCGCACGCGCAGCTGTTGTCTGCCCAGGGCGTGGCTACGCCGCTGTCCGCGCCGGTTGTGCACGCCCGAGTCTGCGGGTTGCACCGACCGAGAGAGCAGTCCGAGTCGGACTCGCAGCCGCAGCGTCCGTCGCCCAGGCATCGCGACCCACGTCCGTCGCGCGTGCAGAGCGCGGACTCGCTCGCCGAGCACTGCACGCAGCGATTGGCGCCGCAGACGGGCCGCGTCGGATCTCGCGCTTCACATTGTCCGCTGGTGTTGCACTCGACGCACGCCCTCGCGCCAGCGTCGGACGCCGACGAACAAACAGGGCGGCTCGGCGAGCCCGAGGCGCACTGATCGTCGCTGGTGCACGCGCCGACGCATCGCCCGATCCCAGCGTCGCCGCTGGTCGAGCACTGCAACCCGAGCGGGCAGCGGGGCTCGCGCGGATTGCATCCTGCCGTACATACGCCAGTCACGCCAGCGTCGGTGCCTTGCGGTCGAACGCAGGCGAAACCTTGCGAACAGTCCGTATCGCGAACGCACGAGCAGACAAGAACCGACACGCCGCCGCGAACGGTCTCGGTACAGGTTCCACCCGATGGATCGCAGCCCGCTCCGGTCATCGTGCACGGGACGCAGAGCCGACGGTCCGCGTTGCAGGTGCCGCGGCCGACGCTCGCACAGTCGGCGTTGGCGAGGCACTCGACGCACGTCTTGGCCGCGACGTCGCACACCGGGCGCGAGGCGGGACAGCGCGGGTCTCCGACGCGGTCGCACTCGCGCTGATCGATGCCGTGATACGTGCCGTCGCTCGAGAGGACGACGACCTCGCCATCGTTGTCGCCGTCGGAGTCGATGATGCTGGGAGCCGCGGCGGAGCGCGACTCTTGAAAGGCCCAACGGACCCTACCTCTTGCGCACACATCCTCGATCGCGAAGGTTTGCCCAGCCGAGTTCGTGATGACCGCGACGGGCGAGGTGTTGTTCTGTGACGCAGCGATTCCGCTCCACGAGGCGCGACCGAGGCGCGGGCTGGGGGGCGGGGTCGCGCAGTCGTACGCGGGAGCAGCGCGGTCGAGGCAGAGCTGCCAGGACTGCTCGAGGTTCGTTGCGACGGCGAAATCCGGCATCGCAGGTGCTGCGGCGGTCCGCGAGAACTGCCACGCTTCGATCTTGGCTTCCTCGCCGGTGGTCGCCGTCACGCGGCTGCGAAAGATCAGCCGATACTGGTCGGCGCCGCAACGGACGACCGACGCGGGCTGCGAATCCATGAGCGTCGCGTTGCTCGTCCACGCGGCGAGCGTGACTGTGTAGCCCGTTCCGCTCGGGGCGACGCGCCAGACCGTGGGGCGCGCGTACGCGCTGTTGCTCGACGTGTTGGGCGAGTTGTTGACGAGCAACAAGTGGCCTTCGCTCGCGGGGACGAGGATGGGTTGAAGCGCGGCGAACTGAAGCGGCGGGCCGTTGAGCGGCGATCGTGTGATGCGGAGCGGGCGCTCGCCGACGACGAAATGAATTTCGTGAGGAGGCGCCGCGCCAGAGTTGACCGTGGAGTTGACCGCGAGAAACGAGGTTCCCCCGATCGTTCCGAGCGAAGGTAGGCTCGCAGCGAGCTGCGTGGGAAAGCTGATCGTGACGCGCTGATCGCCGGTGTTCTGCGCTGAAGCGCTCAACTCACGGTCGAGTCCGACGTCGCGCTGCAGCCACCCGATGAACGCCGGCTGTGCGGGCAACCCGCTGATCGGCAGTCGAGCGAAGTCGCCGTTGAACGAGACGCCAGTCGCCGTCGCTGGCGCGAACTGCGACGAAAACAGCGGCGTTCGACTGCAGTTGCGCATCGCTGGTTCGAAGCGCATGCGCGTCCCGGTGTCGATCGGAGAGTTCGCCGTGGGAAGAAACACCGCTTCGCCGGTGCTCGTCCATGCGCCGATCGTCGCCTGGAGGTTCTCGGTGCAGCCGTTCGGGTTGGGGACGCTCGAAGGAATCACGTCGAACGGCGTCGCCTCGGTCGCGTCGATGAGGCTCGCGCGGTTGCTCGACAAGATCGTGTCTCCCCGCGAGAAGCCGATGCGTGCTGCCCGGAGCTCCTGCCGAAAAGCGCTGGTCGTATAGGAGGGTCTGGACCAGAGAAACAACGGCGGATCGAAGCCGTCGCCGACGAACGCGCGCCCGTCGTACATCAGCGACGGGGCGAGCTTTCGAAGCGACGCGTCTGCGAGCGCGGCGGGCAGTGACACGACGAACGCGCCGCGTCCGCGACGCCTCCCGCCGACCAGGAGCCCGGTCGTCGCCGACGGGGTCGGGTCGTTGCGACGCAGCCCCAACACCCGGTGCTCGCTCGCGGAGGTTCGCGCGAGCACCGCTGCGTTGGCGCCGGTTCCGACGACGATCGGCTCGACTCGCCCTCCCGACGGCAAGCCGTAGATCTCGACGCCCTCGATCAGGCGGGGCCATCGGTCGATGTTGAGCGAGCCGAGCAACGCGCCGCGTTCGAAGCTCGCGCCGTTGTGTCGAAAGAACACCCTCGTGCCCAACGGCGTCGAGGCGACGATCGTATCGACGCTCTCTCCCTCGATTCGCGCGTTGCCGAGCCAGACGTAACCCGCGTTCGAGTCCGTCGACGGCTCCATCGTTCCGACGATGTTGCCGGTGATCGCGTCGAACACAGTGATCGTGTGGTGCAGGGCCATCACGGTCGGCGACACGGTGACCAGCTCGCTCGAGTACGCGAGGATCTCGGGCGACGGGCTGCCGGCGAGGTTGCTCACATACGGAGCCGCGACGCTGTCGCCCGAGGGGAGCGGCCTGCTCCATTGCAGCGTCGACGCGGTGTCCGTGTTGCGAACGACCGCGACGCAGCCGCGCGCTCCTGTGAACGGGCCCTGCTTGACCGCGAGGAGGTCCCGATCCGAAGCCGCGAACGTCTGCGTTCGCCACGTTGCGCCTGCGCGGGGCAGGCACCCTGTCATCGGCGGCGCAATCAACCGTGTGCTCGCGGTCCACGAGCCGCCTGCGGCCACGCCGGTTCCTCGCACGAACACCACGTTCATCGCGCCCATGGCCGCGGCGCGCAGCGTCACGACGTCGGGAAGCGAGTCGCCGTCGAAGTCCCCCACTTGCGTGCGAAAGGTCGATAGCTCCGAGTCGCCCGTATAAGAGACAGACCGCGCCTCGGTCTCGGCAAACGCGCGGTCGAAGGAGAACAAGCTGATCCTCGCCGTGTCGGTCCCGTCCGTCCGCGCCACGAGCAGCTGCGTGCTCGTGTCGGTGCCGGTCATGTCGACGACGCGGACCGTCCCTGCAAACGCGGGGGTCAGCCGGTTGCTCGGAAGCGTCCAGCGGCGCACCCCGGTGCTATCGTAGATCCCGACGACGTTGTCGCGGCCGACGACGATGATGTCCTGCGATCGATCGCCGTTCATGTCGGCGACTCCGACGATGTACTGCCACGGCGCGTATTCGCCGTCGCCTGTCGGCCATCGCTGCTGTCCCGTTGCCGCGTCCCACGCGGCGATCGATCGATCGGTGATCGACACGAGGTCGGACTGGCCGCCGCTGTCGAGATCGAACTCGATCAGAGTGGGGCCGAACCCTTCGACCGGAACGCTGATCGGCACGCGAGACAGCCGCCACGCCAGGCGCGGTTGCGAGATCGCGAGCGGCACGCTGACCGTTCCTGTTCGCGACGGGTCTCCACGAAAATCAAGCCAGGTTGTGCTCTGCGCGCTCGCGATCGAGGTCGACACGAGCGTCGCGGTCGCGAGGAAGAGCGCCGTGTTTCGGGGCGAGGTGCGATTCGCAGCGTTCATCGAGCCTTCGATCGTTGGCGAGAGAGCCGCGTGAGCCGAGCTACATTTCGATGCGCTCTGGTGGCGTTGCGCTGGTGCTCGTCCCGCTGTTGGTCGGTGTGTTGACTGTCGGTTGCGTGGTCGAGTTCGGGCGTCCGCTGCGCGGGCGAACGCCGCGTCCGGGCCGCGTCGCTCCTGCGCCCGATGGCGCGACCGTCGTTGGTTCGGCGCTCGCGACGGTCGGGGCGCCGGCGTCGCTGCTCGCTGCCGCGGTCGACGGAGTCGTCGGTGTCGATGGCGGCAGCGCAGCAGCGGTCGTGGGCGCGAGCGCGGGCGGAGGCAGTGGCGCCGGCTCGACGCGCGGCGCGTTGCGCGCGGGGGGCGCGCCGTTCGTCGCTTGATTTGGTGTGCGATTTTTCAACATGCCGCTCGCGGCCATGGCTCCGCCGCCCCCCACGAGCAAGAGCGCGAGCGATCCGGCCACGAGCGTCAGGCGGCTCGTGGGCTGCGGGGGCGGCACGGTCTTGGACGAGGACGCTGCGCTCGTGTTCAGCGACGGAACGCTGAGCGGCTCGTGGCCCGACGACTCTCCCGGAGTGCCGCTCGAAGAGAGCCGTCTCTTTGCGACGGATGACGGTGAGTCGAGCTCGGCGACGGCGTTTGCGATCGCGCGCTGTCGGTCCGATAGGATCTCGCCGATGGTCTCTTTGGCGAAGGCGAGACGACGCGCGTCGGTGTCTGCGAGCAGCTGCGTGGTGAGCGCCTGCCGAAGCTCGGCGGCGGTCTGGTAGCGCCGTTCGCGGTCCCGGTCGAGGGCGCGCGCGACGATGCGAGCCAGCGCTTCGGGCACGTCCGGCGCGGCGTCGCGAACGTCCGGGATGCGCTCGTCCATGAGCGCGCGGATCGCAGCGACTTCGCTGTCTTTTCGTCCGAAGAGACGCCGGCCCGCGACGCACTCCCACAACACGATCCCGAGCGTGAAGATGTCCGAGCGTCGGTCGAGCGACTCGCCCGTGACCTGCTCGGGGGCGAGGTAGCCGATCTTTCCGCGAAGGTCGCCGTTGACCGTCATGTTTTCGAACTGCGCGCCCGTCGCCTTGGCGACGCCGAAGTCCGTGACCTTCACGCTTCCGTCGCCGCCCACCAGCAAGTTCGATGGCGTGGCGTCGCGGTGCACGAGGTGGAGCAGCGTGCCGTCGTCGTCGGTGAGCTCGTGCGCGGCGTGAAGCCCCCCTGCGGCGTCCGCGACGATGGCCGCGGCCACGTCGGACGGCATGGGCTTCTCTCGCTTGAGCGCCTCCTTCAGGACCGTGTTGAGCGGAACCGACGGAAAGTACTCCATCACCAGAAAGTGCTCGTATTCGGTGCGTCCGAGCTCGAGCACGGGGACGACGTTGGGGTGATGCAGCCGCGAAGCGATCTCAGCTTCTCGGATGAACATCTTGAGAAACAGTTCGTTCTCTGTGAGGTGCGACAGGATGGTCTTCAACGCGACGAGGCGACGCACCCCGCGCTCGGATTGAACGCGGGCGACGAGCACTTGCCCCATGCCGCCCGCGGCGAGCCGCATGAGCCCTTCGTAGCGACCGAACGCCGCGCCGAGGATCGCGCTGTGTGCGCGCTGCTCGCTCGAACCCGCGGCGCCGCTCAGTTGAGTCGGGACGCTCTTCGAATCGTGCGGCATGCTCGGCTTCGACGCGGTCATCCAGCGCTCCCAGTGCCGGCACTGTACCGCGATCCGCGCTGTCTTTACACTCCGCTTCGAATTCGATGCTCCACGAACCTTCACAACACGTGCTCGAACTGGAGGTCGCTCCGAGAAAGCTCGGCATCGCCCTTGGTGTCGCACTCTTCTCGTTTGGGCTGCTCGGCGTTGTGGCGTCGCTTCGCGTGCGCGGCACCGGGGATTTTCGCTGGACTCCGGTGGTGATGGGCGTGCTCATGGCGCTGCTCGGTTGGCTGACGGTGTCGGGCGCTCGCGGCGTTCGCGCACAGCTCGATCGAGAGAAGCGCGTGCTGCGCTCGCGTCGCTTGGGCCTTTTGGGCGAGTCCACGCCGACCGAGCTCGGGTTTGCGGACATCAAAGAGCTCGCGCTGCTCGGGTCGAGTCGTACGGTCGGGATCTACGCGCAGTTCGGAACCGCAGACGACGTGAGCGTGGGGCAATTCATGCGGACCGAGGCCGAGCGCGAGGAGCTGCGAACGTGGCTCGCGGCGCTTCGTCAGGCGATTCCCAGCGCGAAGTTCACCGCGTCGGACGGGCTCGAAGCCGCGTGGCTCTAGAACGCGAGGGCTGATTCGGGATCGGTGGGCGCGGCGAGCGGTCGAGGTCGCTCGACGGCGAGGCGACCATGTGCGAAGAGAACGCTCGTCGTGTCGCTTCAGAAACGTTGGAAATGCTCTGCCCTTTGCGTTGCAGCGGCGTGCGTCATCCCGTGGTTGACCGCGCGGTCCCGCGCCTTTGCGCAGCAGGCGCAGGGCCCACGCGCGCCGCAGCCGGACGCGACGCGCGCGCCGCGGCCGACCGCGCGGTCGATCACCGTGGCGGCCACGGGGGACGTGCTCGTTCATCGTCGAGTCGTCGCCGCGGTCAACGCGCACGCGCAGGAGGGCGGGTTTCGCTGGGTGCTCGCGGGGATGGGCGCGCTCATTCCGGCGGACGACATCGCGTACGTGAACCTCGAGTCGCCGCTGACCGAGTCGTTTCGCTCCCCGGAGAACGCCACGCCGCCGGTCCTCGGCGCGCCGACGTCGTACGGCGCCGACCTTGCTGCGACGGGCTTCGACGTGCTCTCGGTCGCCAACAATCACGCCTTCGATCAAGCGGGCGACGGGCTAGCGATCACGCTCGACGCCATTCGACAAGCGGGGATGCTGTCGGTCGGCGCTGGCCGCAGCGACACCGACGCGCGGGCGCCCGTGGTGGTGACGCGAGGCGGGGTGAGGGTCGCCTTCGTCGCGACGACCGAGCGGATGAACAACGGCGCTTCGCCCAATCGCGCGGGTGTGCGGGTATTCATGTTCGAGCCGTCGCTCGTGCAGCGCGCGCTCGCGGAGGCGCGCTCGCGGGCGGACCTCGTGGTGCTCTCGATCCACTGGAGCCATGATTTCGTGCGCACTCCGACGACCGAGCAGCGTCGGCTCGCGCGGCAGTTGGTCCAATGGGGAGCGGACGTGATCGTCGGTACGGGCCCTCACATCTTGCAGGAGGTCGAGCGGCTGCCGTCGCCGAGAGGCGAGGCTGTGTGCGCGTATTCGCTGGGCAATCTCGTGTCCAACCAGGGCTATCGCTATCGCGTGGGACGCGCGCTCGACGACGCCGCGATGCGCTCTGCGCTCGACAACCCGATGACGCGCGACGTGGTGCTCTTGCGCGTGAGCGCCGAGCTAGGGACGCCCAACGCCTTGCGCATCACCGGTCTCGAAGCGCGCGCGTTGTGGAACGAGAACCGCTCGCAAGGCGACGAGCTTCGGCTCGTGGCGCTTCGCTCGGTCGCGCCAGCGCTGAGGGACGAGCGGCTCGCGGTGATCCGTCGAACGCTGGGCGCCGCGGTCACGGTGGTCCCGTAACCGTGGCGTGCGCGTCTCGAACGATCAGCGCTTGATGCCCGCGAGCTCGCCGGCGGGCAGCGAGTCGTGTCCGAAGCGCGCGCTCGTGATTCCCATCGCGTTGATGAACGTGTTGAGCAGCGTGTTGTGCGCGACGGTGCGACCCGACTGCCTCGCGTCGATGAACGCGTTCTGCCTGAGGTAGCCGTTGCCCGAGCCCGCGATGATGAACGGGACGTCCTGGTATCCGTGGGGCGGTCCGGTGGCCAGGTCGTTGACCCAGACGGCCATGCCGCTGTCGAGCAGCGTTCCTCCGCCGGGCATCGTCCTGGCCGCGAGCTTGTCGCAGAGGTACTTGAAGAGCCTCGCGTGCATGCGGTCGATCTGGTGGTGCCGCTGCTGCGCGTCGTTGATCGCGGTGCCCGTGTCGCCGTCTCCCTGGATTCTGTGCGAGATCCAGTGAAACGAGAAAGCGCCGTTGAATCCAGGCAGCGTGTAGGGCGTCCCGTCGTTGCCGTTGCCGACCTGCAGGGTCGCAGCCGTCGTGTAGCCGCAGGAGAGCGCGACGTCGAGCACGTCGATGTGGAGCCTGGCGATCGTGTGCAGCGAAGCCGAGCCATCGACGACAAGGACGGTCTGTCGCATCCCGTCGATGGTCATCTCGCGCTCGAACGGCATGACGCCTGCGCGCAGCGCGCCGGCCTCGGCCGTCGGGAGCTGACAGGTCATGCGTCGCTCGAGGTCGCGGATCGAGTCGAAGTGAAGCTGCAGGCGGTCGCGGTCGTCGCGGGACAGATCCGTGCGTCCGAGGAGCGCGCGCATCTGATCGCGAAGCAGGTCGTTGACGCTCACGCGCGAGCTGCGGATGCGCTCGAACTCGGCGTCGGTCGCGCCGGTCATACCGACGACGGCCTGGTAGGCGTTCCACGGATTGCGCTGGGCGCCGCGGAGGTCGCGGGCGCCGCCGTAGCTCAAGACCTCGGCGATGTAGCCGGTGCGCGGACCCGCCATGAGCGTCAGCGGGTCTCGTCGACGCGCGCCCTCCATCGGGTTGATCTCGCGCGCGATGCGATAGTCGACTGACTCGCCGACGGCGCGGGACTGATTGCGATCGAGGTTGGGGTCGGTGCGGTCGATCTCGTTGGCGGTGAGGATCTGATTTCCGCCGCCGCTGTGGCCGCAGCCACGACCGGGGAAGTTGAGCCTCGTCCCCTTCACCATGAGCAGTCGCGAGCGGTGCGCGATGAGCTCTTCGACGGCGCGTCCGCGCATCGATGCGTCGGTGAGGTCGCCGACCGCCGTCGGCCAGAACATCTCGGCCTCGCGGATCGATCCGTCGCCGTTGCGGATCTCCTGCGCGACGCCGTTGGCCTGGCGCATGAAGACCGCGAACCGTCCTGCGGTCGCGGGCCGCGTTTGCGCGTGCGCGGCCACGGCGCCGAGCGACTCGAGCAGGGGCAATCCGAGCGTGACGCCCGCGCCCTTGAGAAACAGCCTGCGGTTCATCGCATCGCCTCCACTGTGGTCGAGCGCGCCGTAAACGTTGGGCTCGAAAGGATGTTCTCGACGAGGTCGAGGATGGGACGGTCTGTGCGCGACAGCGCTCCGATCCATTGAATCAAGGCGCGGTCTTCCGTCTGCGGCCCGCGGCCCGCGAGAAATTCGAACCAATAGCGCGCGTAGCACTCGTGCGCTTGCCGGCTCTCGGCGACGAAGTTGGCCAGCTGCGCCGCGCCGTTGAACGAAATCGGCCTGCCATCGAGCGAATACTCGCCGGACGCATCGATCATCTGCCCGCGATCTGTCGTTCGATACGCGCCGACCGAGTCGAAGTGTTCGAAGGCGAAGCCGATCGGGTTGATGAGCGTGCTGTGGCAGCCCGAACCGCAGGTTCCGGGACCGGTGTGCGCGTTGACCGTCTGCCGGTTGGTGCTGTTGGGCGGAACCATCGGCACCGCCGGGACGTTGGGCGGCGCGTTGGGCAGGGCAGCGCAGAGGACCTTGAGGTTGACCGCGACGCCGCGATGGATCGGGTCGGGGTCGACCGAGTAAGCGCGGGAGGCGACGAAGCCCACCTGCGTGAGCATCCCGCGTCGCTGCATCGGGTCGAGCTCGACCCTGCGGAAATTGCTGTCGAAGGTGCCGCTCAGGCCGTAGACGCGAGCGATGTCATCGTTGGCGAACGTGTAGCTCGCGTTGAATAGTTGTGTGAAGGTCGAGCGGCGCGCGTACACGATGTCGTCGACGAACATCTGCGCCTCGCGCAGCATCGACGCGGGCAGCGTGGGCCGCCACTGCGGAAAGCGCATCCCGTCGCGGCGCACGTCGGCGAAGTGATCCCACTCGTAGAGCTGCCCGTGAAACGCGAGGACCGCGGTCTTGGCGCGGGGGCTCTCGAGCAGCCGCCGCGCTTGGGCGACGAGCGTCTCTGGGCGCACGAGCTCGCCGCGGCCCGCAGCGGCGAAGAGGTCGCCGTCGGGCATGGTGTTCCACAGCGCGTACGAGAGGCGCGTGGCGATCTCGTAATCGTCCAGAGGAATGCGCCCGTCGCGCGCGGTGCTGCTGCGCTCGACGCGGTACAAGAAGTGCGGGGACTGGAGCATCCCGCGCAGCAAGAGCTCGGTGCCAGAGACGAACGCGTCGCCGCCGAGGATCATGGCGCCGCGGTCGTAGAGCATGGTGAGGTGCTGATCGACCTCTTGCGTCGACAGCGGTCGTCGGTACGCCCGTCGCCCGAAGTGCTCGACGAACGCCCGCGCGCGCATGCGCGGATCTGCGGGAGCTCCCGGCGGCAACAGCCTTGCGAACGCTGCTGGATCGCGGGCGACCCGCGCCGCGAGCGCCTCGGCTGCGGACTGGTAGTCGGTCCAGAGCTGCTGGCCGATGCGCAGGGTGGTGCCGTTGTTTCCGAACGTTCCTGTCAGGGCGTCGGGAGAGAACCTCGACGAGTTGCCGGGCGCGTCGGTGAGCATCAGCAGGTCGCGCACCGTGGCTTCCCACTGGTTGTGCGTGAGGCGCGGGAAGCGCGTCGTCGGCGGAATCACGATCGTCGGCGGCTGAACGCCACCGCCGTCCGTCCCTGGCGGCGGTGGTGTTCCGCTGTCGGGGTCCCACGGAACGCCGGTGTCCGCGCCGGCCTGCTCCTGCGGCGTGGCCTGAATCGATCCGACGCACGCGGCAAGGAGCCACGAAGCGATCGCAATCGAGGTGGTCTTTCGAGCCGTCATCACATACCTCTCGAACACAACCGTCACCCGCCAGCGCCAAACTCCGTCGACGCGGCGGGCAAAGACGCGCAAACCTTCGCGGAGTGTACCGCAATCTCGCGCTCGAACGCACACGACAGGCAGCGACCTCGGGTAGGTGCGTGTCGGTGTGCCCTGGGGCGAGGGCCAGCCTGCCGCGAGCCTCGTCGCCGAAGCGCTGCGGTTTCGTCGATCGAGCGTCGCGTCGACCCGTCGTGATTGGCGAACGAATGCTGCGGGTGCGCCGATCGTCTCGTCCGCGCTCGACGGTGCTGCGATGAGCTCGAGCTCGGCGCTCGTGTCTTCGATGGGCAAGGCCGCGGCGTGGGGAGCGGTCGCGGGTCTATTCGTTGCGGCGCTCGACGTCGCGAGCACGATTCTCTGGCTCTCGTCGACCGATGATCAGCGCAAGCTCGTGCTCGTGCTCACGCTCGTGTCGGTGGGCGCGACGGCGCTGGTGGGCGCTGCGTTCTTCGCGGGCGTCGCGGGCGAGCTCGACGCCTCGCGCGGCCGCGCGCTGATCGTTCGACTGGCGGCGGTCTGTTGCGTTCCGGGCGCCCTCGTCGGCTGGATGTTGTTTTCTGGCGGGCGCATGCGACGAATGCCCGCGCTGTGGGCGCTGCGGCCGCTCGCCGGGATCGTCGTCGCCGCGCTGTTTACCGGTGCCATCTTCGCGTTGCTGCGGGTGACCCAGCGCGCGGCGCGCGCGACGCGGGCGCGAAGGATGGCGACGAGCGCGGCGTTCGTCGGGCTCGCGATGGCGACCCACGCGCTCGATCACCGGTTTCTTCCACGCCTCTACGAGTATCTGCACGGTGTGCTCGGCGTCGCGACAGGGGCCTTCGCGCTCGCGGCTACGGCGCTCGTCTGGCCGAGGCCGTCGCGACAGGCGAGGCTCGCGTCGCTCGTTCTCGCGGCGCCGCTGTTCGTCGCTGGGCTCCTCGCGCTCGGGCGATGGGACAACGTTCGCGCGGAGGTCTTCGGAACACACGCTCCCTACGTCCGACACATCGCGGTCGCCTCCGAGCTCGCGCTCGGACCGCCGCAGCGCGCGCTGTCGACAGGGACGCTTGAGCGCGATCGGGCCGAGCGTGAACGGGCCGCGCTCGCGAGGGAGTCGGACCCCACGCTTCCGCGCGCCTCGGGGGCGCACGTCTTGCTCGTCACGGTCGACGCGATGCGCGCTGATCGCTTGACGCGAGAGCGAACTCCACGGCTCTTTTCGCTGTCAGAACGCGCGGTGCGCTTTCAGCGCGCCTACGCGCAAGCGCCTCACTCGAGCTACTCGATCACGTCGCTGCACACGGGCGAGTACCTGCACGAGACCGTGCAGCTCGGACAGCGACAGCCGATCGCGACGCTGGCCTCGACGCTCGGCGCGCACGGCTATCGGACCGTGGCGATCTACACGAACGGGATCTTCTTCACCGAGGGCGAGCGGCTCGAGGCCTACCGCGATCGACACCTGGATTTCTCCCGCGCGGAGCACCGTGATCTCGACGCGCGCGCGACGACCGACGTCGCCCTCGGCGAGCTCGACGAGAGCGTGCGACGCGGCGAGCCGCCGACGCTCTTGTGGGCGCACTACTTCGACGCGCACGAGCCGTATCGCGGCCGCGGCGCAACTCCGATGGCTCGATACGACGACGCGCTCGCGACGGTGGATCGCGAGGTCGATCGGCTGCTCGAAGGCGCGCGCGCGCGGCTGCGTCGACCGATCGTCGTCGTGCTCTCTGCGGATCACGGCGAGGAGTTCGGCGAGCACGGCGGTGTGTATCACGGCAGCGCGCTCTACGAAGAGCAGGTGCGAGTGCCTCTCTTCGTGCTCGTTCCTGGCGTTGCGCCGCGCGCGGTCGCGCGGCCGGTGGCGCTGGTCGACCTCGCGCCGACGTTGATGGCCTTGGTCGGCGCCCCGCGGCCGAGCACCGTTCGCGGTCGTGACCTGCGTCCGTGGATGGCGGGTCGCGAAGGCGCCGCCGAGCCTGTGTTTTCTGCGGTGAACACGAGGCTGATGTCCTTGCGGTGGCCGCACAAGCTGATCGCGGACGTGCGCTGGTCGACGCGCGAGCTGTACGACCTCGGCGCGGATCCGGGCGAGCGAGTGAACCTCGCTTCGCGCGAGCAAGGCGTCGTGTCCTCGCTCGAGGGAGAGATCCAGGGCTGGCTCGCTTCGCTGGGGAGGGGCTCGGCGAGCGCGGATCTCGGCCTCGCGCGGATGGGTGATCGCCGGGCGCAAGAGCGGCTCGTGGCCCTCGCGCTCGACGATCGATCCCCCGAGCGCGACCGTATCGACGCGCTCGACGTTCTCGCGTTGTCGAGGGATCGCGAACTCCTCGCGGGGCTCGCGCCGATCGTCCGCGATCGGCGGCGCGCGCTGGCGTTGTCAGCGTCGATCGCGCTGGGTCTCGCGGGGGTCGCGACGAGCGAGGCGCGCGCGACGCTCGTCGAGTCGGTGCGCGGCGATTCGTATGCGACGAGAGTTCGCAGCGCGTTCGCGTTGGCGACGCTCGGGGCAGCCGAGGCAGAGCCGGTGTTGCTCGAGGCCTTGCGGGCGGGAGACGAGTCCGATCGGCAGCGGGCGCTCGACGCGCTCACTCGCCTCGCGATCTCGTCGGGGATCCGCTCGACGCGCGGGGAGGCGGCGGTGCTCGAGGCGATCGAGGACGATCATCTTCGCTATCGTGCCGCGCTCGCGCTCGGTGCGGTGTCGGGCGGAGGCTCGCTCTCGCTGCTGACGCGGCTCGCGCGAGACGATCGCGCGGACGACGTTCGAGCGTGGGCGGTGGCCGGCATGGCGCTCACGGGCGACGCTCGGGCGAGCGCGTTGATCGCCGAGCGGATGGGCTTGGACGCGAGCGCGCAGCGGTTTGCCGCGAGCGCGCTGGGCCTGTTGCGAGCGCCGCGAGGGTGGGACGCGCGACGCGGCGATGGAGGCCCGTGGCTCGAGTGCCGAAAGGTCGACGACGACTCTCCGTGGGTCGAGCTCGGCGCCCGTGCGTGCTCTGGGCGCGGGCGCGTGACGGTGCGGCTCGAAGCGCCGTCGGCCGAGCGCCTGACGGTGTGGCTTCGCGCCAAGGGAGAGGGGGCGCTCGTGGTGCGCTTGAGCGGGCGCGAGGTCTTGCGGTTTGCGCTCGAGGGCGCGATGCGCGAGTGGCGAGCGACGATCGGAGGTCTGCCGGCGGGCGAGGGCGAGTGGACGATCGAGAGCGGCGCGACGTTCTGGCTGGGGCACGTGCGGGTCGCCGCGGCGCCGTGAGAGCGACGCTTGGATCTCCTGTCGAATTAGATATAGAAGTGATCCTCAGCTTCGTCTTGCTTCGACGAGAGGGCGCGGACTCGGTGGCGAGTAAGCCTCTGAAATGTCGGAGGCTGCGATGGGTGACCGCCGCTCCTCGGATGGCGGGAGGCGGGTGACGGCGAATTGGCTGGTGTTTCGTCGGCAGCCGCGGTCGACGACAGCGCCGGTTCGAAGCGGCGCTGCGATCGCGCGAGCGCGCGCGAATGGCAGGTTCGGCTCACCGTGAACGGCGCGTTTGGCCGTATGGTGGACGAAGAGACGAGTAATCGTGGCCGAGACCGGTGGCGATGGCGTGGAGTACTCAGCTCCGGTGGCGTTCGCCGTCGGCGCGACGGTCGGCCCGTACGTCATCGACTCGACGATCGCGCGCGGAGGACAAGGCATCGTGCTGCGCGCGCGCGACCCGCGACTGGATCGATGGGTCGCGATCAAGGTCGTCGATGACTCCGACGGCGAATCGATCGAAGGTCAGCTGGTCGGCGAGGCGCGCTCGCTCGCGAAGCTCTCGCACCCGAACATCCTTCCTGTGTTCGACGTGGGGATCACGCCGGACGGGCGCGTGTGGGTCGCGATGGAGCTCGTCGAGGGAACGACGATCGACGTGTGGGCTCGTCGCGTCAGCCGAGAGAGGGTTCTTCGCGCCTGGCTCGATGTCGGTCGCGCCGTCTCGCACGCTCACGCAGCGGGCGTCTTGCACCGCGACATCAAGCCCGGAAACGTGATGGTCGACGTTCACGATCGCGTTCGCGTGTTGGACTTCGGGCTGCAGCG
Source organism: Deltaproteobacteria bacterium Ga0077539 (assembly GCA_001465015.1). Classification (GTDB taxonomy): domain Bacteria; phylum Myxococcota_A; class Polyangia; order Polyangiales. Next base: position 7,599 of record LNEO01000200.1, on the reverse strand, counting down.
AGACTCTTCGACGGCGAAGCTTCAGTTCGGCAGCATGGCGCGGCAGTTCGCGGCCAGCTCTCGCAACAGCGGCATCTCCGTCGTGGGGACGATGGGCTTCATGGCGCCCGAGCTCTTTCGGGGCGCCGAGCTGACGCCGCAGAGCGACCAGTTTTCGTACTGCATCGCGCTTTACCACGCGCTCTTCGCCGCGGATCCGTTTGGCGGGAGCCCGCGACGAGCGTGGGTCAAGGCGCTGCCCGAGGCGCCGCAGTCGCGCTCACCGAAGAGCGCGCTCGAGCGCTCGCTCGAAGCTGTGTTGCTGCGCGGGCTCGCGCCGGATCCTGCGTCGCGCTGGCCTTCGATGGACGCGCTCGTCGACGCGCTCGAGCGCGCGCTCGACGAGGTGCGCTCCAGCGGCCAGGCGCGCGCGAGCGCCCCGGTTCAGGTTGGCGTCGTGACGATGGTGCTCGGCGCCGCGCTGGTGGCGCTCTCGCAGATCACCACGGCGGTCACGGCGGGAGGGCTGCTCGGCGCATCGCTCGTCGTCGCGCTGGTGGTCGGCCTCGCGACGCTGCGCTGGCGCGAGCGGCTCTTTCGCTCGCCCTACACGCGCACGCTGGTCACGGTCGCAAACGTGGCTGCGTGGTCATCGGTCCTCCATCGTGCGCTCAACCACATGAACCCGGTGCCGACTGAGCTTACGCTTCGCGGAGACGCGTTGGTGATCGCGGCGCTCAGCGCGTACGTCGGGGTCGCGCACGACAAGTACTTCTTGCTCTCGGCGGTCGCGAGCGCCGTCGGCGGTGCCGCGTGCGCGCTCTGGCCAGCGAGCGCCGCCCTGGCGTTCGGCGGGTCGCAGCTGATCGTGCTCGCGGTGTTTCTTGCGCGCGCGTTTCGGGTGCGGGCGGACGACGCGCCGTGACGAGCGAGGCTCGCGCGCGCAAGGAGCTGTACGCGCAGCTCGCGCGGATCGACGAACGGCTGCTCGAGGCGCTCGATCGCGGGCGCGCGTTCGATCGTAGTTCGCTGGATGCAGTGCGCGCTGCGGTCTCTCGGGTGGATCTCGTGCACGGCGGGCGCTCGCTCGGAGACGCGACAGAGCTCGCTGCGCGTTGGCTCGCCGCGTGGGGACTGCGCACAGGAAGCGCGAAGCACTTGGGCTATCCCAACCCGAGCTCTCTCCCGAGCTCGGTGGCGGGCGACGCGCTGGCGGCGATCTTCGACCCTCAGTGCGCCCTCTGGGAATCGGCGCCGGCCGCGCTCGCGATGGAGCGCGCGGCGCTCTCGACGCTCTCGGATGCTGCGGGCTTCGCGATGGACGCAGATGCGTGTTCGTTTACGACGGGGGCGAGCGAGTCGCTGTCGATCGCGCTCGCAGCGGCGATGGTGTGGGCTGCTCCCGAGTCGGCGAGCGAGGGAGTCTTCGCGCTCGGCGGTCGTCCGAAGGTCTACGCGTCGCGTGAGGCGCATCGGTCGTTGCTCAAGTGTGTACGGATGCTGGGATGGGGCGAGCGTGCGGTGCGCGAGTGCGAGGCTCCCGGGCCGACGTACGCGCTCGACTGCGATGCGGTCGCGCGCGCCATCGCTGACGATCGCTCGCGCGGAGAAAGACCGCTCGCCATCGTCGCGACCGCGGGGACCACCGTCGCGGGGGCGATCGACCCGTTCGGTCCGCTCGCGGCGCTGTGCGAGCGAGAGGGGCTGTGGCTGCACGTCGACGCCGCGTGGGCGGGCGGAGCGGCGCTCGATTCGGTCGCGCGCGGGTGGCTCGATGGGATCGAGCGCGCTCGGTCGATCGCGTGGGACGCGCACAAGTTTCCTGGGCTTTCGCTGGGCAGCGGAATGCTCTTCATGCGCGACGCAGCGGTGCTCGCCGCGCTCTTTGGGGTCGAGGCCGAGTACGTCGCGAGTTCTCGCTCGATCGGGCAGCCGTACGCTCGCTCGCCGCAGTGGTCGCGGCGCGCGATCGGCGCGAAGGTGTGGCTCTCGCTCGCGACCGAGGGCGTCGAGGGCTGGGCGCGTCAGTTCGCGCAGCGCGCGGCGCTCGGCGCCAGGCTCAGAGATGCGCTGCGGGGCGAAGGTTGGACGCTCGCCAACAGCACTCCGCTGCCGGTCGTGTGCGCGCGCAGAGACTCCCTCGACCGTCGCGCGCTCGGGGCGCTCGTACGGCGCGCGGCGCGCGAGGGAGTCTTCGTGGACGTCGTCACGATGACCGACGGTCATCCTGCGATTCGAGCGGCGATCGTATCCTCTCGAACCACCGAAGCGATCGTCGATCAGCTCGTGTCCGCGCTGCGTCCAGGCTGAGCCTGGTCGACCGATCGCTCTGCAAAGGGCTCGCGGGTCACACGGGAAAGATCGCGAAGCCTGCGCCCGAGATGAAGAAGTTGAGGATGATCGTCGCGAGCGAGCTGTTGACGACGGCGCGCGTGGTGGCCCACCCGACGCCCTCGGAGCCTCCGTGGGTGCTGAGCCCGCAGTAGCCCGAGACGATCGGGATGGCGGCGCCGTAGGCGAAGCACTTGGCGAGGCCGATCGAGAAGTCACCCCAGTCGAGGAGCACGGGGTTCAAGAAGGTCGACGGGTTGACGTCGAAGATGAAATACGCCGTCGCCATCCCCGCGAAGAGCGACACGAATCCGCCCCATATGATCAAGACGGGCGTCATGATCAACGACGCGACGAAGCGCGGGACGATGAGGTAGTGCACAGGATCGACGCCGGACATGCGCAGCGCGTCGACCTGCTCGGTGACGACCATCGAGCCGACCTCCGCTGCGATGCCGGCTCCGACGCGGGTCGCGAGCATGAGCGCGCCGATCGACGCGGCCAGGTCTCGCACGAGGATCTCGATGAAGGTCGCGCCGAGCATTTGCAGGTCCGGCACCACGCGCAACGCCTGGAGCGCGGACTGAAACACCAGGATCATCCCGATGAAACCGAGCGTGACCGAGATGAAGAAGGCGGATTTGTTTCCGATCTCGTAGCACTGCGCGACGGCGGCGCCGGGCTCTCTGCGGCCGGCGAACGTCCAGTAGAGCGTTCGCACGAAGACCGACCACATCCCGCGCGCGGCCTGCGCGAGCTCGAGCGCGCCTTCACCGACGTCGCGCACCGGCGCAAGGACGCGAGGCACTGCTTGGTCGACCGACGGTTCGTCGAGCTTGTGCGGGGCGGGGTCGCTTCGATTGCCGGTGGTCATCACTGCAACAGGTAGGTCGAGAAGTAGTCGACGACGAATACGCCGGACGCGCTCGCGACGACCGAGGCGTTGACCGCGCGCCCGACGCCGGGCGCTCCGCCGGTGACGGTCAGCCCGAAGTGACAGGACGAAAGGGCGATGACGAGTCCGAAGAAGCCGCTCTTGATGAGTCCTGTGGCGAGGTCCCACAGTCGAATCGTCTCGATGAAGCCGTTATAGAAGGTCATCGTCGAGACGCCGAGCAGCCCTTGCCCGGTGACCGCAGCGCCGACGAGCGCGAGGACGTCGCCGAAGATCGTCAGCACGAAGAGCGTGATCACCATGGAGATGACCCGCGGAAGAACCAGGTAGCTCAGCGGATCGATCGCGAGCGTCGAGAGCGCGTCGAGCTGCTCGGTGACCTTCATCGTTCCGAGCTCGGCGGTGTTGTTGGCGCCGACGCGCCCCGAGAACATCAACGCGATGAGGATCGGGCCGACCTCGCGGAGCGTCGCGAACCCCGCGCCCCAGCCGAGCAGCCCCTCGGCGCCGAAGCGCTTGATGAGCACTCCTGCCTGAATGACCATGATCGCCCCGGTGAAGAGCGCGGTCACAGCGACGATGGGCACGGACCGGACGCCCATCTTGTGCAGGTTGCGCCAGAGCTCGGGGCCGTCGAGGCGCGGGGGAAATAACCTCCTCGCGAGCTTCGCAGTGAGGACTCCTACCCCGCCGAGCTGCTCGGAGATCGCGAAGAACGCAGCGCCGACCTGCGCAGCGAGTGACTGCGAGTCGTCGCCGTTCGCGGCGCCATCGGTGGGGTTGGTGGCCAGAGCGCGGTCAGTGTAGCGCGTCGGCGCGCCGTTCCGTCGCTCTTCAGGCGAAGGGTGCTGCTGCGCGGTTGGGGTCGGCGATGCGATGGTTGGCGCGGCGCTCGCATGAACGCAGCGCGAGAGATGAGATCGTTTCAATCCGTGAGTCTGCTGCGGGGCGTGTTGTCGACGGCGATCAGCGCGTCGATCGCCATCGCGGCTGGGAATGCGCGAGCCGACTTCGAGTTCTGGACCCCGATCGAAGCGCGGGTTCCCGTCGCGCGAACGCAGGCCCCGACGTGGCCCCGCGTGGACCTCCGGCTCGTCACCGAGCCGCGTTTCGCGGGACGTTTCACCCTCGCAGAGTGGGCGCTCGATGTGGGCCCGTGGATGGGGCTCTTCGTGGACGTTCCCAAGCTCGGCGAGCGCGCGGCGCCCACGCAGGTGCGCCCGATCAGTGCTGCTCCGTCGAGCAGCGCTGTTGCCGAAGGGCGGTGAAGTGCGGTTGAGTCCCCTCCCTCCAGCGGCGACACAAACGTTGATCAAGATCGAAGCACTCACCAAACGATTCGGAAAGAACACGGTGCTCGACGGCGTGTCGTTCACTGTTCCGACGGGGTGTTTGTACGGGCTCGTGGGGCCTGGCGCGGCGGGCAAGACCGTCTTGCTCAAGAGCATCGTCGGGCTGCTCGAGGCAGACGCGGGACGGATCTTCGTCGACGAGACAGACGTTCGTACGTTGAGCGAGATCGAGCTGCAGTCCGCGCGCGGAAAGTTCGGCTTCTTGTTTCAAAACTACGCGCTCTTCGACTACATGACCGTCGGCGAAAACATCGCGTTTCCCCTTCGAAGACGCGGTGGAATGACAGAAGACGAGATCTCCGCGCGCGTGGCAGAGCGGCTCGCCGCCGTGTCGCTCTCGGGCTTCGAGTCGCGCATGCCGTCCGGCTTGTCCGGCGGGCAGAAGAAGCGCGTCGGCGTCGCGCGAGCCACGGTTTCGACGGCGCCCTTCGTGCTCTACGACGAACCCGCCGCCGGCCTCGATCCCGTGACCTCGCAGAAGATCTTCAACCTCTTGCGCAAAGAGCAGCGCGAGGCCAACGCCACGGTCATCATGGTCTCGAGCGACATCGACCGATTGCTCACGGTCACCGATCGCGTAGGCATGCTCCTTCGCGGAAAGCTCGTCTTCGACGGCACCACAGAGGAGGCCAGAGCCTCGGAGCTCCCTGTGGTCAGACAGTTCATTCGAGGCGAGGTCGAGGGACCGCTGTGACCATGCGCGCCGTGATCGTTGGAATGGGCGAGGTCGGTCGTCGCGTCGCCGATGGCGCGCGCAAGTGCGACGTCGAGGTGATCGAGGTCCGACGCGGGCAGTCTCTGTCCGACGCGATGGCGTCCGCGGACGGGCCGATCGTGCTCGCGATGCGCGAAGACGACTTCGAAGCGCCGTTTCGCGCGGCGATCGCGGCGCGTCCGAGCGACGTGGTGGTGCTGCAAAACGGCTTCGTCGACGAAGTGCTCGCGGGCCACCAAGTGACCCGAGGCGTGCTGTGGTTCACCGCGAAGGGGGAGTTCTTCGCGAACGCCCGCGAGACGCTGCTCGCGGGGCCGTGGGCCGACGCGCTCTCGTCGTGGCTGCGGGCGGCAGCGGTGGTCCCGCGCGTTGTCACGCAGGACGTCGCCGCCCGAGAAGGCCGTGAAAAAGCGGCGTGGAGCTGCCTCGTCGGCCCCGGCGTCTACGCGCACGAGTCCACGTTCGCCGCGCTCGTAGAACGCGACGAGCGCACGGCGCGTCGCATCGTCGCCGAGGCCTGCGAGGTCGCGTCGCGCGCGCTGGGCGCCGAGACAAGCGCAGAAGCCGCGTGGTCGATGGTCAGTGACACCGTCGGTCCGTTGGGGTGGATGCGCGGCGGCCCCAAGGGGCTCGCGTGGCGGTCGGGCAAGGTCGTTCGCTGGGCCGAGGACGTGCTCGGCGACGGATATGCCGCCGTCGAAAACGCCGAAATCGTGCGGCGGATCCTCGCGCGGTAATCGTCCAAGCTCGAGCGGTCAGTCGGTGTCACAGCCCCCCATGGTGCCCCTGCCGCATGCCTCGATGCCCGGCCAACGACGGGCGCGCGCTGGCCGTCTGCTGGTCTCGACGACGCTGTCGCTCGTTGGTTTTGCGGCTGCTTTGATTGTGTGTGCTGGCGACGTCGCGGCGCAGGGGCGGCCGCCGGTGATCGAGCTCGGCGAACGGCTCTCGAACCAGGCTTCGCCCTCTGGGCAGAGACTCTCGCTGAGCGGCGCGCAGCTCGCGCTCACGAGCGTCGCGCCGAGCGCGGGGGTTCTCGAAGATGCGCTGGAGCAGCTCGTGTGTCGCGGTCCTTCGTGCGTGATCGACACCCTGCGTTGCTCGGGCGCGGTTCGGTGGGTGGCCGCGTCGATCGGCGGGCGCGTGCTTCGCAATGGCGTGTCGGTCGACCTCGAGGCGCGCGATCGGTCGAGCGCGACAGAGCGGGCGTTTTGCGAGGCTTTCGACGGCGTGTTCGCGTTGTCGTCGCGCGGCGCGTGGGGGGCGCTCGTGGTGACGGCGAACGGGCATCGAGCCAGGTTGGCCCCAGCCGTCGCCGGGCGCGCGAGCAACACGCTCGGAGCGATCGGCCGCGGGTCGCTCAACGCGGGGGTGCCGCTCAGCCGAGCGGCGAGCGATGCGACCGCGGTGTTGTTCACGGAGACCAGCGTCGCGTTGATCGCCGCGAACATGCAGGGCGCGCCGCAGGTCGACGCGATCGTCTCGAGCCAGTGCGGCGGATCGATCTGTCGCTTCGCCACGGCGCGCTGCGAGGGTGAGGTGCGCGAAGCGCGCTCGCCGGTCGCTGCGGGGATGGTGATGCGGGTCGACGCGCGAGCGGTCGGAGGTTCGAGCGACGCTGCGTTTTGCGCGGCGATCTCGGGCGACCTCGCGGTGCCGCGCGTCGGGATCAACCCGGGGGCGCGCTTCTGGGGCGTGGCGCTGGGCGATTGGTACTCGCTTCCGCAAGGGACGCACGCGCAGACGGCGTGTCTCGTAGCGCATCCAAACGCAGACACACAAATTCGAGTCGGCCAGCGGTGCATGACGCTCGACGCTCGTCGCGCGCAGAGCTGGCCGGGTCCGTGCTGCGTGGGAACGCCGGAGATCACCGTGGATTTTCCTCGGACGACGCAGAGAAACACGATGGCGTCGCACGACCCCGCTCCGCCCGTGGCGATGAGCCCCGACGGCGCGTGGCTCGTGGTGCTCCCGCGACAGCGCTCGCTCAGCGCTGAAGAGCGCGCGGCGAACGTCGTGCTCGCGCGGGCCTGGCCGCGGGGCGGAGCCGCGCCCATCGAGTACCGAGCCGACGCGCTGTTCTCTCCGAGCGCGCTGCCTGGGGGCGGGGCGGGGTACTCGTTTTCGATCGAGCTCGATGGCGACAAAGTGGTCGGGCGCGTCAACGGCGTCGAGCGCCGCGTCTTGCTCGGCAGTCGATAGCGAGCTGCGCCCGGCCTCGCCGCGCGCGCGGGTGTGATTCCCATCCTGCTCACGAGCGCAGAAGATGCCCGGATCTCCCAGAGGCGCCGAACACTGCACCGCTGAGACGGCGATTGGGAGTTGCA
>LNEO01000199.1 GCA_001465015.1 Deltaproteobacteria bacterium Ga0077539 | reverse complement strand
AGCATTTTCCCAATGCGAAGCCGCCGCCCCTGCCGTTCCAGGCGGGGGCGGGGCGCGCGGCAGCGCGGGTGGGGGCTTCAGCACTGCGCCCACTGCCGTTTCACTCACTCGGCGCGCGGCAGCGCGGGTGGGGGCTTCAGCTCTGCGCCCACTGCCGTTTCACTCGCGGGCGCGCGGCAGCGCGGGTGGGGGCTTCAGCACTGCGCCCAGCGCGTTCTCCTCACTCGCTGGCGCGCGGCAGCGCGAGTGGGGGCTGCGCTTCGCGGTCGCTGCGCACGATCTGCAATCACACCCACTGTCATCGAGCCCGAACACAGCCGATCGATTGGAATCTGAGAGGCTACCAAGGGCTATCGAGGCGTGCGATGATTTTCCACGATGCACTCGAGGCGAAGCGATGGCTCGGTGATCGAATTCTCGATCAAGGGAGGGATTTTTCGGGGCCTGGTGTTTGTCCTGAAGGAAGACGACAAGCTGCGCGCCGTCGAGGAGCTTCTCTCGGGCGAGACGCTCGCGCTCGTGCGATCGCTGCCGACGACAGGCGCGTGGGTCGATGGCGTGCGCATGCTCGAGCTCGAAGAAGCGATCGCTCAGCGGTACGACTCGAGGGGAGTGATGGACGTCGCTCGGCGATCGATGGCGGTCGAGCTGCGAGCGAACACACGCTCGCTGACCGAGGGAATTCTGCGATTGTTTGGCGCGACGCCCGCATCGTTGTTCTCGCGCGTCTCGACGTTCGACCCGCTCACGTTGCGCGGGGTGCAGCACTCGTGGACCTCGAAGGGGCCCAAGAGCGGCGAGATCCGCGCGCGCTACGTCACGTCGAAGAATCTCCCGGAGGTGTTGGGGTACGTCGCGGCCGGGATGCTCAACGCGGTCTTCGATATGGTGAGAGCGACTGGGAGCGTCGAGTTCGTTGGGGTCGCCGAGGCTGATCGCAACGTGATGGTGTACGCGATTCAGTGGGACTGAGCGTCGGGTGCGCGCCGCGCATCGGGAAGACGACAAACTCCGTCGCGGGCATGGTTTCGACGGTGGCGCATGGACGTTCAGCGCCGAGGCGCCCGATCGAACCGCGCGGGTTGTATGCTCGCGTGCGTGAAGTCAGAGCCCGTTGCGCTCGGTCTGGCCCGAACCGTGAATACGGTACCGGAGGCCGCGAGCGAGCGCTCGCGGTCGCGGGCGGAGCCGATCGCTCCGACGCAGCGACCTCGAGGCGTGACCATGCGACAACCAGGCAACATGATGAAGACACGGACGCGGCTACTGGGGTTGTCTCTGGCTCTCGGGTTAGCCACTGGCGGCTGCGCGCGGGGCGCGAGCCCTGGCTTCTCGGCGGTCTCGGAGACCGCGGGCGGTGAGCAGACAATCGAGCGCGACTCCGCAGGGCTCCCAGTGGACGGTCCGAGGATGCAGGCCGCGGTCGAGCGCTGGCAGCAGGCGGGCCGATGGAATCTGGCGGCCAGCGAGCGGTGCGTCGCTGGGGCGATGGACTTGTACCTTCCCGCGAGGGCAGTGCGATGGGCGAGGTCGGTGCGGCTCCGGATCCGATCGCCTCGAGCGTTGACGTTTCACTTCGAAGTGCGCCCGACGGATCCGCAGCGGAGTTGGTACGCAGCGACGATGTACAACATGGAGCGCGCCGACCACGAGCGCGCGCTGCGAGCGCAGGGTGCGTGCATCGCTCAACGCAGCGACGGAGCGCAGAGCCCAGGCGCGAGCGGCGCAACCACACCGTCCGGCGAGCGAACGACCACGGTGTCTACGACCACGCCCGGCGCAAGCGCGGGCGGAAGAGCGGGCGGAAGAGCGGGCGGACGAGCGGGCGCTGGCGCGAGCGCAAGCGCGACGGCGACCGTGGGCGCGACGGCGACCGTGGGCGCGACGGCGACCGTGGGCGCGGAGGTCGCGATTCCGCGGGTGAGCCTCGAGGCGCCGATGCGCGGCTTCGTAGCCCTCGCGCAAGACGTGTTCGAGCGCGCGCCGTTCACAGAGCACTCTTACGAAAGCGAGTTCGTTCTGCAGCGTGAGTACACCCGCATCCCCATGAACGACGTGTATCGAAACTACCAGCCGCTGCGCGAGCTCGAAGAGGAGCTCGTCGTGCGGCTCTGGACGCAGGCGCCGATGCACTTCGAGGGCGTGGTCATTCAGGTCGAAGAGCTGCTGCTCGAGCCGCGGATCCCCGAGGCAGAGTACGCTCGGCTGATGGTCCGGCGCAGGGGCGAGGCCGCGCGCGTGCAGCGGGAGTTCACGGAGCTGTGCCAGCGCGAGCCGAGCAACGCGCGCTGCTTCCACACCCGAGACAACCAGGCGCGGCTCGCGTCGTACGCGAGTCGCCCGCCGCCGCCTCCGCGACAAGAAACACAGCCCGCGCGGCCGAGCCAGGACCACCTCTGGGTCGGAGGCGGTTGGCAGTGGAACGGCGAGGACTACGCGTGGATCGCCGGCATGTGGAGGTACGTTCCGCCAGCGATCGTTGCCACCGTCGCGGGCAGCACGGGCACGACCGTGCGCACGCCGGCCGTGACCGCAGTGAGCACAGCGAACACAGCGAACACAGCGAACACTGCGAACACAGCGAACACAGCGAACACTGCGAACACTGCGAACGCTGCGAACAC
>LNEO01000198.1 GCA_001465015.1 Deltaproteobacteria bacterium Ga0077539 | reverse complement strand
CTGCGAACACTGCGAACACTGCGAACACTGTGAGCGCAACTGCGAACGCGACGAGGACCGGGGTGACCGCGCGCGCTTCGGGGACGGGGCCTGCGGTCGTGGCGACTGCGACGTTTGCTGCTCCTACGGTGGCCGTGGCCTTGCCCGCGAGCGCGACGAGGGCGCCGCTGCCGAGAGCAGAGACCATTCCGCCCGCACCCCAGGCGGGAGCGCACTGGATCGCGGGCTACTGGCAGTGGAACGGCAGCGCCTGGGCCTGGACCGCCGGCCGCTGGGAGGTGCCCGCGCAGGTCAACGTCCGATGGGCGCCGCCCGCCGTACAGATCGGCGCGGGCGGCGTGCAGTTGTTCATGCCTGGGGGATGGCTGCAGCTCGGGCCGTGAGCGTCGCGCCCACCGCGAGCGGAGTCGCGGTCGCGCACGCGGCTCCAGCGCGGGTCACAAACGACAGAGGTCCCCCGCTGCTCGGCCCTGCGGCGGCCGTCACGATCGAGTGACCGTAGGCGACGTCCACAGGTTGTGCTCGGACGATCACCGCGTCGATCGTCCGTGCGTACGCTGGCGAAACCGCGGTGAACGCCATGCACAACCAGCGCGTCTGCTTCGCCACGTCGTAGCGCAGCGAAGGCTCGCCCCAGCCGAGCTGCACATCGACGCCGAACCCCGACGCCCAAAGGGCGAATTGCAGTCGATCCGTGAATCCCACGCGTCGCACCGCGAGCTGCGCCAGGGCGCCATCCTCGTCGTCTCGAACGGGCATCAGTGGAGCGCGTACGAGGCGCGATCTGCGTAGTCGTCTCGATGGTCCTCGAGCGTCGCTTCTTTCTTCAGGGCCAGCAGGGCGCGTAGCGACGGGTGCGAAAGGGCATCGCGAGGGACCAGTGAGCGAGGGTGTTCCACGGCTGGTGCTCTTCGTTGGGCGCCATCGAGCGGACCATCTTCGAGCGCATCCACAGGTCGTCGAAGGCCCATCGCGCGACCTCGCATCGCTGCCCCGGCGACGCGAGCGGAGCGATCGCGTTGCGCGAGAGCGTCAGCCCCGAGCTGGTGCACAGCTGCGGGTTGAACCCCGCGGAGGTCCAGTTCGAGCGGTCGAGCAGGTGAGGCCAGACCAGGCGCACGGGTCCTGCATTGCGCGCTCGCCCGCCAGCGCCGCCGAGGATCGGCAGCACCAGCCCGCCGAACCCCGGCATCATCATCCCCAGCGCGCTGCCGACAGCCTGCTCGGAGTCCTCGGGATACCCAGGAAAATTCGCGGGACCCGCGCTTCCCCACAGATGCGCGAAGCAGCCGTACATCACGTTGCGACCCGCGCCAAACTCCGCTCTCGAGGCCTGCGCCGCCGACGGAGCGAGCCCGATCATGTACGGGTGCTCGAACATCTTCGTGTAGTCCTTGAGCTCGTTGAGGAAGCGCTCGGCGTTCTGGACCTCCACGCTCGCTCCGTCGCCCATCCCGAAGTTCGCCGTCCCCATGTGACGCATCTCGTGGATGATCGCGAGCACGAGCCCGTCCAGGTCGAGCTGCGTCGGGTTCGCTGGCTGTCCGCCTCGCGGCGGCGCGTAGAACGCGGTGAGCCCGAAGGACAGTCCCGCGACGCCTCCGCCGCCCATGGCCATCGTGTACGTCCCCATCGTCGTCTCGCCGAACGCGCCTTCGCCTCGGTACGACATGTTTCCGCTGAGATCGACGCGGTGCCCGCGATCGGCGTAGCGCCATCCTCGGTCCTCTGCGTACATCCCGAACGGCGCGTCCTCGCAATAACCCACCTGCGGCGCGAGCTGCTGAATGATCCACTCGAGCCGATAGCCCCACTCGCTCGAGCGCTGGTTCAACAGCTGCCGTAGCTGCGTCGGGTTGCCCTGCACCGCTGGCGGCGCAGCGGAGATCACCGCTGCGCGTTGCGCGATCACCTCGCGGTATCGCTGCTCGACCGCGTCGAGGGTCGCGCCCGAGAGGTTCATCACCACGCGGCTGCGCCTCGCCTGCGCGAGCGTCGCTTCGTCGCAGAGGGCGACCCCTTCGGTGGGCAACAGCCCCTCGGGACACTGCGCGCACACGACGGGGTACGCCCCAGGACCCGTGTACGGCGCGCTGGAGGCTCCCTGACGGAGCTCGATGTCGACGCACTCGGACGGCGGACGAGACTCGCGGCGCACCGGGGACGAGCTCGTGCAACGGATCGTGTTGTGTCGCCCGCACGCCGAGTCGAGCGCGACCTGCGCCAGTCGATTGCGCGCATGCGAAGGCCACGCGCTCTGGCGGAGCGCGTTCGCCGCGTCGTTGCAAAAGTGCGCGGGTGGCGGTCGCTGCGGCTGCGGCTGCGGGCGCGGGTCGGGCCCGGGCGGACGCATGCGCTGAGCGGCCGAGAGCGCAGCCACGAGCGAGAAGGTGAGCGCCGTAGCGCCCGCGGACAGCGCGCGAAGACGATGGGTCATCGATCGCATTTTTCCGCGGAAAACACAGGAGCGCACCGTGAATGAACTGCGCGCTCGGCGCAGAGCATGCGTGTCGAAGCGAGCACCGAAACGGGGATGCGCGTCGGCCTTCGCTTGTGCCCTTACAAGGAGCGTGCGCGAGGTCTTCGGTGAGCCAGCGCGCCTCTCATGATTGTGTGTGCTGTAAGCGCATCGGCGCTGTCGGCGCTGTGGGACACACTCCCGCCGCTGTCGCACACGATACGCCGCACGATTCACTGAGCGATTCACCGCACGACGGGGCGAAAACTCCCCTGCCACGAGCGCTTCGATGCGATCCTGTCACAGAGCGGTGCGACCATTCGGCACGGCGCTGCGGGCGGCGACACAGCGGGCGCTCGAGGGCGAGCATTCGGAGGTGAGATGATGGTTGGTTCGACTGAGTTATTGCTGAGAACATCGCGTGCGAAGCGGACGGGGCTCTCTCGGTGGTTCTTCGCTGCCTCGCTCGCCTCTGCCGCTTTCGTGGTGGCAGAGGACGCGAGCGCGCAGGTCTGTCCTATCGGACGCCACTGTTTCTACGTCCCCGCGGGCATGCCCGACGTCGGAGGTCACGCGGTCGCCGGTCACGCATGGGACATGGTGATCTCGACGCCGCTCGCCGCTGCGACGGGGAGCTACTCGATCCACGGCGGGGCGGCGACGATGTTCTCGGTGATGACCGGGACGCCGCTGCGCGTCCTGCTGGGGACGGGAGCCTCGGGCTCGACGCTGCCAGCGTCGCTCGGCGTCGCGTCGAACTTTCGCGTCGCCGAGCAGCGAGGGATCTTCGTCGTGTCGACGGATCAAGACACGATCGTCGATCGCCGGTTGTTTCAGAGCGCTGAGCAGTCGTCGGAGACGGTGAAGCGCTCGTCGATCGCGCTCGGCACACGATTTCGATTGGGCGGGTACTCGCTGCCGCAGGGCAATCACCCCGGCTCTGGGTACGACTACGTCTCGGTGTACGCGCCCACGGCGACCACCGTCACATTTACCGCCAGGCCTGGCGCTCCCGCGACGTTTTGGAACGACGGCGCTACGAGCCCCACCACCACGGTCATGCTCGCAGCCGGGCAGACCTACGCGCTTCGCACCGCGATCGGCGTCGACATCGACGGCGCGCTGGTGACATCCACCGATCCCATCTCGGTGTCGAGCGGCGGTCGCGGTTGGTCTGCGGCGGGCTGCGGTGACGACGGCGCGGATCACCTCGTCCCCACCAACCAGTGGGGACGCAACTTCGTCGTCGTCGACATGCCCGGCACCGACGAAGAAGACACGGTGATCGTCGCGGACACCGACGGGACCACGTATCGCGTCGAGCGCTCGCTCGGGGGCGCGACGCTCACGGGCACGCTCAACACGGGGCAGGTGTTTCGCTTTCGCCCAGCAAATCAAGGCGAAGTGCAGCGGATCACGACGAACAACCCCGTCGCGGTGTTTCACAACACGGGGCTCGGCGGCTGCGAACACGACGTCGCGTTCGTGCTTCCGGCAGAGATCAACGCGGCCGCTCCCAGGCTCGGAATCTCCTTCAACGTCCCGCCGGGCACGAGCGCAGCGCAGGCGTTCGTGGTGTTTCCTGACACCACGGTGAACGCGATGTCGCTTCGTCTCGACGGCGCGACGCCCACGCTTCTCCGCAACCTCGTCGCGCCCGGCCCCGCGGGGCTTCGCGTGCAGACCTTCAATCTGACCACGGCCAATCATGTCGTCGAAATGGCGACGGACTTTCAGCTCGGCGTCGTGACCGCCGCGGGCGGAACGGGGCTCTACGCGTACTACAGCCCCTATCGAACGCCGGGCTGTGGCAACCGCGCGATCGATCCCGGCGAGGCGTGCGACGACGGCAATGTGTCCGACGGCGATGGCTGCAGCTCGTCGTGTCGCATCGAGATCGGCTTCATGAACTGCATGGGCATGGACTCGCGCTGTGTGCCCACGGGTCGATGCGCGGGCACGACGTGCGTCAGCCGCTGCATGTCCAACGCCGATTGCAACGACTCCAACGCGTGCACCAACGACTCGTGCAACATGACGACCGGCGTGTGCGCCAGCGCTGCCGTCATGGCCGGCACGATGTGCACGCTCATGGGCGGCGCTCCGGGCGCGTGCGGGACCAACGGCATGATGATGTCGGTGTGCCTCGCGGACGGTGATCGCGACGGCGTTCCAGACCTGACGGACGCCGACGATGACAACGACGGCGTGACGGACGTGGCCGAGGGCGGCGGGCGCGATGCGTCGCGCGACAGCGACAACGATGGCGTTCCGGACTTTCGCGACCGTGACTTCATGGGCTTCGTAGACGCCAACATGAACGGCGTCGACGATCGCGTGGACGTCGACGGCGACGGGATCCCCAATCACCTGGACCTGGACTCGGACGGCGACGGGATCTTCGACGTGGTCGAAAACGGCCACGCGATGCTCGACGCCAACCGCGACGGTCGCATCGACGCCACGACGGACGCGGATCGAGACGGATTGCTCGCCGCGGTCGACAGCGACGACGCCAGCGCGATGGTGATCACCCCGCGCACGATGCCCATCGATACCGATATGGACATGCGCATCGACGCGCTCGACGCGGACGATGACGGCGACGGCGTTCCGACGGCGAGCGAGCTCGGCGCGGGCGGCGCGATGACGCCGCGAAACACCGACGGAACCGCGGTGCCGGGCGTCACGACGGACACGATCCCCGACTACCTCGATGCGGACGACGACGGCGACGGTGTTCCGACGGCGAGCGAGCTCGGAGCGGGCGGCTTCATGATGCCGCGCAACTCCGACGCCACTGTTCCATCTGGCGAAGGCGTAGCGGACGTGGTCCCAGACTTCCTCGACAGCGACGACGACGGCGACGGGATCCCCACCAGGATCGAGAACACGCTCGAGATGATGGGCGGCCCAGGGGACATGGACATGATCCCCGCGTACCTCGACCTCGACAGCGACGGTGACTCCGTGCCCGATCGCGTCGAAGCCGGACCGACCCGGTCGATGCCCGCCAACAGCGACCCGATGGCAGGGATGGGCGATCGCCCGGACTTCCTCGACACCGACAGCGACAACGACTGCGTGCCCGACAGCGATATGCGCGAGGCGGGCGCGGCGCGCACCGACCCCGCCATGCCGAGCGCGATGATCAACGCGAACTGCACCGATCCGATGACGCCCGTGTGCTCGCCGGTCCTCGGTCGATGCACGAGCGACGATGATTCGGACGGCGACGGCATTCCCAACATGGTCGAGCGGCGACTCGGGACCGATCCGATGAACCCCGACAGCGATATGGACGGCGTTCCCGACGGCTCCGAAGTGGGCGCAGGACCTGCGTTCATGACCCGCGACACCGACGGCGACATGATCATCGACGCGCTCGATCCCGACGACGACGGCGACGGTGTCCCCACGCGAGACGAGCTCGGGATGGGCGGCGTCATGATGCCGCGCAACAGCGACGCGATGGTCGCGATGGGCATGGGCACGAGCGACATGATTCCCGACTACCTCGACAGCGATGACGACGGTGACGGGATCCCCACGCGCGTCGAGCGCACCGCCGAGGGAATGACGGACCTCGATGGCGACATGATCCCCGCGTATCTCGACCTCGACAGCGACGGCGACAGCGTCTCGGACAGCGTCGAAGCGGGCGCAGACCGAACGATGCCCGCCAACAGCGACGGGATGGCAGGGATGGGCGATCGCCCGGACTTCCTCGATACCGACAGCGACAACGATTGTGTGCTCGATCGCGATATGCGCGAAGCGGGCGCCGCGCGCACCGACCCGACCATGCCGAGCGCGAGCGCCGATGCAAACTGCATGGATCCCACGCCCGTGTGCGATCGCGCTGTCGGCATGTGCGTCCGGAGAATGATGGCCGACGCTGGAGCCGATGCTGGCGGTGATGCCAGCGGCGACGCCGGTGCCGATGGCGGCGAGGATGGCAGCGTCGATGCAGGCGTCGATACGGGCCTCGATACGGGCGCCGACGGCGGTGCATCGGGTTCGGACGGCGCGGCGGCCGACAGCGGAGCGATGGACGCGAGTCCTCCTCGGATCGGAGTGCTCTCGGGCGACGGCGCGTGCGCGTGTCGCGTTCCGGCCGCTCCGAGCCGCGGCGGCGAGCGTGGCGCCGCGGCGATGGCGTTGATCGCGGGCCTCGCGCTGGCGCGCAGCGCGCGACGCAAGAAGGGCTGATTCGCAGCTCCGTGGGTCGGGGCGGGGGCGTCGTTCGAGCGTGTTTCGGGCTTGCCGTTGTCACGGGTCGGCTCGAGGACGTCGCACGTCACGCCTCAGGAGGCCCAACCATGTCGGACTACAAGACGCTCTTCAGCTCGTTCAACCTCGGCTCGCATTCGCTGCGCAATCGCATCGTGATGTCGCCGATGACGCGCAACCGCGCGATCGGAAACATCCCCAACGAGCTGATGGCCGAGTACTACGCTCAGCGCGCGAGCGCCGGCCTCATCATCACCGAGGGCACGGCGCCCGCCCCCGAGGGCTTGGGCTACACGCGCATTCCAGGGGTCTTTTCGGAGGCGCAGGTCACCGGTTGGAAGCTCGTCACCGACGCCGTCCACGCGCGCGGGGGCAAGATCTTCGTGCAGCTCATGCACACAGGACGCGTCGGTCATCGAGACAACCTGCCCGAGGGCGCGAAGCTGCTCGGTCCGTCGGCGGTGCCGATGCCGGGCGAGATGCACACCGACACGAAGGGACCGCAGCCCTACGAGACGGCCCAGGCGATGACGAGCGGCGAGGTCGACGCCGCCGTCGAGTCCTTCGCGCACGCAGCGCGCATGGCGATCCGCGCGGGGTTCGACGGCGTCGAGCTCCACGGCGCCAATGGCTATCTCATCGAGCAGTTTCTTCACCCGCACAGCAATCGGCGCGACGACGCGTGGGGCGGTGATGTGTCTCGCAGACACGCGTTTGCGGTGGAGGTCGCGCGCCGCACGGTCTCGGCCATCGGCGGCGACCGCGTGGGAATCCGGCTCTCTCCGTACGGAGTCTTCAACGACATGCCGCCGTACGAGGGCGTCGACGAGTCGTATCTGGCGCTCACGGACTCGCTCGCGAAGACGGGCCTCGCGTACTTGCACCTGGTGAATCACAGCGCGATGGGCGCACCTGCGCCGCCCGACTCGCTCGTCGACGCGATCCGCGCGCGGTGGAAGGGCGCGCTGATTCTCAGCGGCGGCTACGATCGCGATCGCGCCGAGCGAGACCTCGCTTCGGGGCGCGGCGATCTGGTGGCGTTCGGAAGGCCGTTTCTCGCCAACCCCGATCTCCCTGCGCGACTGCAGCGAGGGATCGCGCTGCAGGGGCCGGATTTTTCCACGTTTTATACGCCGGGCGCCAAGGGCTACACGGACTATCCGACCGCGACGTGACCGCGCGAGCTCGAGACGATCACGACGCGTTGGGTCCGTGATGGTCTCGTCTGCGCGGTGTCCCTGTCGCTTTTCGCGATGGCGCCGTCGGGGTGCGCGCACCAGTCCGTCTCGAGGTGTTGGCTGTGCGCGACGATGGACTGTTTGCTGGCGGGGTGAGCCGATGACGCTTGTGCGCGAGCGTTCGTTGTTCGACGCGGTGGTCGTGGGCGCGGGGCTCTCGGGGCTCACCGCGGCGATCTGTTTGCAGAAGAGCGGGATGAGGACGGTTGTCCTCGAGCGGCGCTCGTCCGTCGGCGGCCTGTGTGGAACGTTCGAGCTCGACGGCCATCGCTTCGTGCTCGGCTGCAACGACTTCGGCGCAGGGCTCGAGCGGACGCTCCGCGGGTTGGGCGTCGAGGTGGACTTCATGCACCCCGGCGCGCGGTTCTATCTCGGAGAGCACCGCGTCGATCTGCCTCCGACCGCGTCGACCGCGATGAAGTTCTTCGCCCGGCCGCTCTCGGTGGCGCGCGCGCTGATCGGCGCGAAGAAGGACACGGTTCGTTCGCTGGGCGATTTGCTGGACGGACACGTCAGCGACCCGCTGTTGAGGGACTTCGTCGCGGTGCTCGCGTGGGCCGTGCTTCGTTCTCCGGACGACGTCGAGCTCTCGGCGCTCAAAGAGCTCTTCGACAAGCGCTGGGACTATGGGTACGACCGGGCGAGCACGCCCGTGGGCGGCCCGCAGCACATGGTCGATCGCATGGCCGCGCGATTTCAGGCCCTCGGAGGCGAGCTCCTTCTCGATTGTGTGTGTCACGGACACGAGCGCGCGCGGGACGGTCACGTGATCGAGACCTCGCTCGGGACGTTCGAGTCCGAGCTGCTCTTCTCGAGTCACGGCCGCTGGAACGACTATCCCGCGCAGTCGCGCGCCGGGCTCGAAGCGGCGGCGGTGTTCTTCGCGCTCGACCCGTCGCTGCGGTACCCCGAGGGGGTTCACACGATCGGGTGCTTCGAGCGAGGCACGGCGGACGCGCTTCGCGCGCTGGATCGAGGCGAGCGCTCGAGCGTGTGCAGTTTTCATGTGTTTCGCTCGGACCTCGCTGAGCCGGCGGGCGCGCCGTGGACCATCACTGGGTTCGTGCCCGTGGCGCGCGGCGTTCGAACGATGGACGAGGGCGAATCGCGCGCGCTGCTCGAGGCGATCGGACACAGGCTCGAGCGCGTGATGCCAGGTTTTTCTCAGGCCGTTCGATACCAGAGGGCGCTGTCTCCCGCCGAGTACGAGGCGCGGTTCGGCTTCGCGCCGCTCGCGAGCCCGAGGATCGCACCCGAGGGCTTCGCGCGGCCGCCGACCTTCGACGCTGCGAGCGGCGTGTACTGGCTCGGCAACTCCGCGGGACCTCCCGGCGATCACGCGGGCGCCGCCGTGTTGTCGGGGCGGCTCGCGGCAGAGCACGCGATCGAGCATCACACGTCGCGGGCGTCGGTCGATTCTCGAATGGCGGAGACGCAGCACGCGCACTAGTCGTTCGTGGACGCCTCTGGATTTCGGGACGCGGTCGCGCGCGTACACAGCGCTGGCCGCCAACGCGGGCACTATTTTCTCCGCGCTCAGGACGAGCGCTTCGAGGGACGCACGCTCACCATCAATGATCGCCAGCTCCTGTCGTTCGGGAGCTGCTCGTACCTGGGACTCGAGTTCGACCCGCGGTTGATCCGCGCGGGGGCCGAGGCGTATCAGCGCTATGGCTCTCAAACGAGCTACAGCCGTGGATATCTGTCCAACCCGCTGTACGAGCAGCTCGAGCGGGACCTGTTGCCGAGGATCTTCGACGTCGACGAGGTGCTCGTAGCGACGAGCACCACCGTGGCGCACCACATCGTGCTCCCCGCGCTGGTGACCGAGAAGACCGCGGTCGTGACCGATCATCAAGTGCACCGCTCGGTCGACGACGCGCTCACGCTGCAGTGCACCCGCTCGGGCGCGAAGAAGCACGTCGTTCGTCACGGAAAGCTCGACGAAGCGTTCGAGGTCATCGAGCGGCTGTCGCGTACGCACGAAGAAGTGTGGTTCTTCTGTGACGGCGTCTACTCGATGTACGGAGACTATCTGCCGACGTCGTTTCTTCGCTCGCTGCTCGACGTCGCGCCCAACGTTCGGCTCTACGTCGACGACGCCCATGGGATGAGCTGGGCAGGACGTCACGGTCGCGGCCACTTTCTCTCGCGATTCGCCGTCGACGAGCGCGTCGTGGTGGTCACGTCGTTTGCGAAAGCCTTTGCTGGTGGTGGTGCTGCGGTCGTGACGAAGGACCGCGCGCTGATCGACACGGCCAGGCTGGTCGGTGGTCCGTACGCGTTTTCGGGACCGCTGCGTCCCGGAGACCTCGGCGTGGCCTGCGCGAGCGCAGAGATTCACTTGTCCGACGAGCTGCCTGCGCTGCAGCGAACGCTCGCCGATCGCGTGATGCTCGCCAACGAGTGCTGTCGCGAGCTGGAGATTCCGACGGTGATCGAGAACGAAGCGCCCATCCGGTTCATCGCGCTCGGGCGCGCCGAGGCTGTGTACGCGATGGCCGACGCGCTCGCGGACGACGGGTTTCACGTCAATGTGTCGGGGTTTCCGGCGGTCCCTGCGAACCTCGGCGGGCTGCGCATCGCGATCAACGCCAACCACAGCGAGGCCCAGGTGCGCGCGTTGTTCGAGCGGATCGCCGCGCACTTGCCGACGGTGCTCGATCGCGTCGGCGTGACGCGGGACGAGGTGCGCTCGCAGTTCGAGCAGGTGCTGCCTCCGTTCTTGCGCAACGAGTCCGCGTCGCGCGTGACCGAGCGAACTCACGCGCTGCCATCGGACTCCAAGGTGCTCTTCGACGTGCGCACCCATCGCTCGGTCGCCGAGCTCGACGCGGCGCAATGGAACGAAGCGTTCGATCGCTCGGGCTACATCGACGTCGCCTCGCTCGCTGCGGCGGAGCGCGCGTTCGGGCCGGAGGCAGAGCGCCCCGAGAACCGCTGGGAGTTCTTCTACAGCACGGTGTCCGATGAGCTCGGGCTGGCCGCTGCCGCGCCGTTCTCTCTCTCGTTGCTCAAGGACGACGCGTTCATGAGCGAGGCAGTGAGCGACGCGCTCGAGTCCGCACGAACGAGCGACCCGTTGTTGTTCACCGCGCCCGCGCTGGTCATGGGAACGCTGGCCTCCGAAGGCGACCACCTGTTTCTGCGGCCGGGCCCTGAGAGAATCAACGCGCTCGTGGCGCTCGTCGACGAGGCGACGCGCATCGCCCGCGAGCGGTCGCTCTCGACCGTGGTGCTCCGGGATCTACGCGCGGACCCGGAGGTCGAACGGACTCTCATCGGGCAGGGGTTCGTACCCGCGCCGCTGTTGCCGGCGTTCGAGCTCACGTTGCCAGTGACGACGATGGAGTCGTTTATCGCGAGCGTTCCATCGAAATCGCGTCGAAGCTACCTGCGGGACCGAGCGCGTTTTCAAGAGCGCTTCGAGCTTCGACGGTTCGGCGGCGACGAGCGTCCAGACGAAGCGACCCTTCGACGGATGCACGGGATGTACCTCTCGGTGGCCGCTCGCAATCGAAGGATCAACTTGTTTCCCCTGCCGATCGAGCTGCTTCGCGAGCACTCGCGCGCCGAAGGTTGGACGCTGCTGGCGCTGTACGATCGAGAGCGCGCAGGGCACCTCGCGTCCTGGGGGGCGGTTCGACACACGGGCGACGACCTTCGCGCGCTGTATTGCGGCGTCGATTACAGCGGCTTCGAGACCGGCGCAATGAGCCCCTATCGCCAATTGTTGTTTTCGATCGTCTCGCACGCCCTGTCGATCGGGGCGACGAAGGTGTCGCTCGGGATGGGCGCGGAGCAAGAGAAGCGTCGGCTCGGCGCGATCGAGGTCCCCACGTTCGCCTTCGTGCGCGCGGAGGACGAGTTTCGTGGGCGGCAGTTGCAAGAGTTTGTCGAGCAGCTCGCCGCGAAGCGCGCCGCGGCCAGTCGCGCGGCCCCTCTCGACGAGGTTCGGCCGTGAGGCGCGTGCACGCGTTCGAGTTCAACGAGTCGCCGTGGTTTCCCGCGGTGCTGCGCGACATCATCACGGACTCGCTGCAGTTTGGCGCCGAGCGGATGGGGATCTATCGACCCGCGCTCTCCGTGCTCGCTTCGTTCATCGAAGAGAGCGGGGAGGATCGCATCGTGGACCTGTGCTCGGGCGCGGGAGGCCCGCTCGTGTCGATGCTCGGCGAGCTGCGTGTTCGCACCGGGCGTCCGCTGTCTCTCGTGCTCACGGATCGCTTCGCGAACCACGGGGCTGTTGAGCGGATCGAACGCGAAGGCGACCGCAGAGTCGCGTACCACCGTGCGTCTGTCGACGCGTCGAACGTCTCGAGAGAGCTCGTCGGCGTGCGCACGATGTTTACGAGCTTTCATCACTTTGCGCCGAGCGAAGCGGTCGCTGTGCTCAGCGATGCGGTGAAGGCGCGAGCGCCCATCGCGATCTTCGAGATGACCGAGCGAAGCCCGACGGCGATCGCTGCGTCGCTCGGTGTTCCTCTCGCGATGTGGGTCACGACCGCGGCCATTCGTCCGGTGACGTGGAGCAGGTTGCTGTTCACCTACGCGCTCCCCGTCGCTCCGATCGTCAACGCCTGGGACGGCGTCGTGTCGTGCCTGCGTACGTATACAACGCGAGAGTTGCTGTCGCTCGCGCGCGAGGCAGACCCACACGCGACGTTTGCGTGGCGCGCCGAGCGCGCTGCACCGAGCGCGATCGGCCCGACGATTACCTGGCTAACGGGGATGCCTCGTCGCTGACGACGCCCACGCTTGGGCAGCGCGGCCTCCTGCGATACCTGCATTCGGCGTGCACTGCGTGCATGGAGTCGACGGGGGTCGGTCCTCCCGTGGACCTCTGCGAACATCGCAAATAGCAGTGATTTGGCTGCGGATCGTGACGTCTCTGTGTTCCGAGACGCCGATGGCATCGAGCTTGCTCACTCGATCATCCGAGAGGAACAATCCATGGCGAATTCGAAGGTGATCGGGATCGGTGTCGGCGTGCTGCTGCTCGGAGCGGCGGCGACTGTCGGGCTCACTCGCGGGTGTAGCCCGACCGCGGACCACCACGACCCATTGACGCTCGCGGACGCGGGTCAAGATGGCGCAAACGACGCGGGCGACGCGCAGGGTTCGATGGTGAACATGCCGACCAACACGTCGCCCGAGAGCACGCGCGTCGGGTGCATCGGCAACGATTGCCCGCACGTTGGTCAGATCGTTCCTCAGCCTGATCCTTCGAGACCGCCGACGATGGGTGGTGGCGCGACGTCTCCAGACAACCCGATGAACGTCGCGCCCGATCCCCACGCTCCGCAGGACGCGATGGTCGCGCCGGAGATTCCAGGGAGCAGCCCATCGGCGACCGCGCCGAGGCCCGGCGTGAGCAACCCGCCACAGGCCGAACAGACACGAGTGGGCTGCATCGGACCGGACTGCCCGCAGGGCGATCGACCGGGTCCGCGGCCGGATCCCACGCGACGCCCGTAAGGGTGACGACGCGCGTCCGTGTGACGGAAGCGTCAGAGAAGTCTCTCTCGATTCGCTGCTGCATCGAGCGCGCTGGACATCGTGCGGGCGCCTGCGCCGAGCGGCTGCGAGCCATCGGCGCAGCGCGTCGCGCTCAACGCAGGACGCTCATGGTGAGCCCTGCGCAGTCGAGGTACGCGATGCGCGCCCCGATCGTGGCGCGGATCGTCGCGATCGTCGCTGCCGGAAGTCGGTCTGCTCGAAATCGCTGCGCGAGGTACACGCTGACGGTCTCTGCGAGGTCTTCGCGCTCGGGGTTGTCCCGCGCATAGTCTGAGATCCACGCGTGATCCGCGATCTGCGCCTCGCGCCAACGAGGGCTCGCTCGATGCTCGCTGTCGAGCGAGGTGTGCGTTGCTTCGTGGAGCAAGATCTCTTCGACGACGCCTCTGCTCGCATACGACCCGTGGCGGCCCGTGTGAATCATGAGGTTGTTGTTGCCCCCGCCCCAGTCGAGGTCGCCGCGGTGAATCCATACGGTGCGCAGATCTCGAAACAAGAACGAAGGCAATCTCCCGATCACCGCGGCGTACGATCGCGCTTCTCGCTCGGCTTCGTCCCGCGCAAACTCGGGGTTCACCTGCACCTCGACGTGCGTGCTCGCGCCGAAGCGCGCGTCGAATATGTGTGCGTTGATCACCTGAAACCGTGCTGTACGGCGGTCGAACATCCGCCGGTCAGCTCGTCCCTGGTACTCGAGCGCTGCGAACG
Source organism: Deltaproteobacteria bacterium Ga0077539 (assembly GCA_001465015.1). Classification (GTDB taxonomy): domain Bacteria; phylum Myxococcota_A; class Polyangia; order Polyangiales. The sequence goes on along the minus strand of LNEO01000198.1, from coordinate 7,860 downwards.
AGGTCGGATCCGCCTCGGTGATGATCGCCCCGGAGATGTACGCCGAGCCCGAGAACGGCGGGCGCGTCGGCGGGTTTGGCGCCGCGAGGAAGGGAGCTCGGCAGTCGCGTGCGGGGCTCGGCGACGACTCCGCGCTGGCCGCCGCAGGCACGCTGGCGTCCTGGGCGACGACGTTGTTGGTTGTGGTCGGCATGCCGCGCGGGGGCTGACGAGCGCGACGCTTGCCCAGCGCGGGCGCAGCGAAGGCCAACGCCAGTCCGAGCGCGACAACGAAGGGCGAGCGTCCGTTTATCGTGGAGGAGGTTCCGCGCACGACGTCACGCTCCTCCGTCGTGGCCCGCGGTCGCAGCGCGCGCCGAGAGGTCTGTGACGAGCGCGAGCGAAGCGTCGATGAACGTGGCGAGCGCGCGATCGTCGTCGACGACGCGACCGACGACGACCGTGAGCTCGTCTTCAGCCCAGATCACCATCGGCAGAGCGACGCTTTCGTCGATCGTCGCGAGCGCCGAGGTGAGCGGCTGCTCGGACGCGCGCCAACGCGATGCGTCGGTCACCCTCGCCTCGAGTTTGGCGCCGAGCGGTCCAGCGAGGGACCGGCGCTCTCCGTTCTCGGCGACCCGCGCCGCCGGCTCTCCTCGGGTCTCACGGAGCAACGCCAGGACGACGGCGCGCGCGACCCCGTCGCCGGTGGGCGGAAGAACGACGATCCCATCGCCTCGAAGCGCGACGCGAAAGACGGTCTGGTGCGGCGCTCCTTGACGCGACGGGTCTCCGACCCTGGGTCGAAACGCTTCGCAGCGCCAACGACGACCCGATGAAACTCCTTCGAACCGAAACAGCGCGCTCTCGGTGTTCTCGACGTACGTCCATCCGCGGGCCGCGGCGAGCGAGCGTCGCCGCGCGTCGGCGGCGTTGAATCTACGATTCTGAACGACATAGAGCAGCACCACCAGAGCGACGACGAGCGCTCCAGCGAGAAGCACCGGAAGGACTGCGCGGAGATTCATCGGGGCAATTGCCTCTCTCGAGTCGGAGCCGATACGGGCTCAGCCATGCTTGGGTCCTCGCTGCGAACAGCGTTCGCCAGTGAGGATTTTGTGCTGCATCTCGACCGACGTCGAGTGGGTCGCCGCTGCTCGACGATCGATCGCTGGCCCCTTCGCGCTCGGCCTCGATTACCCTGTGATTCTCGCTGATGAAACCCTGGCAGAACGCCCTTCGCTACGGAGCCTGGCCCGCGCTCGTCGCTGGATCGCTCGGCGCCACATGGTGGGCGGTCGCGTCCAGGTCGGTCGACCCAGAGGGCGTAGCGCTCTTGGGTGGGCTCGTCTCGGGGCTCGCGTGTTGGGGGCTCGAGTTCGCGATTCCGTTTTCGGCGGCGTGGCGATCGCAGCCCGAGGACGAACCCGACGCGCGCGTGGACGCCTTTCACGCGGTGCTCGGCGTTGCCATCGCGCCGGTGCTCCTGCGCGCGCTCTGCCTGGGTCTTCTCACGCGCGCTTCGATCGCTCTCGGGGCGCTGGCGGGCCGTCCCGCGGGGCTCTGGCCTTCGCGCTGGCCGCTCGGCGCGCAGCTCGCGCTGGCGCTGCTCATCTCGGAGCTCGGGGGATACCTCGCGCACCGCGCGCAGCACCGCGTGCGTTGGCTGTGGCCCATGCACGCGATCCACCACGCGGCGAGGCGCGTGTACTTCTTCAACGGGCTGCGGCTGCACGTCGGAGACGCTGCGATCACGCTGTTCACTGCGGGGTTTCCGCTGGTCGTGCTCGGGGCGAGCCCGCCGGTCCTCGCGCTCTTCTACGCGATCGCCAACGCGCAGTTCCCGTTGCAGCACGTCAACGCCGACCTGCGCCTCGGGCCGCTCAACTACCTCGTGAGCGGCCCCGAGCTGCATCGTTGGCACCACTCGACGCTGCCCGCGGAGTCCGAGAAGAACTACGGCGGTCTCTTGATTGTGTGGGATCTCGTCTTCGGGACGTTCTTCTGGCCCAAGGACCGTCGCGAGCCCGCGAAGGTCGGGCTCTACGAGGGCGAGTCCATCCCGCGAGGGCTCATCGCGCAGCTGTTGTGGCCGCTGCTCGCGCTCAGAGGCGCGGGCGATCGGTGACGCGCTCGACGCGAGGGCGCAGAGCGCTCTGTGTCGCGCCGGGATAGGATCGAGCCGTGCGCGTCGGTTGGCAGTCCCTCGTGGCGGTCCTTGCGTTCGCGGTGTCCTCGCCCTCGAGCGCGGAGGCGACGACGCCTGCGGCGCAGAGCGTTCGGCGAACGGTCGGCGTCGGCGTCGCGATCGGTGGTGGCGCTTCGTACAATGTCATTCCGTCCCTTGTGCCGCCGCGCAACGAGGTGGGTCCACAGGCGAGCTTTCTCAACCTCGAGCTGCGATTCTTCTTTCGCAACCAACACGCGCTGCACGTGTATTCGCAGCTCGGCAACACGATCGCGAGCGGAATCGCAGCGGCGGTGCGCACGGATCCGACGATGCCCGGAGAGCTCGTCTTCGCGAGCCTCGGGGTGCTCTACGACTTCAACGTTCCGCTCGGCGCGACGCCGGGGTCCGAGCGAAGGCGGTGGATCATCGCTCCCGGGCTCGAGATCGCCGGGGATATCGGGCTCGGCGGCAGCTTTGCAGCGACCCGTCCAACCAAGTTCGCGCTGAGAATTCCCGTTCGATGGGGCGTCGAGTGGCTCTTCGGCGACCCCGCGGTGCGACTGTTCGGCGTGTCCGTATTCATCCGCGCTTTCTTCGAGCCGCTCGGGCTCGCGCAGCACTCGAGCCCGCCGGTCATCACCCAGGGCGCCGCCGCGCTGATCGAGGCTGCCCTGGTCTGGTACTGACGACCCGATCCGTCGCTGTCCCTTGCGCATCGGCCTCGAATCGGCGATTGCGCGGACCGTGCAGACCGACGCGAGCTCCACGCGACGAGGAATGGTTCAGGTCGCCTTCGCCGCAACGCTGTGGGGGACGTGGAGCCTCTTTCTTCGACCCGCGAATCTACCGGCGACCGTGACCGCGCCGATGGCCATCGGATTGGTGGGGCTGCTGGTGCTCCCCGCGGCGATGCGCGAAGAAAAGCGATCGCTGAGCAGGGCGACCGGGTCGTTGCTCGCGCTGAGCGCCGCGCTCGAAGCCATCAACGTGGTGACCTTCTTCGGAGCGATGAGCGTGACGAGCAACGCCGTCGCCGTGCTCACGCACTATCTGGCCCCCGTGCTCGTGGCGCTGTTCGCTCCGTGGGTCGAGAAGCAGCGCGTCCCTCGCGCTCGCATCGCGGCGGCCCTGTCGATCCTGGGACTCACCCTGGTGCTGCAGCCCTGGAACACGCGGCCCGATCCGCGCATGTGGCTCGGCGCTGCGCTCGGGACGGTGAGCGCCTTCGGCTATGCCGGCAACGTGTTCGTCCTTCGAAGACTCGTGCACGCCATGGGGGCGGCGCGCGCGCAGTTCGCTCGATGTCTGCTCGCCGCGGCGCTGTTGATGCCCGGAGTGTTTCTCGGTCCCGCGCCGGCGCGGTCGGTCGGAGCGTTCGCGCTGGTGGCGATCGGCGCGGTGATTCCCGGTGCGTTCGCGGGCTTGCTGTTCGCGAGGGGCCTTCCGTTGGCGGGCGCGGCGAGGGCGAGCGTGCTCACGTACCTCGAGCCGCTCGTGTCGGTGTTGGTAGGCATTCTCGTGTGGCGCGAGCGAGCGACGGGCTGGACCGCGGCAGGCGCTGCGTTGGTCATCGCGGGAGGAGTGCTCGTGTCTCTTCGCGAGGCTCCGACGAAGCAGAATCAGCGGTCATCTGGCGGAGAGCAGTGATTCATCGCAGCGGTGACCGCCGTTCGCGTCCGAGAGTCGAGAACGATGTAACGTGCAACGTATGCTGCGTACGTCTCGCGCTCGTGTGACGTTGCTCGCCTCTGTCGCGCTCGCCGCGTGCTCGCTTCCGCACGCTTCGTTGCGACAGGACGGCTCGACGCCAGACATCGTGAGCTCGGACGCGCTCGCGATCGACGGTCCCGAGGACGTGTCGGTCATCGACGCCCCCGAGGTCGATGTGCCGGTCACCGATGCGCCCGACGATCGCCCGGTTTTGCCGGTGGATGTAGCGTGCCCATCGGGACAGATGTCGTGCGGCGGTCGTTGCATCGACGTCGCGAGCGACGCCACCAACTGCGGCGGCTGTGGCGTCGCGTGTCCGACGAACGCGACGTGCGTGACCGGGGTGTGCACGTGCCCGATGGGCCAGAGCGTCTGCAGCGGTCAGTGCGTGAGCACCAGCAGCGATCGCGCGAACTGCGGCTTGTGCGGTCGCATGTGCCCGGCCAGCGACGTGTGCGCGGGAGGCTCGTGCTCGGCGACTTGCGCGCCGCCGAGGATGATGTGCGACGCGCGGTGCACTGACGTGCAAACGGACCCGATGAACTGCGGGATGTGTCGACGATCGTGTGGTTTGGGGCAGTCTTGCGTGATGGGTTCGTGCTCGGTGGTGTGCCTCCCACCCACGACCAATCGTTCGGGCACCTGCGTCAACACGCTGTCTGACTCTTCGCACTGCGGTGCTTGTGGCAGGGCGTGCCGCGGAGGAGCGAGCTGTCTCGCGGGCTCCTGCATGTGCCCCGTGGGCACGCGCGACTGCGGCGGCACGTGCGTGCCCGCGTTGAACAACCCGATGCACTGCGGCGCGTGCAACACCGTTTGCGCTGCGGGGCAGGTTTGCTTGGTCACGACGTGCGCATGTCCCTTGGGCTCGACGTTGTGCGGCGCCTCGTGCGTCAACACGTTGTCCGACCCGATGCACTGCGGCCGCTGCGGCAATCGTTGCAGCGCCCCTGACGGAGGCAGCGCCGGGACGTGCATGCTGGGCTCGTGTGGCATGGGGACGTGTCCTTCGGGTCAGCATCTTTGCGGCGCCACCTGCGTCGCCAACGACAGCGTCGCGAGCTGCGGAACGCGCTGCACAGCCTGCGCTCCCGTCGCGAACGGGATCCTGACGTGTGATGGGACCAACTGCGGTTTCACTTGCAACCCAGGCTTCATGCGGGTGGGCGCGGGGTGCGTGATGATGTCCCCGTGTGGCAACGGGATGCTCGACTCGCCCGAGACGTGCGACGACGGAAACATGGTCGGTGGCGATGGTTGCAGCGCGGCATGCCAGACCGAGCCGACCGCGTTCGTCGAGGCCTGCGCGAATACGCCCGTCACGATTCCGATCCGGCGCGGCCAGGTGATCACGCTTCGGTCGCGCAGCGGCACGAACAACGACGGCACCGGTCCCACGGGCTGCAACGCAGACGGGCGCGAGGTCGTCGCCGCGGTCCGCGCCGTCGAAACCGGGACGCTGACGATCACCGCGACGCCGGCGACGCCCATGGACAACTGGGACCTCGTGCTTCGCTATGGCCTCGGAGCGTGCCCCGGTGACCGGTGCACCAACGCTGGCGGCGGCGCTCGAAACGCGGAGTCGGCCACAGTCGTGATTGGAATGGCCAATCAGATGGTGGCGGTCAACGTGGACGGCAACAACAGCGGCGACAACGGCGACTTCATCGTGCGCCTCGAGCTGCGCTGACGCGGAGCGCCGCTCGTGACAAGCACCGTCACCAACCGCGGTCACACGTACATCGCTGTGATTCCAGCGGCCGCCGAGGGCAGGCCGCTCGCGCAGTGGATGGCCGAGACCTATCTCCACAGCGACGCGGACACATGGCGAGCGCGCATCGTCGCCGGCGAGATCGACGTCGATGGCCGCCGCCCCGACCCGGACGAGCTCGTTCGCTTCGGGCAACGAGTCGATTGGCGACGGCCGCCGTGGGTCGAGCCCAACGCTGATCGGTCGTACCGATTGGTGTTTGCAGACGAGCATCTGCTCGTCGTCGACAAGCCGAGCGGCCTGCCGACGCTGCCCGGCGCAAACTTTCACGACAACACGCTGCTCAGCGTCGTGCGCGACGATCACCCTCGCGCCGACCCTGTCCATCGACTCGGTCGGGGCACCTCCGGGCTCGTCGTGTTCGCCAAGACCGACCTCGCGCGCGCCGCGCTCACGCGGGCGCTGCGGGAGCACGCGGTCGACAAGAGATACCGCGCGAGGATCACCGGCGCGCCCGACTGGGACGCGCGCGAGATCACGACGCGCATCGGCCCGGTGCCCCACCCGCTGCTCGGAGAGGTCTTTGCTGCGCGGGCCGACGGACGCGCAGCGCGCTCGATCGCGACGGTGGTCGCGCGAGGCCGAGAGACCCTCGTCGATGTGCGGATCTTCACGGGTCGGCCGCATCAGATCCGCATCCACCTCGCGTCGATCGGGCACCCGCTCGTCGGTGATCCCCTGTACGCGGCGGGCGGCGCGGTGCGTCCCGACGCGGTGCCCGGCGATCTCGGGTATCTCTTGCGGGCCTGGCGGATCGCGTTTGCGCATCCCGTGGACGGACGCGAGGTGTCGTTCGTCGTCGATCTTCCTCCGTCGCTCAGCGCGGTCGACACGCAGTCCACCCGCCTCGAATACAGCGAGAACACCGCGACGATGATCGAGTGAGGTTCGATCTCGCGCCTTCGAATCGTGCGTGAGATTCGGGGCGCGACCGTCGAACGAGGTCGTTGTTCGAGCGACAATCGCGGCACCTCAGCCGATGTCCACCGATGCGTACGACGGTCGAATGGTCGCGGCGACGGCTGCGATCGACGCGATGCTAAGGACGTTGCGCGAGGCGCGATGGCTCTCGCCCGACGCCTCGCTCGTCGAGGGACGGCAGGAGGCTCGGTTCGAGCTCGAGGCGCTCGCGCAAGAGCTCTTCGCTGCGCTGAGGTCGGGCGTCCCGTCGGGAGTTTCGCAGGAGGTCGTCACGGTCGTGACGACGCATTCGCTCTCGGAGTTCTACACGGCGTGGCGCGAGGCCTGGCGCGATTGGCCCGAAAACGATCGCAGCTGCGACGCGCTCTCGCTGTCGAAACTCGCGTCGGCGGCGCTCGAAGCGCGACGAGGGTCCTCGAGGGTCTCGCAGGCGCAGCGCGGCGCGTGGGACGCGGCGCTCAGCGAAGCGTGGCTCGAGTCGCTGAGCCGCAACCCTGTGTTCTCTGCGGGCGCGATCGACTCGCTCTGCCCCGCGGTGATGCTGGTCGCTCGCCAGATCGAGTGGCTCTTGGACGGTCGCGAAGGTCCCTCGCCGTTCGACGCGCTCTGGAGGCTGTGGCTGCTCGGCGTTTGGCCTGCCATTTTGCCGAGCGGGCGGCTGTTGTGCTTCGTCCGTTCTTCGTCGCTCGACCCCGCGTCGCTCGCGCCGCCCGAGGACTTCACGGCTCCGCTCGCGCTCGGGATCCTCGGGTCTTGGGAGTGGCTGGCGATCGGTGCGACGGCGCTCGCGCGCGAGATGCCGACGGCGAGGTTCGTGTTCGACGGCGTCGAGTCCGAGTGGTTGTCGGCGTTGTGCGTCGTCGGGCGTTCGACGTCGTCCGAGATCGTGCTTCGCTCGGTCACGGTCTCGAAGCAGCACGGCAGGATCCTCCTTCGGCGCGCAGGATTCGTCCTGACCGATACGTCCGCGAGCGGGACGTTCTACAACCGAGCCAGGGTTGCACGACAAACCGTCCTCGCAGAGGGCGAGTACGTATTCGGGGCGGTCGCCGGGCGTCTGGTCTTCTCCGAGCCCTCGCGGTCGACCGCCATGGGCTTGTTGGCTCGCGGTGTTTCCGCGATCGAACAGCAGCCGCTCGTCGCCCCTCCACACCCAGCGCTCGATGAATCGTCGTTGGGTGCATCTACTCCCATACGACGACAGCAGGGGGGCGGCAGCGAGCTGCCGCGCATAGTGCCTCGAAGACGCCGGTTGCCGCGGTCACTCGGTCTATCTCGGCAGGCGTTCTCGCTCGCGCTCGAACTGAAG